>DATAVV010000407.1:0-8399 GCA_036267555.1 Streptosporangiaceae bacterium | reverse complement strand
CTGGCCCTGGTCTTCCGGTACACCACGGTGGGCCTGCGGCTGCGGGCCACGGCCTTCAACCCGGACGTGACCCGGCTGCTCGGGGTCAGGATCGGCCGGGTGCTCACCCTGGGCTGGGCCCTGGCCGGGCTGTTCGGCGCGCTGGCCGGGGTGCTCGTCACCCCGTCCACGTTCCTGTACCCGAACAGCATGGACTCGATCTTCGTGCTTGGCTTCACCGCCGCGGTGATCGGCGGCCTGGACAGCCCGACGGGGGCCGTCGCGGGCGGGATCCTGCTCGGGGTGGTGCTCAGCTACGCCGGCGGCTACCTGGGTAACGACCTGGTCCTGGTCTACGGCCTGGTGGTGCTGGCCCTGGTGCTGATGGTCCGCCCGTCCGGGCTGTTCTCCACCACGTCGGCGCGGAGGGTGTGACGATGACCCTGCTCCGCCACCTGGCGCTCGCGATCGTGGTCGCCGTGGTTCTCGCCGTCGTGTCGATCCAGGTCGGCAGCTACCGCGACTACCAGATGGCCGAGGTCGCGGCGTACGTCGTGGCCGTGGCCGGGCTGACCGTGCTGATCGGGCTCAGCGGCCAGATCTCCGTCGGGAACGGCGCGTTCATGGCCGTGGGCAGCTACGCCGGCGCCCTGCTGCTGATCCACCTGAACTGGCCGCTGGAACTGGTGCTGCTGGCCAGCGTCGTGATCGCGGCCGCGGGCGGCGCGATCTTCGGGCTGGCCGCGGCCCGGCTGCGCGGGCCTTACCTGGCGGGCGCCACGCTGATGCTCGCCGTCGCCCTGCCGAGCCTGGCCGACCAGTACTCGGGGTTGTTCGGCGGCGACCAGGGCCTTTCGGTCAGCGTCAACACGCCCGCGTTCCTCGGCGCCACGTTCCCGCCGACGCGCTGGCTGGCCTGGCTGACGGGCGGCTGCGCGCTGATCGCGCTGGTCCTGCTGGCCAACCTGGGCCGCAGCCGGATCGGCCGCAGTTGGCGCGCGGTACGCGACGACGAGGTCGCGGCGGCGCTGTCCGGCCTGAACGTGGCCCGGCTGCAGATCCTGGCGTTCGTGGTCAGCGCGGCCTGCGCCGGGCTGGGCGGGACCCTGCTCGCCCTGGTCACCGGCATCGTCGCCCCGGGCGCCTACACGCTCACCCTGTCCATCGGCCTGCTGACCGCGGCCGTGCTCGGCGGGCTCGGAACCCTGCCCGGCGCGGTGTGGGGGAGCCTGGTGCTGGTCCTGGTGCCCACCTACCTGACCAACGTGGCGGCCAGCCACGGCTTTTCCGGGGCCGCCAGTTCCAGCGTGCCGATCGCCGCGTACGGGGTGGTCCTGATCGTCGTCATGCTCGTCTTCCCGGCGGGCATCCAGGGCGGCCTGCGCCGCCTGTTCGGGCCTGCCGCGCCCGCCGCGGCCGTGCCGTTCAACGCCTTGCGCCGGCGCAGGCCGGCCAGCGAACACCAGGAGGAAGGCACGACATGAGAAGCACACGAAGATCACGCCGACGGTACATCGGGGCGGCCGCGGTCATCGCCGGGGTCGCGATGACGGTCGCCGCGTGCGGTTCCAGCGGCGGCAGTTCGACCTCGTCCAGCGGCGCGCTCACCGCGTCCGCGCCCGGCATCACGAAGTCCGAGATCCTGATCGGCAGCCACCAGCCGCTGACCGGCGTGGCGGCCCCGGGGTACAGCGAGATCGCCCCGTCGGCGAACGCGTACTTCCAGTACGTCAACGCCCACGGCGGCATCTACGGCCGGAAGATCGTCTACAAGTACCTGAACGACCAGTACGACCCGACGATCACCTCGACCGTGGTGCACCAGCTTGTGCTGCAGGACAACGTCTACGCCATCTTCAACGGCCTGGGCACGCCGACGCACCTGGCCGTGGTGAAGTACCTGAACAGCTCGAAGGTCCCGGACGTTTTCGTGGCGTCCGGCTGCGAGTGCTGGGACAGCCCGAGCACCTACCCGGACACGTTCGGCTGGCAGCTCGACTACGTCCGCGAGGGCAAGATTCTCGGGAACTACATCAAGCAGCACTTCCCGGGCAAGAAGATCGGCTACTTCTACCAGGACGACGAGTTCGGCCAGGACGGCGTCAAGGGCCTGAACTACGAGATCCCGAAGTCCCAGGTCGTGGCGCAGGAGAGCTACAACCCGGCCGTGACCAACGTCGCGCCCCAGGTGACCGCGCTCAAGGCGGCCGGGGCCCAGGTCGTGGTGTCGTTCTCGGTGCCCGCGTTCACCGCGCTGCTGAAGCTGACCAGCCTCAAGCTCAACTTCAGCCCGCAGCTCGTGGTCAGCGACGTGGGGTCGGACCCGATCACCCTGGCCGGCCTGCTGGAGTCGTTCGCCAAGCAGGGCGGGGCCACCGTGCAGGGCAACGCCCTCACCCAGGGCATCATCACCGACAGCTACCTGCCCTCGCTGGGCGCGACCAGCAACACCTGGATCAAGCTGTTCAACAAGATCCATGACCTGTACCTGAAGAAGTACTCGCTGGACGGCAACGTGGCGTACGGCCTGGCGGCCGGGTACACGTTCGTGCAGGCCATGCTCAAGGCCGGGCGCAACCCGACCCGGCAGGACCTGGTTGACGCGATCAACGGCGGGCTGCCGCAGGGCGTCGCGGTGGCGCCCTACGCGTACTCCTCCAGCGACCACAACGGCATCACCGGTGCCTACATAGCCGTGATCCAGAACGGGGCGCTGGCCCCGAGCGGCCCGGTCCAGGTGACCGACACCACCTCGGGCGGGGCGATCACGACCTACTCCGGGTCGCAGCCAGCGGCCCCGGCCAGCGGGATACCTTCGCCGTAACGAGCGAGGCCGGCCGTCCCTTGGCGGGGGCGGCCGGCCTGCGCGGCCCCCGGACCGGCCGCCCAGCCGCGTTCGGGATGAAGCTCCCCGGATCGGCCGCCCCGGGCCGCGTTCGGAAAGAACAGAACGGAGGGCTGCGCGTGCCTGCCACTGCGAGCCGCCGGCCCGCCGCCAGCGACGAGAGGCCGCCCGCCGAGCGGCTGCTGGCCGCGGCCGAGCAACTGTTCGCCGAGCGCAGCTACCAGCGCACGAGCGTGGCGGGGATCTGCGCCCGGGCCGGCATCGCGACCGGCAGCTTCTACGCGCACTACCGCTCCAAGGCGGACATCTTCGCGGCCGTGGTCCGGAGCATTAACGCGGAACTGCGGTCGGCCATGGGCGCCGCGCTGGCCCAGGCTCCGGACAATCAGCGGTCCCGCGAGCGGGCCGCGTTCCGCGCGTTCTTCGACATGCTGTCGGAGCGGCCGTGGATCGACCGGATCGTGCGCGAGTCGGAGTTCGTCGACCCCGGGCTGTTCCGCGAGTACTACGAGCGCCTGGCCCGTGGCTACGCCCGCGGGGTGCGCCAAGCCCAGCTCGTCGGCGAGGTCGACGCGCGGTACGACCCCGAGGTGATCGCGTACATGTACACCGGCATCGGCAACTTCATCGGCATGCGCTGGGCCGACTGGACGGCCGGCGGCCAGGTGTCGGCCGACGTGCTGGACGACATGCTCGAGGTGCTCGCCCGCGGCCTGCCGCCGCGAGCCTGACCGGGCACGGTTCTGACCGGGCACGGTTCTGACCGGGCACGGTTCTGATTGGGCACAGTATCGTCACTGCATGACCGGTTATTCCGGCACGATCCCCCGGCTGCTGGCCGCCGCGGCCGCCCGTGACAGCGGTCGGGTCTGGCTGCGCGACGACGAGACCGAGATGACGTTCGACGCCGCGGCGCGACGCGTGGCCGGCGTGGCCCGGGCGCTGGCCGCGGCCGGGGTGCGGCGTGGCGACCTGGTCATGATGACGGCCCGCACCACCCCGCCGTACCTGCTGTGCTGGCTGGCCCTGGCCGCGCTGGGTGCGGTCACCGTGCCGGTCAACCCGCGCAGCGCCCCGGCCGAACTGGCCGGGCTGGCCGGCCAGGTCTCGCCGCGGGCGCTGATCACCGACCCGGGGCTGGCCGGGCTGGTACGGGAGGCCGGGGTCGCCCCCCCGAGGCTGGCACTCCCGCTGGGCCTGCTGGACGCCGGCGAACTGGCCGCCGCCGGGGATACCGCCGGGGACGCCGGGCTGCCGGACGTCGCCCGCCCGGACGACGTGGCAGTACTGATCCCGACCTCGGGCACGACCGGGCGCTCCAAGCTGGTCATGCAGACCCACCGGGCGTACGCGATGGCGGGGGAGGGCTTCGGGTTCTGGATGGAGCTGACGGCGCAGGACCGGCTGATGACCTCGCTGCCGCTGTTCCACATCAACGCGCCCGCGTACTCGGCGATGGGCTCGCTGGCCTGCGGCGCGGGCCTGGTGCTGCTGCCGAGGTTCTCGGCCAGCGGGTTCCTGGGCGCGGCGCGGCGGCACGGGGCGACCGAGTTCAACGCGATCGGGGCCATGCTGGAGATCCTGATGCGGCAGCCGCCGCGCCCCGACGACGCCGACACCCCGCTGCGGCTGTGCTACACCGGGCCCGCGCCGGAGCGGGAACGCCAGCTCGAGATCGAGCAGCGGTTCGGGCTGCGGATCGTGGTCGGCTACGCGATGTCGGAGTCGCCGTACGGGCTGATCTGGCCGCGGGGGACCAGGCCGTACGGCACCCTCGGCGCGGTGCGCCAGCACCCGGTGCTGGGCGCGGTGAACGAGGCGCGGGTGAAAGACGCCGAAGGCCGCCTGCTGGGCCCGGGGCAGACCGGCGAACTGCAGCTGCGCAACCCCGTGCTCACCCCCGGGTACTGGGGAATGCCGGACGAGACCGCGGCGGCGTTCGACGACGGCTGGCTGCGCACGGGTGACCTGGTCACGGTGGGCTCCGACGGCACCTACACGTTCGTGGCGCGGCAGAAGGAAGTGCTGCGCCGCCGGGGCGAGAACCTGTCCCCGCTCGAGGTGGAAGAGGTGCTGGAGGCTCACCCCTCGGTGCTGGAGTGCGCGGTCGTCGGGGTGGCGTCCGATCTGTCCGAGGACGAGGTCAAGGCGTTCGTGGTGGCGGCCGACGGGGCGGGCGTCGACTTCGCCGAGTTGCGCGCGTTCGCCGCGCAGCGGCTGGCCGCGTTCAAGGTGCCCCGCTACTGGCAGGAGATCGCCGAGCTGCCTCGCACGCCCACAGCGCGGGTAGCCAAGCACCGGCTGCCAGCGGGGCACCAGCCCGAGGAGTTCGACGCAGAAGGCTAGATGTCCACCCGGAGTGCGTCGAAGACGCCGCGGAGGCGGGCTACGCGGTGTTCTAGCTGGTGCACGGACTCGGCCACGACTGGATCCGGCGGGGCGCCTCCCGGCCCGGCTTGCGCCGTCTGGTCGGACAGCACGGTGACCATGTCCTCGACCGCCGCGAGCCGTGCGGACAGCTCGGCGAGCACGGGATCGGTGTCACCCCGGGCCGCCTCGGCTGCGGCCAGGGAGTCGCCCAGTTGCGCGCGCAGCATCGCGGCCTGGTCGCTGAGCTGCTGGTTCTTGGTGTAGAGGTCGACGAACACGGACACCTTGGCCCGCAGCACCCAGGGGTCGAACGGCTTGGCGATGTAGTCCACGGCCCCGGCCGAGTAGCTGCGGAACGCGTAGTCCGGCTCGGCGTTCCGCGCGGTCAGGAAGATGATCGGCACGTCGCGGGTCTTGGGCCGGCGCTTGATGTGCGCCGCGGTCTCGAAGCCGTCCATGCCCGGCATCAGCACGTCGAGCAGGATCACCGCGAACTCGTCGCTGAGCAGCGCCTTGAGGGCGGCGTCCCCGGATCTCGCCGGGACCAGGACCTGGTTCAGCGAGCTGAGGATGGCCTCCAGCGCGACGATGTTCTCGGCGCGGTCGTCGACCAGCAGGATGTTCGCCTTCTCTGCCACCTGGCATGCTCCTAGCGCGAGTCGGCCGCGGCGCGTAAGCTCCCCGTCCCGCTGCTGCGCCGCAGCCAGTGCCGCATCAACTGCAGTAGGTGATCGGTCTCGACTGGCTTGGGGAAGTAGTCCGACGCGCCCGCCTTGATGCTCTTCTCCCGGTCGCCCTTCATCGCCTTGGCGGTCAGGGCGATGATCGGCAGGTCAGCGAACTGGGGCATCTTCCGGATCGCCCGCATCGTCGCGTTCCCGTCCAGTTCCGGCATCATGACGTCCATCAGCACCAGCGAGACGTCCTCGTTGCGCTCCAACGACTCTATCCCGGCCCGGCCGTTCTCCGCGTAGAGCACCTCGGCCCCGTACCGTTCGAACACGCCGGTCAGGGCGAAGACGCTGCGGGCGTCGTCGTCGACGATCAGGATCCTCGCTCCGTTCAGGGGATCCTCGCCGTCGCTGTCGGCGGAGGCGCCGCCGAGCGTGGCGTCCTCGGTCAGGGTGCTCGCCGCCCCGTCCTGGACGGCCAGGGCGTCGGCCACCACGACCGCCGGGTCGAACGTGACGCCGGGCGCGGCCGGCGTCGGCAGGTACAGCGTGAACGTGCTGCCCTTGCCCGGCTTGCTCGACACGCGGATCTCACCGCCGAGCAGCCGGGCGATGTCGCGGCTGATCGACAGCCCGAGGCCGGTCCCGCCGTAGCGCCGGCTCGTGGTCCCGTCGGCCTGGCTGAACGCGTCGAAGATCGTGCCGAGCTTCTGCTTGGCGATGCCGACCCCGGTGTCGGACACCGCGAACGCCAGGACGTCGGACGCGCTGCGCAGCGGGCTGCCGAACTCCACCTCGTCGGCCCGCCCCACGGTGAGCTTGACCTCGCCGGCCGAGGTGAACTTGACCGCGTTGGACAGCAGGTTGCGCACGATCTGCTCGAGCCGCTGCTCGTCGACGAACATGCGCGCGGGCGTGCCGGGCCGCACCTCGACGGAGAAGCCCAGGTCCTTGTCCTCGGCCATCGGCCGGAACGTCGCGTCGACGTAGTCCACCAGCGCCGTGAGATGAAGCTCGGCGGGGTTGACGTCCATCTTGCCCGCCTCGACCTTGGACAGGTCCAGGATGTCGTTGATGAGCTGCAGCAGGTCGGATCCGGCCGCGTGGATCGTCCGGGCGAAGTCCACCTGCTGGCCGGTGAGGTTCCCGTCCTGGTTCTCCGACAGCAGCTTGGCCAGCACCAGCAGGCTGTTCAGCGGGGTGCGCAGCTCGTGGGACATATTGGCCAGGAAGTCGGACTTGTACCGGGAGGAGATCGCGAGCTGCTGAGCGCGTTCCTCCAGGGTCTGCCGGGCCTGCTCGATCTGGCGGTTCTGCACCTCGATCGCGCTGTTCTGCTTGGCCAGCAGCGCGGCCTTCTCCTCGAGTTCGGCGTTGGACCGGCGCAGCTCGGCCTGCTGGCCCTGCAGTTCGACCGAGCGCTCCTGGAGCTGGGAGGTGAGGCGCTGGGACTCGCCGAGCAGGGCCTCGGTCCGTGACGTGGCCATGATCGTGTTGATGGCGACGCCGATGGTCCCGACGAACTGGTCGAAGAAGGCCAGGTGCACGGCGCTGAACCGGGTCAGCGAGGCCAGTTCGAGCACGCCGAGGACCTGGTCTTCGAACAGGATCGGCAGCACGACCACGCTCAGCGGGGCGGCCTCGCCAAGCCCCGACCCGACCCGCAGGTACCCGGCCGGCACGTCGGAGATCAGGATCTGCTTGCGCTCGACCGCCGCCTGCCCGGCCAGGCCCTCGCCGGCCGCGAAGCGGGTGAGCCCGCCCTTCATGAAGCCGTAGGTGGCGATGCGGGTGAACTCCTGATGCTGGCTGCGCGGGTCGGCCGCGTCGGTGGCCAGGTAGATGGCGCCGTACTGGCCGGAGGCGAGCGGCGTCAGCTCGCCCAGGATCAGCCGGGCCAGTTCCAGCAGGTCCCGGTGACCCTGCATCAGGCCGGCGATCCGGGCCAGGTTGGTCTTGAGCCAGTCCTGCTCCTGGTTGGCCCAGGTGGTCTCGCGCAGGTTCGCGACCATCAGGTTGACGTTGTCCTTGAGCTCGGCCACCTCGCCGCGCGCCTCGACCTCGACCGCCTGGGTCAGGTCGCCCTCGGCCACCGCGCTGGCCACCGCGGCGATCGCGCGGACCTGGGTGGTCAGGTTGCTGGCCAGCTCGTTGACGCTCTCGGTCAGCCGCCTCCAGGTGCCGGACACGTCCCGCACCTCGGCCTGGCCGCCGAGCCGGCCCTCGCTGCCCACCTCGCGGGCGACCCGGGTGACCTCGGACGCGAACGCGGAAAGCTGGTCGACCATCGTGTTCAGCGTGGTCTTGAGCTCGAGGATCTCGCCGCGGGCGTTCACGTCGATCTTCTTGGACAGGTCGCCGTTGGCCACCGCGGTCGCGACCTGGGCGATGTTGCGGACCTGGCCGGTCAGGTTGCCGGCCATGCCGTTGACGTTGTCGGTGAGGTCCTTCCAGACCCCGGACACGCCGCGGACGTGGGCCTGGCCGCCCAGGATGCCCTCGGTGCCGACCTCGCGGGCGACCCGGGTGACCTC
>DATAVV010000406.1:0-2924 GCA_036267555.1 Streptosporangiaceae bacterium | reverse complement strand
CGGGTCCGCGCGTCGGCCGGGAACGAGGCGATCTTCGGCGGTTCCTACGGCTGGGCCAGTGCCGGGCGGTTCCACCACGCGCAGAGCCAGTTGCACCGGTTCCTCGCGCAGTTCGGCGGCTACACCGCATCGCGCAACACCTACAGCACCGGCACCTCGTCGGTGCTGCTGCCGCACCTGGTCGGCGACGCGAACCAGGTGCTGCGGGGCGCGTCGTCGTGGCCGACGATCACCGGCCACACCGAGCTGATCGTGGCGTTCGGCGGCATACCGGAGAAGAACGTCTACGTCACCCCGGGCGGGGTCACCCGGCACGGCACGCCGGGCCACCTGGCCGCCCTGGCCGCCAAGGGAACCCCCATCGTGCTGGTCAGCCCGCTGCGCGGGGACCTGCCGGACGGTCTCGACGCGCAGTGGCACCCGGTGATCCCCGGGACCGACACGGCGCTGATGCTCGGGCTCGCGCACACGCTGGTGGCCGAGGGGCGGCACGACAAGGGGTTCCTGCAGACCTACTGCGCGGGTTACGCCGCGTTCGAGCGGTACCTGCTGGGCGAGGCCGACGGCGTGCCCAAGGACGCCGCGTGGGCCGGCCCGGTGTGCGGCATCGAGCCCGAGGCCATCCGGGACCTGGCCCGGCGGATGGCGTCCGCGCGCACCCTGGTCACGGTCACCTGGTCGCTGCAGCGGGCCCAGCACGGCGAGCAGCCGGTCTGGGCCGCGGTGGCGCTGGCCGCGATGCTCGGCCAGATCGGCCTGCCGGGCGGCGGTTTCGGGCACGGCTACGGCTCGATGGGCGACGTGGGCGACACCGGGCCGACGGTGCGATTGCCCACGTTCTACCAGGGCCGCAACCCGGTGCGCACGTTCATCCCGGTGGCGCGGATCGCGGACATGCTGCTGAATCCCGGGGCCCGCTACGACTACAACGGGCAGCGGCTCACCTACCCCGACATCCGGCTGGTCTACTGGGCCGGCGGCAACCCGTTCCACCACCACCAGGACCTGGGCCGGCTGCGCACCGCGTTCGGCCGCCCGGACACGATCGTCGTGCACGAGCCGCACTGGACGGCCAGCGCCCGCCACGCCGATATCGTGCTGCCCGTCACCACCAGCCTGGAGCGCGAGGACATCGGCAGCGGGCGCCGCGACACGCACCTGATCGCCATGCACCGCGTGACCGCGCCGGTCGGCGAGGCCCGCGACGACCACGACATCCTGGCCGGGCTGGCCGGGCGGCTCGGCCTGCACTCGGAGTTCACCGAGGACCGCAGCCCGCGGCAGTGGCTGGAGCACCTGTACGGGCAGTGGCGCGAGGGCATGACCCGCCTCGGGCACGACGTCCCGGGGTTCGCGGAGTTCTGGGCCGCGGGCGAGTACCGGCTGCCCGCGGGGGAGGAACGGTCCACGCTGTTCGAGGCGTTCCGCGCCGACCCTTCGCGCGCCGCCTTGCGTACCCCCAGCGGCCGCATCGAGATCACCTCGGACGCCGTGGCCGGCTTCGGGTACGACGACTGCCCCGGGCACCCGGTCTGGCTGGAGCCGGACGAGTGGCTGGGCAGCCCGCGGGCCCGCCGGTTCCCGCTGCACCTGATCGCCAACCAGCCCTCGACCCGGCTGCACAGCCAGCTTGACGTGGGCGAGACCAGCCAGCGGGGCAAGGTCGCCGGCCGCGAGGCGATCTCGATGCACCCCGCCGACGCGGCCGCGCGCGGCATCGCCGACGGTGACGTGGTCCGGGTGTTCAACGACCGGGGCGCCTGCCTGGCCGGTGCCGTGCTGACCACCGCGATCCGCCGGGACGTGGTGCGGCTGCCCACCGGGGCCTGGTTCGACCCGGTGCCCGGCACCGGGCCCGAGCCGCTGTGCGCTCACGGGAACCCGAACGTGCTGACCGCCGACATCCCCAGTTCGCGGCTGTCCCAGGGCTGCGCCGGACAGCACGCGCTGGTCGAGGTCGAGCGCTGGGCCGGCCCGCTGCCCCCGGTGACCGTCGGCGCCCCGCCCCCCCTGGTGCCCCGCTCGGCCGCCGAGCCCCGCCCGCCAGCGCCGCCGACCCGGTAGCGCCGCCCGGCGCGCCCCACCCGCTGCTCGTGCCCCACGAGCCCCATCCGCCACCCCCGAGCGGCGAATCAGGTTAGCGTGGGCGATTTTCAGCGCATAAAACTGAAAATCGTCCACGCTAATTCGATCTTGGGCTACGTGGCGGCGGGGGCGGCGGTCAGTTCCTCGCTGACCTCCCACAGGCGGCGGGCGGTCTCGTCGTCACGCGCCGCGGCCGACGGTTCGCGAAGCTGGCTCTTGACGTAGTAGCCGCCGGTCTTCCCGGCCACGTCGGGTGAGGTGGCCAGGTAGACGATCGTGGCCGCGCCGCGCTCCGGCGACAGCAGGAACGGCCGGGCGATCATCAGGCCGATCTGCATCGGGAACCGGGCCTCGCGCCCGAACCTGGTCCGCACCACACCCGGGTGCGCGCAGTTGGCCGTCACGCCCGTGCCCTCGAGCCGGCGGGCGAGTTCCCTGGTGAACAGGATGTTGGCCAGCTTGCTGTTGGAATAGGCGCGCCAGCTTTCCCACCCGTCCACCGGCTGCGGGTTGTCCAGGTCGAGGCGGGCGCTGGTGTGCGCGTCGGACGTGACCGTGATCACCCGCGCGGGCGCCGACGCGGTCAGCCTCGGCAGCAGCAGGGTGGTCAGCAGGAACGGCGCCAGGTGGTTGACCGCGAACACTTCCTCGTAGCCGTCCGCGGTGACGCGGCGCTGGCCGGCGACGAGGCCCGCGTTGTTGACGAGCACGTCGACGCGGTCCAGCGTGGCCAGGCGCTCCGCGAGCGCGCGCACCTGGGCCATGGCCGACAGGTCGGCGACCTCCAGCCGGGGCGGCAGCGGTCCCGCCGTGGCCAGTTCGGCCGCCGTGGCCTCGCC
>DATAVV010000405.1:0-6290 GCA_036267555.1 Streptosporangiaceae bacterium | reverse complement strand
GCCGGTGCTCATAGCGGTGGCCTCCTCTTGCGACAGGACCGCTCGCGACGCCGTCGCGGTTGACGCGTAGCGTAAAACGCCGGAGCGTTAAGGTCTAGACCCATAAGGCCGGGAGGGGCGGGAATGGCCAGCGGTGAGGCTTCCGGGCTGCCCAGCCGGGCCCGGGTGGTGATCATCGGCGGCGGCGTGATCGGCACCAGCGTGGCTTACCACCTGGCCGTGATGGGCCGGACCGACGTGCTGCTGCTGGAGCAGGGCCAGCTTTCCTGCGGCACGACCTGGCACGCGGCCGGCCTGATCGGCCAGCTTCGGGCCTCGGAGAACGGCACCCGTCTTGTCCAGTACTCCACCGAGCTTTACCAGCGGCTGGAGCAGGAGACCGGCCTGAGCACCGGGTTCCGCCGGTGCGGCGGCGTCACCGTGGCCCGCACTCCCGAGCGCATGGTCCAGCTTCGCCGCACCGCCGCCGCGGCCGAGGCATACGAACTGGACTGCGAGCTCATCAGCCCCCAGAAGGCGGCCGAGCTGTACCCGGTCATGCAGGTCGAAGACCTGGCCGGGGCGATCTGGCTGCCCGGTGACGGCCGGGCCAACCCCACCGACCTGACCGCGGCCCTGGCCCGCGGCGCCCGCGACCGCGGGGTCACCGTGCGCGAGCGCACCCGGGTCACCGGCATCCTCCAGGCGGGCGGCGCGGTCGCCGGCGTGCGCACCGACCGGGGCGACGTCGAGGCCGAGGTGGTCGTCAACTGCGCCGGCCAGTGGGCCAGGCAGGTCGGCGCGATGTGCGGGGTCACCGTGCCGCTGCACTCCGCCGAGCACTTCTACGTCGTGACCGAGCGTATCGACGGGGTCCACCGCGACCTGCCGATCCTGCGCGACCCCGACGGCTACACCTACCTCAAGGAGGAAGTGGGCGGGCTGGTCGTGGGCGGGTTCGAGCCCGAGGCCAAACCCTGGGTGGCGCCCGACGCGCTGCCGTACCCGTTCGAGTTCCAGTTGCTGGGCGAGGACTGGGACCATTTCGCGATCCTGATGGACAGCGCGGTGGCCCGGATCCCGGTGCTGGCCCAGACCGGCATCAAGAAGTTCTACAACGGCCCGGAGAGCTTCACCCCGGACAACCAGTTCATCATGGGCGAGGCTCCCGAACTGCGGAACTTCTTCGTCGGCGCGGGCTTCAACTCCGTCGGCATCGCCTCGGCGGGCGGCGCGGGCCGGGCCCTGGCCGAGTGGATCACCGAGGGCGAGCCCGGCCTGGACCTGGCCGCCGCCGACATCCGCCGCTTCGCCCGCTTCAACGGCAACAACCGGTGGCTGCACGACCGGGTGGGCGAGGTACTCGGCCTGCACTACGCGGTGCCGTGGCCGAACCGCGAACTGGCCACCGCCCGCCCCCTGCGCCGCTCACCGGCCTACGCCCTGCTCCAGCGGGCGGGCGCGGGGTTCGGCAGCCGGATGGGCTGGGAGCGCGCGAACTTCTTCGCCCCGCCCGGCGAGGACCCGGTCGTCGAGTACGGCTGGGGGAAGCAGAACTGGCAGCCCTGGTCCAGCGCCGAGCAGCGGGCCACCCGCGAGGGCGTGGCCCTGTTCGACCAGACCTCGTTCTCCAAGTACCTGGTCACCGGGCCCGACGCCGAGCAGGTCCTGCAGTGGCTGTGCACGGCCGACGTCGCGGTCGAACCCGGCCGCGCGGTCTATACCGGCCTGCTGAACGCGCGCGGCACCTACGAGGCCGACATCACCGTGACCCGGCTCTCGGCCGATCAGTTCCTGCTGGTCAGCAGCGCCGCGACCACCGAGCGCGACAAGGACCACATCACCCGGCGGATCCCGGGGCAGGCCCGCGCCACCCTGGTCGACGTCACGTCGGCCTACGCCGTCTACGGCGTCATGGGTCCCCGGTCCCGCGAGTTGCTTTCGCTGGTGTCCGGCGCCGATTTCAGCGACGCGGGGTTCGGCCTGCGGACCAGCCGCGACGTCGACCTCGGCTACGCGACCGTCCGCGCGACCAGGATCACCTACGTGGGCGAGCTTGGCTGGGAACTGTACGTCCCGGCCGAGTTCGCGTTCGGGGTCTACGAGGACCTGACCGCGGCCGGGGCCGGCTTGGGCCTGGTCCCGGCCGGCTACTACGCGATCGAGTCGCTGCGGCTGGAAAAGGCCTACCGCGCCTACGGCCGCGAGCTCAGCACCGACTACAACCCGGTCGAGGCCGGCCTGCTGTTCGCGTGCAAGCTCCGGACCGGCATCCCGTTCCTGGGCCGGGAGGCCGTGGAAAAGGCCCGCGCCGCCGGCCCCCGGCGCCGCCTGGTCTCGCTCGTGCTCGCCGACCCCGGCGCGATGATCTGGGGCGGCGAACTCGTGCTGCGCGACGGCGTCGCGGTCGGCCAGGTCACCTCCGGCGCCGGGGGCCAGACCCTGGGCGGCGCCGTCGGCCTGGCCTACATCCGCGACCCGGCCGGCGACCCGGTCACCGCCGACTTCGCCCGCGCCGGCGCCTACGAAGTGAACGTCGGCGGCCGGCTGTACCCGGCCGCCGTCCACCTGCGCCCGCCCTTTGACCCCGAAGGCCAGAGAATAAACGGCCATTACGCGGCGCCCCCGGCCAGCCCATCGCGCTAAGGCGTCAACACGATCGTGGAGGAGCGCGCGCAATAGGCCGTCCGTGGCCACAACCGTAGGCGCCGTTTCGACACGCTGAGGGCCGAGGCGCTACCGCGCATGGCCTCGCGGGACCTGATCAGGGAAGTGGCTGAGGAGCAATGGACCAGCTAGCCAGGGCCTTATGGCGCAAGAGCAGTTACAGCGGCGGAAACGGCGGGGCCTGCGTCGAGGTCGGTGCCATGTGGCGCAAGAGCAGCCACAGCGGCGGAAACGGCGGCAACGGCGTCGAGGTCGATTCTCATCGGCCGAACACGGTGGCCGTGCGGGACTCCAAGGACAGGGAAGGGCCCCAGTTGGCGTTCCCCGCGCCGGCCTGGTCGCAGTTTGTCGCGGGCATCAAGCACGGAGAATTCGACCTGGCCTGACCCGGCCGCAGGCCGCCACGCAAGTATCGTCCGGACGGTGAGGGATGGGGGCGTGGTCTTTCTCAGGCAGCGTGCGGGGAGATCTTGACGATGAGGTCGGCATCGAGGGCTGCGGAAATACGCTCGAGCAGGGGAATAGTCGGGATGACGCCGCCTGCTTCGAGGCGAGAGAGCGCAGGCTGGGTCATTCCGGCGCGGGTGGCCAGTTCGACCTGGGAAAATCCCAGGGCTAGCCGACGATCGCGGATGGCCTGGCCGATCAGGTAGGCCCGCTGTGCCTCGGCATAGCCTTCACGGAAGTCCGGCCGGTCACGCCTCTCGCGGGCCAGCTCATCGTAGGAGGAGTGGTCGGCAGTCATGTCAGGGCGCCTCTCGGTCGAATGTGTCATGCGCCGGGCCGTGCTCGGCCTCGCAGATCTTCTGGCAAGCAGGTGGAACCGCAGTTCCCGGACTCTCCCGCCAAGGTGACGGGTATAGGGCTCACCGAGGTTCTCGGCCTGCTCGGCGAGCAGGCCGACGTGGAAGTCGACCCGGCCGAAGTCACGGTCGCTCAGTGTGGTCAGCCAGGAACGAACTTCAGGCTCGACCTCGATCCCATACAGTCCAGCCATGCATCTGATGCTATATGCATCTGATGCTATAGGAAAGCCTGAGCGCGAACCCGGCATGGCGGGCAGCGATCTGGACGTCTGCCGCGGCACGGTTGGATTGTCTGGACCCGTGCATCGGCCTGCCTGGCCTGATGGGCCAGGCGCTGGTCAGGACATCGCGCGGTAGATCTCGCGGCGATGGCCTACACCCAGGACCAGGATGACGAGTTGCCCGTCCATGACGTCATAGATGACGCGGTAGTCCCCGACGCGCAGCCGGTAGCGGTCTTCGTATCCGGCGAGCTTCTTGACGTTGCTGTCTGGGCGGCGCGGATCGTCCCCTAGAGGTGCCAGCGCTTTCAAGATCGTTAACGCGGCGGGCTGCGGGATGGCCCGGAGTTGCCTAACGGCCCGCTCCCGCCAGCGGATCGTGTACTTCACGCGGCGCCCGTACCGCGATCTTCCTCGAAGATCGCGGCGACCGCTTCGGCCATGCTGTACGTCGGCGCGTCGGGGTTCGCCGCCAGGTCGCGGTCGGCCTCCTTGGCGAAGTACCGGTCGATCGCGTCCTCGAGAGCGTTGAAGTCGTCGATCGGGACGACGGCGGCCACCTCCTGCCCGTTGCGCGTGATGACCGTGGGCGTTCCGCCCTCGGCTCGCGTGATCACCTCAGCGAGGTGCGCGCGGGCATCGCGGACGCTCAGTTGGTTCTCGCTGTCATCCATGCCCCCAATGTACTCTAAATTGTGTACACTGCCCAACACCTGGTCGGCAGCTTCTGGCCTTTCCCTGGTCAGGCACCCGTCGAGCATTGGTCCTCGCTCGATTGGATGTGGCTGCACCGTACGCGCAAGCACCGACATTCCGGCCGTTGCCGCACGCCTGATGACCCGGGGAAGTCAGGGTGCGGGGGAGACGGCTGGATCGGGTCCTGTGGCAGGCTGGCCGGGGTCCAGGCTGGTGTCGGAGGCATTCTCTGGATCGGGGCCCGACCCGGTCTGGTAGCGGGCCATGGCGGGGAGGGCCAGGCGGATCAGCAGGGCGCCGGCGACCGTGACCAGGCCGCCGCTCACGGCGCTGAACCCGGGAGAGGTGAACGAGGCGACCGCCCCGGACTCGAAGTTGCCGAGCTTGGGCACGCCCGCGCCGACCACGTAGTCCACGGCGGTGACCCGGCCGCGCAGGCGGTCGGGCGTGGCGGCCTGGACTACGCTGCCGCGGAAGATCACGCTGGTGGTGTCCAGCGCGCCGGCGACGACGAGCAGGGCCAGGGCCAGCCACAGGGTGCGGGCGAAACCGAAGCCCGCGATGGCCGCGCCCCAGCAGGTGGTCGTGAACAGCATCGCGTGGGCCTTCCTGGTCACCCGGCCGGCCGGACCCGACAACGCGGAGCCGAGCAGGCCGCCCGTGGCCAGCGCCGTGCTGAGCAGCCCGAGCGTCTCCGGTGACCCGCCGAAGCGCTCGGCGTTCAGCGCCGGGAACAGGGCCACCGGCAGGGCGAACAGCACCGCGTCCATGTCGGTCAGCAGCACCCCGAGCAGCACCCGGTGGCGCCGGATGTAGCTCAGGCCCTCGGCCACGGCGCGCAGGCTCGGCCGGCCCTGGCGATCGCGGCGGGGCATGGCCGGGAGCCGGGCCACCCCGTAGAGGGCCGCGCTGAAGCTCACGGCGTCGATGAGGTAGCAGGCTTTCAGGCCCGCGGCGGCGGTGATCACGCCGGCCAGCGCGGGGCCGAGCAGGAAGCTGACGTAGCCGGATAGCTGATTCAGCCCGACCCCGGCGGCGACCCGGTCGGGAGGCACCAGGTGCGGCAGGAACGTGCGGCGGGCGGGGGCGTCGACCGACTGCAGCGCGGACTGGATGACGGCCAGGGCGTAGAGCAGCCACAGTTGCCGCAGCCCGGCGAAGGCCTGCGCCGCGAACACGGCCGACACCACGGCCAGGCTGCTGCTGGTGACCAGCACCAGGCGGCGGCGGTCCACGGCGTCGGCGAGCGCCCCGCCGAACAGGCCAACGGCCACCGCCGGTATGCCCTGGGCCAGCCCGACCGCGCCGACCGCGAGCGAGGAGCGGGTGAGCTGGTAGGTCTGCAGGATCAGTGCGAAGGCGGTCATCGAGCCGCCCAGATTCGACACCGACGAGCCGATCCACAGGCGGCGGAATGGCGGCGACTCCCGCAGCGGCCGCAGGTCCGCGACCAAACTCCGCAGTCGCCGCGACAGGCCAGGCATAGTGCATTACCTCCCATGCCGGGCCAGGGCCCGGGTCGCGTCGGTCGGGTGGACGGGGTCCGGCGGCCGCGAATCCCGGATCGCGTGGCCAGGTAGCCGGGGCCCGGTTGTCGCGCGGACCGCGGACGGATTGGTTAGGTGGGCGTGGCGCCGTCGCGCAGCAGCGGCGCCAGGGCGGGGTCGCCCTGGGCCCGTGCCGCGTCGACGATGCGTTCGCGCATGGGGCGCCGCCGCACCGCGGTGAGGATGGCGGCCAGCATCTCGGGCAGCGGGACCGGCAACTCGGCGTCGAGGCGTTCGGCGGCGGCTCCGGTCGCGGCCCACTCGGCGTTGATGACCGGCAGCAACGACCGGGTCCGGTCGGTCAGGTGCACGATCCGCTGCCGCGCGTCCGCGCCCGGCTCCAGCGTGACCAGCCCGGCCCGGTCCATCTGGGC
>DATAVV010000404.1:0-5339 GCA_036267555.1 Streptosporangiaceae bacterium | reverse complement strand
AAGGAGATTAGGCGCAGTCGCATCGACCACGCCGTGCTCGCCGCCTACGAGGATCACTAGCAGGTCAGTCTTCCGGATCTTCGCGTGTCCTCGATCGCACGTCCGCTACTGCCTGCAAGGCCAGATGCCACGGGAAGGCGTCTAGGTGCTGATCGCCGGTGCCCGGTGCGTGAAGCGCGTACACGTCTGGCCCATAGAGCACCTGGACTCCCCACGATCGCAGCTTCGCTATGTTCTGCTCAAATGCGGGATGCGCGGCTTGCGCCCAGTTCGTGAAAGGTAGCGACACGATAGGAAGCTTTTTCCCGATAGCTTCCACGAGGATGCCAAGTGCTAGCGTGTCGCATATCCCGGCTGCCCATTTGTTAATAGTGTTAACGGTCGTGGGCGCAACGATAATAGCGTCTGGATCGGGAAGGGAATCCGGGTCTGCTGGCTTTTTGTAGTCACTTCGGACCGGGTGGCGTGTCTGGCTTGCCAAATATGCGACGTCGAGAAACTTTGTCGCAGAAGGGCTGGCTATCAAACAGGCATCCCATTCATCGTCCTGCGCTGCCTGAACGAATTTCGTTATATTGCGCGAAGGCGGCGCACCGCAGGCAATTATATAGAGGACTCTCTGCGTCATGTAATCACTCCAGAACTCTCGGTAAGAAACGTAGGGTAGTCGGGATCGAGCTGGTAACACGGGTCCTCCTGCTAGAGGACCAGTTCGTCGGCGGCGGCGGCCACCGACAGCGCGTTGCCCGCCAGGGTGCCGCCCACGCCGCCGGTGTCGATGATGTCCGCGCTCTTGTCGGCCAGGATCTGCCCGGCCAGCGCCGCGGACAGGCCGTACGCGCCCGCCGGGATCCCGCCCGCGATCGACTTGCCGATCGTCACGATGTCGGGATCCAGGTTCCAGGCGCGGGTGCAGCCGCCCGGGCCCGCGCTGAACGTGTGCGTCTCGTCGTTGATCAGCAGGGTGCCGCTGCGCCGGGTCAGTTCGCGGACCCCGTCCAGGTAGCCGGGCTCGGGCAGCACGATGCCGATGTTCGTGAGCGCGGGCTCCATCAGGACCACGCCCACGTCCCCCTCGGCCAGCGCGGCCTCCAGGGCCGGCAGGTCGTTGAACTCGACCACGCGCGTCGTCTCGCGCGGGTCGACGGGCGCGCCCACGTTGCCCTCGCGCGAGTGCGGCCCGCCGGGGCCGGACACGATGAACGACTCGTCCACGCTGCCGTGGTAGCAGTAGCTGAACACCAGGATCCGGGGCCGCCCGGTGAGCTGGCGGGCCAGCCGGATCGCCCACCGGTTGGCGTCGGTCGCGGTGAGCGTGAAGCTCCAGTGCGTCGGCCCGAACCGCCGGGTCAGCTCGGCCGCCACCCACGCGGCGTCCTGCGTCGGCAGCATGGTGGTCGCCCCGCCCAGTGCGCCGTACTGCCGGGCCACGACCGCTTGCACCGCGGCCGGGGAGTGCCCGGCCATGGCGCCGGTGTCGCCCAGGCAGAAGTCGGTGAATTCGTGTCCGTCGATGTCGGTCAGCCTGGCTCCCTGCGCCCCGGCCAGATACAAGGGGAACCCGCCCGGCCACATCCGCATCCAGGTCATCGGCACGCCGCCCAGCAGGTTCGCGCCCGAAGCCGCGAACGCCTCCCGGGACTTCGGATGCCGTTGCGCGTACGCGGCCCGTTCCCGTTCGATCAGCCGCGCCAGCCGCTCCCGGCCGATGACCGTGTGGCCGCTATCCGGCACGCCGGCCGCTGGTTGCTGACTCATGATCCGTTCCTCCGTCCGGCTGCAGCCTGGGGCTATGGCAGTTGCTTGCGCATGAGCGTGCATACCGTTTCGTAGCGGCTGAGGGATCCGTCCGCACCTTCGGTGTCCCACGAGGCGGGTTCGCGGCCGCAGGCGATGTAGCCGAGCCGCTCATACAGTGCGCGGGCCCGCGGATTGCACTCCTCCACTTTCAGCTCGGCCCGGCGCAGGCCGCGGGCACGGACTCGCTGCTCGGCGGCCTGGATGAGGAGCGTGCCGATCCCGCACGACCGCAGCGCGGCGCCCACCTCCAGATGCTGCAGTCTTCCCGCACCGGGGGTCTTGGTGTAGTCGGCTCCGCCGAGGGCCACCGGCAGGCCAGAGGGCGGGCAGACCGCGAGGTAGTCCGTCTCGCCGCGCCGGGCGCGCTCCAGCGCCCTGGCGACGCTCGCGAGATAGGGGGCGGATCCGAGCCAGGCACAGGACGGCAGATCCTCGGCCGTCAGGTCCCGGATGGTCAGCGGCACCACGACTTCGGGCATGGGCACCACCTCTTCTCAGGCTCGGGCTCGGCGACGCGTACGTGGGCTTAAATGACGCATACGCGAATCGGGCCGCCAGAGGGCTGCACGCGGGTCAGCCAACCGGATTCCAGTGTGACCGACCGACTCGGGATCAGGCGGGTTCTGGTCCGGGCCAGGACCCGGTCGCCCTGGCGGACCTCCAGGCGGGCGCGCCGGGCGAAGACGTGGCTCCGCACCACGAAGCGGCCGCGTGGCGGGGGAGTAGCAGCGTCTCCCGCCGGGAACCGGATCGCGTTGGGCGAGATCCAGGCCAAACGCGGCTCCACCTCGATGGGCACGCGCGCGGCCGAGCCTGGCCCGGCCGCGCCCGGTTCCGGCCGGCCGGACAGCGCGGCGGCGATGCGGGCCGCGGCGTGGCGGCCGGACAGCGCCGCGGTGTCGGCGGTCTCGGCCGCGTGAACCAGGTTGCCCGCGGCGAAGACGCCAGGGACCGAGGTCAGCAGGGCGGTGTCCACCAGCGGGCCGCGGGTCCCGGGGTCCATCGCCGTCCCGGCCGCCCGGGCCAGTTCGTGGTCGGGGATCCAGTTCCCGGTGAACACCAGGGTGTCGCACGCGACCGAGCGGACCGCGCCGGTGCGGACGTCGGCCAGTTCGACCCCGGTCAGCCGGTCGTGGCCGACCACCTCCCGCACCGCGGTCGAGGCCCACACCGGGACCCGCCAGCGCGCGGCGGCGGCCAGCGCGAACGCGGCGTAGCTCTGCTGCCGCGGCAGGTCGGTGACCAGCGCCACGACGTCGGCGCCCGCGTGCTCCAGCGTCACCATGGCCGAGAAGCTCACGTGCTCCGCCCCGACCACCACGGCCCGGCCGGGCCGTCGTTCCCCGCCCAGGTACACGCGCTGCTGGAGTTCGCCGGTGGTCATCACGCCGGATGGCCGGTCACCCGGCACCAGCCGGGCCGGCCGGGGCCGTTCGCGGCACCCGGTGGCCAGCAGAACGGCCCGCCCGGTCACGGTCTCGATGCCGTCGGCACTGGTCAGCAGCGCTACCCGGTCGCCGCACCAGCCGGTCACCGTGGTCTGCGTCCTGATCTGCGCGCCCGCCCGGGCGGCCGCAGTGGCGTAGCGGCGGGCGTAGGCCGGACCGCTCAGCACCCGGTGCAGGTCGCGCACCCCGTACCCGGTGTGCGCGCTGTGCCGCGGCACGCCGCCCGGGTCCCGCTCCCGGTCCACCACCAGGATCTGCCCCGCGTTGCGCCGCCGCAGTTCGATCGCGGCGGCCAGCCCGGCCGGGCCCGCGCCCACGATCAGCACGTCGACGTTCACGGCTGGCTGCCCGTCCCGCCCGTCCCGCCCCCGCCGGCGGCCATCAGCGCGGACACGGTCGCGGCGCAGTAGAAGCCCTGGCAGCGCCCGTTCAGCGCCCGGGTCCGGCGGCGCAGCCCGTCGGTGTCGGCCGGCGGCAGGGTGCTCGCGAGCGCGTCCCGGATCTCGCCGCGGGTGACCCGCTCGCAGTGGCAGACGATCCGGCCGTACTCGGGATCGGCGGCGATCCGTTCCGGGTCCTGGTAGGGCCGGGTGCCCGCCTGGCCGATGTACGGCATGGCCGGCGGCCCGGCCGGAGGGGACCCGCCGCGTTCGGTCAGGGCCAGCCCGGCCGCGCCCAGCTGGTCGACCAGGTACTCGGCGATGCCCAGCGACGCGGAAAGCCCGGTGGACCTGATCCCGGCCGCGCACGCGTAGCGCAGGTCGCCGTCCACCCGGATCTGGTAGTCCCGGTGCTCGGTCGCGGCGCGCAGGCCGGCGTAGGTCGCGGTGACCTCCTCGTCCAGCAGTTCCGGCATGATCTTGCGGCCCGCCGCCAGCAGTGAGGCCAGCCCGTCGGCGGTGGTGGCGGTGTCCCGCCGGTCGTCGATGTCCTGGGCGGTGGGCCCGAGCAGCACGTTGCCGTACACGGTCGGGGCGACCAGCATCCCCTTGCTCTGCGCGGTCGGCACCGGCAGCAGGATCGAGCTCAGCAGCGGCCGGGCCAGCTTGTCGAACACGATGAGCTCACCGCGCCGGGGCCGGATGGTGAAGCTCCCCCCGCCGAGCATCCGGTCGACGGTGTCGCCGCCCAGGCCGGCCGCGTTGACGAGCCAGCGTGTGCGCAGCGGGCCGCGGGTCGTGGTCAGCACGTGGCCGGCCGCCGCGCCGGGCGTGACCCCAGTGACGCGGGTGCCCAGCAGCATCCGCACCCCGGCGCGCACCGCCTCGGTCGCGTACGCCAGCGGTGTCGTCCACGGGCACACGATGCTCTCGTCCGGGATCTCGAGCGCCGCCCTGGCCCCGGGGCCGAGGTGGGGTTCCCGCTGGTACACAGTGGCCGGGGAGACCGGGCGGACCCCGTCGTAGCCGTTAAGGATGGCGGTTTTCTCGATCTTGGGCAGGGCGAGTTCCTGTTCCGGCGTCCAGGCCACCAGCAGCGCTCCGGTCCGCTCGACCGGGATGCCGGCCTGCGCGGCGTAGGCCCGCAGCAGCCCGGCGCCGCGGCGCAGCAGGCGGCTCTCCAGGCTGCCGGGCACCGCGTCGAAGCCGGTGTGCAGGATCGCGGTGTTCGCCTTGGTGGTGCCGGTGCCGACGTCGTTGGCCTCATCCACCAGCACGACCGACAGCCGGAACCGCGACAGCTCACGCGCGATCGCGGTGCCGACCACCCCGGCGCCGACGATCGTGACGTCGGCGGTCTCGCCGGACGGCGGGACCGCGGTCGGCGACGCGGTCACGGCGCCGCCGCCAGCACGGCCCGCAGGGCCACGCTGAACGCGGCGAGGCGGCTGGCCGCCTCGTCCGGGCCGATCCGCGGCTCGATGACCGACGCCGCGCCGACGGGGCCGGCCGCCTCGTCCAGGGTGGCCGCGTCGCCGGTGCCGATCCGGGCCAGCGCGGCCACGCCCAGCGCGGTCGCGTCCGGGATCCGGCAGACCTCGACCGGCATCTGCAGCAGGTCGGCCTGGGCCTGCAGCAGCAGCCGGGACCGGGTCAGCCCGCCGTCGACGCGCAGCGCGGTGAGCGGGCGGCCCAGGTCGGCCGCGACCGA
>DATAVV010000403.1:0-17319 GCA_036267555.1 Streptosporangiaceae bacterium | reverse complement strand
CTCGGCTCGCTGTTCCACCTGACCGTGTCGAACTACACCGGCCTGCTCGGCTCGGGCACCACGCTGTGGCACTACGCGGGCAACAGCCTGATCGTGGCCGTGAGCACGGCGGTGATCACCGGCCTGGTGGCCACGCTGGCCGGGTACGGCCTGGCCCGGCTGCGCTTCCCCGGTTCTGGCGTGGCGTTCGTCGTGCTCCTCGCCCCGTTCATGGTGCCGTTCCAGGCGATGCTCACGTCCCTGTTCACCGTGCTGGTCTGGCTGCACCTCAACGACAGCCTGCCGGGCCTGATCCTGGTCTACGCCACGTTCCAGCTCCCGTTCTGCGTGTTCATCATGCGCAACAGCTTCAGCGCGGTGCCGAAGGAGGTCGAGGACGCCGCGCTCGTGGACGGGGCGTCGACCGGCGCGATCCTGGGCCGGGTCATGATCCCGCTGGCGCGGCCGGGGATCGTCACCGTGATCCTGTTCGCGTTCGTCTTCGCCTGGAACGAGTTCCTGGCCGCGCTGATGCTGCTGACCGCCGACACGCGGATGACGCTGCCGGTGGCGCTGAACAACCTGGCCTCGGCGGCCTACGGCCGGGTGAACTTCGGCTCCCTGGACGCCGGCGCGGTCGTCGCGATGCTGCCGTGCCTGCTGGTGTTCCTGGTGCTGCAGCGGGCCTACGTGCGCGGGATCACGGCCGGCGCGGGCAAGTGACGATCGCGGCGATCCGGTCCGCCGGCCTCGCGGTCGAGGCCGACACGCGGCGCGGGGTCCTGCGCGGCCTGGCCGACCCGGCCGACCCGGCGCGGCTGAGCTATATGCGCGAGGAGGTGAGCGTCCGGGTCGGCGGCCCTGGCGCGGCCATGATCGCGCTGGCCGAGAACGCGACCCGGGCTCGCGTCGCCGGGTCGGCGGCCGCGGGATCGGGGGGTGCGGGGCTGGCAGGTGCGGGGTCGGTGGTCACGGTGGTCGGTGTCACGCGAGGGCGGCCGGCCGAGGTCGTGATCCGCCTTGCCCGCTGACCGGCCGCCCGCCCGCGCGGTGATCCGGCGGCCGGACCTCGACGCCGAACTGCGGATCGAGCCCGCGCGGGGAGGCGCCGGCCCGTCGGGCGTCCTGCTGCGTGCGGATCAGGTGGTCCTGCGAAGCGACGCGCCGGTGCGCATCACCGTGGCCTACGGCGACTCCTTGGCGCACCACGCCCGCGAACTGGCCGTCGGCTACACCGCGGCCCGGCCGGCCGGTGCCGGGCTGCTCGCCCGGGCTCAGGCAGGCCTGGCCGGCGTGACATTCCTAATCGAGGACCACTACTCGTGGGAGAGCGAGCAGATTACCGCGGTCGATTCTCAGTCCTATGCACTGAGAATCGACCGCGGTGTCCTCCTGCGGCTGCGCCGCAGGGTCACGTTGTCCGTGCCGGGGGCCGGGGCGGGCCCGGCGGCGGCGTCCGGGCGGGAATCAGCGCCGAGCGCCGGTGACCCGGTGCCGGCCGGGTTCGCGTCGGGGTTTGGCTGGACCCCGAGCCGGGTGGCCGAGCCCGCGTGGTTCCTGCCGGGCTGCGTCTACGGGCGCAACCAGGACGCCCCGCCCGGTGCCATCGGGGCCGCGATCGGCCGGGAACCGGTGTTTGTCCGCGAGGACCGGCTCGCGCTGCCGCTCGCGGCGCGCTACGACCCGGACACGCGCGCCGCGGTCTGCCTGTTCCATGACGGCGCCTCAGGCCAGACGGTGCAGGCCGACGACTTCGCCTCGGTCGTGGTGTCGGAGCGCCTCGGCTTCGGCTCGTTCGGCGACCTCAGCGCGGACGATCTCGGGTTCAGCTATCCGGGCCGCGAGGGGGCGGTCAGCTACCCGCCGATGTGGGCCGCGGGTCTGGGAAACTCGCAGGCCGACTCGCCGGTGAACCCGTTCTCGTTTCCCGCGCCGTACCGGCCGCGGCAGTGGGCGCTGCGGTACCACCCGGTGCGCGACGGGTTCACCCACGACTACGAGCTGATCACCGTGGTGACCGGAGCCGCCTCGTTCACCGGATTCCTGCGCGAGGCCTGGCGCGTCGCGTGGTCCCTGGCCGATCCGCGTCCCCGGCCCGCCGAACCCGCGGCGGTCGAGCAGGTCAGCCTGGATCTGCTGGCCGCCTCGGTGATCAGCGATCCGCCCGGCGAGCCGGGTGGGCGCGCGACCGACGGCCCCATCGGCATCCCGACCTGGATCGACGTGTTCACCGGGCGCCCCGGGCGGCTTCAGGACACCTTCAGCGCGGGTTTCGTCGGGCGGAACCTGGAGGTGGCCGACGTCCTGCTGCGCGCGGCGGCGGGCCCCGGACGCGCCGAAGGAGACCGGCTGGGCCGCGCGATCATCGACTTCTGGGTGCGGCGTTCCGGGGCCGGGCTGTGCCACACCGAGTGGGACAGGAAACGCCGCGCCTGGACGGACACCGACCACGACCAGCGCACCTGGACCGACGCCGGCCCGGCCGGGGGCGTGGTCTACCTGCGCGACCAGTCGGAGGCCAGGAACGCCGTGCTGAGCGCGGCGGCATGGATGCGCTCGCGAGGCCGCGACCGGCCCGGCTGGCTCGCCTGGTGCGAGTCCTACGGCCGCTGGCTGGCCGATCACGTGCGCGCCGACGGCTCGTTGTGCCGCTCGTACCGGCTGGACGGGACGCCGGCCGACGCCGCGGCCAACGACGGCGTGCACGCGGCCGGTTTCCTGGCTCGGCTGGCCTTGGTGACCGGCGACCGGACCTGGCTGGCGCTGGCCGAGCGCATCGGAGATTTCTGCTGGTCGAACTTTCATGCGGCCGGCCGGTTCTTCGGCGGCTCGCTCGACAACCCGAACTGCTGCGATCGCGAAGCGGCCAGCCTGGCCCTGGACGCATATCTCGCCCTGCACGACGCGGCCGGCGCCCCAGACCACGCGCCCGGCGCCCGGGACGGGACGACCGGCGCCCGGGACGAGACGACCGGCGCCCGGGACGACGCGGGCTGCGCCACGGCCGCCGCAGCCGCAGTCGGCGGAGCCGGGGCACCGAACGCGGCGTCGGGGCCGATGAATGTGGCGGCAGGGCGGTTCAATGTGCCCCAGAGTCACATTCATCCTCATGATCGCGCGGGTGCGGTTGGCGGTGGCGGGGTGAGTGGGGGCGGGGGGATCGCGGGTGCGGTTGGCGGTGGCGGGGCGGGCGCGGGAGGGGTCGGCGGAGGCGGGGGCGGAGTAAGCGGAGGCGAGGTCAGTGGGGGCGGCGCCGGGCGGTGGCTGAGCCGGGCTCAGCTCGCGGCGGATTTCTGCGAGACCTGGATCATCGGCTGGGACCTGCCGATGACCGCGGCGGACCAGTCGGAGCACCGTTTCTTCGACCCGGCCGCATCCGCGGCCGGACTGAGCCTGATCACCCTGGGCTTCTCCGCGGTCGACACCTACCTGAGCGGCCAGGTCGGGGACTTCCTGCGGCTCGCCGACCTGACCGGCGACGATCACTACGCCGCCGTGGCCCGGCTGCTGCTGCGAGGCGGCAAGCACATGGTGCAGGTCGCGGGCGAGTACGGCTATGCGGCCCCCGGCTATCAGATCGAGCACTGGGCCGTCGGCCGCGGCCGTGGCTACGGGCTCAACTCGGGCGGGCTACCGTGGGTTTCCACGTCGCACGTGCGAGGGATCTGGGCCGCCCGAGACTACGGAATGGCCTGAGATGCTCGCGTTCTGCGACCATTTTCCTGGCCAGTTCCGTCCCCATCTGGGGCCAAGGCCGCGGGTGAACGGTCCTCTGGTGGTAGGACCCTGTTTGCGCGGTCTTGACGGCACCCGACAGACCCCTCTAGCTTTCATTCGGAAAACCTATTCCTCAGGATCGTGGTTAGCGCTAACAATGATCTTGATCGATGAGGGCGCGGCCGATGAGGATCACGGTCGGCCGGGCCCGTGAACGGTGGAGTCGCACACGTGACTGAAGCGGACAGGGCGCTTTCCGCCCGCGGCCCGGCTAGCCCTACGGCATCGGCGACCGTCACCCACCGGCCGCTGGACGGCCCGGGCGTCCGGCTGACCGGCGGGCTCCTCCGCGACTGGCAGCAGCGCAGTCACGACGCGAGCCTGCCGCTCGCGCTGCGGCAGATGGAGGCCGCGGGAAACCTGAACAACCTGCGCCTGGCGATCGCCGGCGCCACCGGCGGCTACCGCGGCCCGGTGTTCATGGACTCCGACATCTACAAGACGCTGGAAGCGATCGGCTGGGAGCTGGGGCACGACCCGGCGCCGGATCTGGCCGGGTTCGCCGCGGACACCACGGCCCTGCTGGAGAAGGCCCAGCAGCCCGACGGCTACCTGAACTCCTACATCCAGGTCAGCGGGGAACCGCGCTACCAGCGGCTGTACTCGAGCCACGAGATGTACTGCGCGGGCCACCTCATCCAGGCCGCGATCGCGCACGCCCGCGTTCCCGGCGGCGCGCCGCTGCTGGGCGTCGCGCGGCGGTTCGCCGACCACCTGGTGGATCACTTCGGGGGCCGGGAAGAGGGCCTCGACGGCCACCCGGTGATCGAGACCGCCCTGGTGGAGTTGTACCGCGAGACCGGGCACGAGCCCTATCTCAGCCTGGCCAGCCAGTTCCTGGACCAGCGCGGCCACGGGATGGTCGGTGATTCCGGATTCGGGCGCCGCTACCTGCAGGACCACATGCCGATCCGGGAATCGGCGGCCATAGTCGGGCACGCGGTCCGGGCCCTGTACCTGGAGGCGGGCGTGGTCGACGCCGCGGCCGAGACCGGCGACGCGGAACTGCTGGGCGGCTCGGTCACCCGCTGGGAGGACATGGTCTCCGGCAAGACCTCGCTGACCGGCGGGGTGGGTTCCCGGCATTCCGGCGAGTCGTTCGGTGACGCGTTCGAACTGCCGCCGGACCGGGCCTACAACGAGACCTGCGCGGCCATCGCGAGCATCCAGTGGAGCTGGCGGCTGCTGCTGGCCACCGGCGAGCGCTGGTATGCCGACCTAATGGAGCGGGCCCTCTACAACGGCGTCGGCGCCTCCATCGCCACCGACGGCCAGCGCTTCTTCTACGTCAACCCGCTGCAGCGCCGGTCCGACCACCACGAGGAGGACGATCCCGGGCGGCGCCGTGAATGGTTCTCCTGCGCCTGCTGCCCGCCCAACATCATGCGGCTGCTCGCCTCCGTCGGCCATTACGTCGCCACCACCGCGAACGACGTGCTCTACGTCCACTTGCTGACCGGCGCGAGCATCGACACGAACCTGGCCGGCGGGAGGCTGGGCGTGGACGTGACGTCCGGCTACCCCTGGTCGGGGCGGGCCGAGTTGCGGGTGCGCGAGGCCCCGGCCGGCGGCTGCGGGCTCGCGGTCCGTATCCCGGGCTGGAGCCACGACTCCCGCTTCAGCGTCAACGGCAGCCCGGTCGTGCCCGACCCGGCCGATCGCGGCTACCTGGTGCTGCGCCGGGACTGGAAGCCAGGCGACGTGCTCACGTGCGAGCTGGACGTGACCTCGCGGCTGACGTACCCGGGCCGGCGCGTCGACGCGCTGCGGGGGGCGGTCGCGGTGGAGCGCGGGCCTCTCGTCTACTGCTTCGAGCAGGTGGACCAGCCCGGGGGAGCGAGCGTCGAGGATCTGGCCCTCGGCCCCGGCGGCCGCACCGAACGAGACGTCACCCTGCCCGGCGTGGGATCCACGGTGGTGGTGCGGGCCGAGGCGGCCATCCTGCCGCCGGTCAGCGACGGCGGCCTGCCCTACCGCGGCGGGCCCGACGCCGGGGCGGTCGGTGTGCCCGCCGCCGCGGTGGCGATTCCCTACTTCCAGTGGGACAACCGCGACGGCAGGGCCATGCGGGTCTGGATGCCACGAGGCCGGCCCGCCGAGGCGGCCGCCAGGAACGGTTCAGCAGATGACGGGGCCGAAGCGGCCGCGGAAACCTAAATCCCTCACCTAGGAGGTCGACGACATGCACGGATGTTTGAAAGGCAAGCAGAGATGAAGCGGGCCCGCTATTCGGTCCTGGCCGCCGGGGCGGTGGCCGTGGCGCTGGCTCTCGGCGCCTGCAGTTCGTCGGGGAGCTCGTCGGGCGGCTCGTCCCAATCGGCCAAGACCTTCGGCGTGAACGCCACGGGGACCGTGCACTTCTGGGCCCGGCAGGCCACGGACGGCCCGGCCATCGCCCTGGTCAAGAAGTTCAACGCGTCGCACAAGAACCTCAAGGTGGTCCTGCACCTGACGCCGCCCAACGACGACACCAGCCAGCTCGCCACGGCGATCCGGGCCGGGTCGCCGCCGGACGTCGTCGGCCTGAACGACATCGACGTGCCGACGTTCTCGCACGAGAACGCGCTGCTGGACATCACCAAGTACGTCAACGCGCTGTCCTACAAGAGCTCGCTCAGCCCGGGGCACCTGGCCCTCGCGACGATCGGGAACAAGTACTACGGGGTGCCGTACCTGGCTGACCTCTCGGTGCTCTGGTACAACAAGACCCTGTTCAAGGAGGCGGGGCTGAACCCCGACGCGCCGCCGACGAACTACACCGAGATCATGGCGGACGCGAAGAAGATCAGCGCGCTCGGCCACGGAATCTCCGGGTTCTCCTTCGCGGGCAACTGCCAGGGCTGCCTGGGCTTCACCATGCTGCCCTCGCTGTGGGCCAACAACGTGCACCTGATCAGCGGCCCGCTCGGCAAGCAGACGACCAATGTCGCCAACAACACTCTGCTCAAGACCATGCTGGCCGACTACCGCACGCTGTGGGCCAACAAGGAAGTCCCGCTGGCCGACCAGACCCAGAACGGCCTGACCTGGGGCGCTGACTTCGAGGCGGGCAAGGTCGGCATCCTGCCCGGCGACTACGGGTTCGCCACCAAGATGAAGAGCCCCGCTGAGTTCGCCGACGCGCCGCTGCCCGGCGTGACCGGCGCCAACTACAGCACCTTCGACGGCGGCGACGACTTCGTGATCCCGGCGGCCGCGGCCAACCCCTCGGGCGCGTGGGAGTTCATCAAGTGGGCGCTCGAGCCGGCCCAGCAGGACGCGTACCCATCCGAGGGTGACACCCCGGTACGGTCCGACGTCCTCACGCCCTCGTTCGCGGCCGCGAACCCCTACGACGCGGTGGCGCTCAGGGCCCTGGCCAAGGGCTCGGTGGAGTACACGCTCGCCTACGACGCCGTTTTCAACGAGCCCGGTTCGCCCTGGTTCAAGATGTTCGAGGATGCTGTGTACAACGGCAACCTGAATGCCGGCATCCAGGAAGGGCAGTCCGGCATCGAGAGCACGCTGCAGCAAGTGCAGAGTTAACCGCGGTGGATGCCCAGACATCGTGACCGGACCCACGCGAAGGACGAAGATCGTTGGCAGTTAGCGACAACCCGGCCGGGGCGCGCCAGGCCCCGGCCCGGGTCCGCCGGACCCGGCAGCGCAGCGCGGCCAACCGCAGGAACGCGCGGCTGGGCCTGGCCTTCACCTCGCCGGCCCTGCTGCTCGTCGGCGCGTTCGCGCTGTTCCCGCTGGGCTTCGGCGTCTACATCTCGCTGACGAACTGGCCTCTCGTCGGCGCGTACCACTTCATCGGCCTGTCGAACTACCAGAGCCTGATCCACAACTCGGTGTTCCTGCACTCGATCGTGTTCACGCTCGAGTACACCGGGATCGTCACGATCCCGATCTTCATCGTGGGCTACGCCCTGGCCGTGTTCGTCCGGGCCAACCGGCCCGGGACGACAGTGTTCCGGACGCTGGTCTTCGTCCCGTACATCGTCGGCCTGGTCGCGGAGAGCTTCATGGCCCTGGTCGAGTTGCAGCCGAACTCGGGCACCGCGAACTTCGTGCTGTCCAAGCTCCACCTGGCGAGCGAAACCACCGCGTGGACCGTGCACACCGGGCTGGCCACCACCGCGATCTGCATCCTGGTCATCTGGTTCGCCTCGGGACTGACGATGATGCTGCTCATGGCCGGGATGCAGGGCATACCGGACGAGATCTACGAGTCCGCGCGGGTGGACGGGGCTTCCTGGTGGAGCGCCGAGTGGCGGCTGACCGTGCCGCTGCTGCGCCGGTCGATCGCGCTGAGCCTGATCATCTCCGTGGTCGGCTCGTTCCTCGCGTTCAACCAGTTCTTCATCATCACCGACGGCGGCCCGGGCACCAGTACCGTGCCCGTGGTGATGTCGATCTTCCAGACCGCGTTCGCCGACACCGACGTCGGCCTGGCCAGCGCGATGTCGGTCGTGCTCGTCATCGTGGTCGGCCTGATCACCTTCGTCCAATTCCACTTCCTCCAGGGGGACGGCGACTGATGGCATCCGTGCGCAGCGGCGGGCCGCGTGCTGGCACCCGGTCACCGCTCATCTCCGCCGGCCGCCCCGCCGGCCCCCGGTCCCGCCAGGGCGGTCCGGGCCACCGGGCGCGCGGCGGCCAGGGGCTGTTCATCGTCGCGGGCATCGCGATCAGCGCCGTGTTCGTCGTGCCGCTGCTGTGGGAGATATTCCGCTCGCTCCAGCCCGAGTCCGCGATCAGCGCGCCCCCGTCGGGCGCCAGCTTCAGCCACCTGACGTTCGGGAACTACCAGACCCTGCTGTCCGGCGGGGACGACATCATCCGCAACGTGGTGAACAGCCTGATCGTGGCCGTGCTCACCGCGGCGCTGACCGCCGTGGTGTCCACGCTCGCCGGCTACGGTTTCGGGCTGTTCAAGTTCCGCGGCTCGGGCCTGGTCTTCGGCCTGGTGCTGCTGGCGTTCATGATCCCGTTCCAGGCCGTGCTGACGCCGCTGTTCCTGGAACTGCACTCGCTGCACCTGCTGAACAGCCTGGTCGGCCTGGCGTTGTTCTACACCACGTTCAACCTGCCGGTCGGCGTGTACGTCATGCGCAACAGCTTCTTGCAGGTGCCGGGCGAGATCGTCGACGCCGCCCGGGTGGACGGCGCCTCCGCTGGCCGTGCCCTGTGGTCGGTGCTGCGGCCACTGGTGGTGCCGGGCATCGCGACCAGCGCCCTGTACGCGTTCCTGTTCTCCTGGACGGAGTTCCTCGGCGCGCTGAGCTTCATGACCAACGACAGCCTGTTCACGCTGCCGGTGGCGCTGAGCAACGTCGAGACCGGGACCTACGGCGCCGTCAACTACGGGCTGCTGCTCGCGGGCGCGGTCATAGCCATGATCCCGTGCATCGTGGTGTATGTGGCGCTGCAGCGGTACTACGTGCGGGGACTGGTGTCCGGCGCGCTCAAGGGTTAACGAGCAGGAGGGCTGGTTTCCGGCATGCCCGGTTTCCCCGCGCCGGGGCCGCACGCCGGGCATGCATGCCGGGCCCGATGAAAGTGAGTTTGGGGTGCACCGGAGAGCACCACATCCACATTCATCGTCATGATCATCTGTGGCGGGCGGGGGCTGAGGTTGGTGCGAGGCCGAAGACCCCTAGACATAGCGACGCCCCCGTGAGCTAGTGCTCTCGAGGGCGTGCCAGGTGCCGATGCGAGGTCGCCTCTCGGCGAGTTGCACAACGCGGCTCCAGCCGAACGGTATTCCGCGAAGGCGGTAGTTGCGGCCCGGGGGACACAACGCACCGGCGATATCTAGGAACGAAGCGGCACCCCCAACTATTCCGCAGTCCCATCCGGGTTTTCCTGGCGCTCCCGGCTCGGTGAAAACCGGCATACCGGACGACCTGGCAACCAGTGTTACCCTGTTGCTGTAGTAACTCAGCAACAGGAGACAGCATCATGGAGCAGGCGGCACGGGAAGAAGTACAGCGACGGCTGGAGGAACTGGCGGCGGCGCGGTTCCCCGACGGCGCGCTCGAGCGCGTCAGGATGTTGCACTACGGCGACGACCCGGAGGTTGAGCCCGGGGAGATGACGGTCCAGATCACGATCCCGGCGGCGGACCAGCCGGGCGGCCAGGACGGCTCGGGCGGCCAGGACGGCTCGGGCGGTCAGGACCGCGCGGGCGAGGACGAGGCGCCTGAGCCCGGCGAAGAACCGCTGGACGCATTTCACCGGGCCTACCGCGGTGCGATCAATCGTTTCCGGGGCGACATGCGACAGTTTCCCGGCGTGACCCACGTCGAGTTCGTCCACAGCGGCGACGAGCGCGCCCACCGGTTGCGCCTCGCGTTCGCCGGCAAGCCGACGGGCGAGCGCGGGGGTGACGTTACGCCGGTGATGGCCCGCCTCGGGCCGGCCGACCTGGAGACCCTGGACACGCTGATCACCACGGGCATCGCCATTAACCGCGCCGACGCGGTCCGGTGGACGCTGGCCCGGATCCGCGAGCGGCCCGCGTACGCGGAACTGCGCGAGCGCGCCCGCCAGATCGAGGAGCTCAAGACCCAGTTCTGAGTCGCCCGCCGTCCCGGGGCGGGCGGTGGTGCGGCGGGTCACGCGGCGGCCCGCTGGCCCGGGGGCGGGCGGTGGTGCGGCCGGTCACGCGGCGGCCGGCGGGCCGGGGGCGGGCGCGGCCGGGACAGGGGCATACTGGTGAGCATTCAGTCGGGTAGGCCCTGAGGAGCGGCTGACGGTGGTGCGCGAGACCTCGCTCATCGGCAGCATCGGCGTGCTCACGATCGCCACGAGAGGCGCGGCCGGCCCGGGCGAGGTGCTGGTCAAGATCCGGGGCGGTTCCGAGACCTATATCGCCTGGTCGCCCGCGCCGCTGCCCAAGGGCGCGACGGTCCTGGTCATCGAATCCCGGGGGAACAGGACCGTGGACGTCAGCGAGTGGGACGATCCGGTGGATCCCCTTCCCACATGAGCCTTTTGTGCAGTAAGACGGGTATACACAGGCGATGACTACCCGAGTCACCCGCCCGGGGGATTCCAACTGGAGATGAAAGATGCTCGGCTATCGTGTTCCCGCGCCCGACGAGGCAATGCTGATTTCAGGCGGGAAGTTCGGGCGTGACGGCGCGCCCTTCAAGGTCATAACCGGACACGGCGCGTTCGTCCCGCCGTTCTTCCGCAAGACGAGTTTCCTTACCCTTTCGATGTGCGAGTCGGAAGTCTCGGAGACCTGCGTTACCAGGCAGGGCATCGCCCTGAACGTTCGCGCCGTTATCGCCTTCAAGGTCGGCAACGACGAGGAAAGCATCGTCAACGCCGGGCAGCGGTTCCTGTCCGACCAGGATCAGATGTCGACCCTGACCGGACGGATCTTCTCCGGGCACCTGCGCTCGATCATCGGGTCGATGACGGTCGAGGAGATCGTCACCGAGCGCCAGAAGCTGGCCACCGAGGTGCTGGACGGCTCCAAGGCCGAGATGGCCAAGATCGGCCTCAGCGTGGACTCGCTGCAGATCCAGTCGATCGACGATATGAACACCGGTTACATCGACGCGATGGCGGCGCCGCACAACGCCGCGATCCAGCGGCAGGCGCAGATCGCGCAGGCCCAGGCCAACCAGGCCGCGGCCGAGGCGCAGCAGGAGTCGCAGCGCAAGCAGGCCGAGTACTCGCGGCAGACCTCGGTCGTGCAGGCCCAGTACAAGGCCGAGATCGACAAGGCGCAGGCGGAGGCCGCGCAGTCCGGGCCGCTGGCCCAGGCCCAGGCGCAGATGAACGTCATCGCGGCCCAGGCCGACCTGGCCCAGCGGCAGTCCGAGTTGCGCCAGCGTCAGTTGGTGGCCGAGGTGGTCAAGCCCGCCGAGGCCGAGGCCGACAAGGTCCGCATCCTGGCTAAGGCCGACGCGGAGCGGGTGCGCTTGCAGGCCGAGGCGGCGGCCTCCAACAACCGCATCGCCCTGGACCGGATGCTGATCGACCAGTTGCCGCAGATCGTCAGGGAGGCGGCGTCGGGGCTGGCCGGCGCCAACATCAGCGTGCTGAACGGCGCCGACGGCCTGAGCGAGATCGCGGCCGGGCTCGTCGGCCAGGGGCTGGCCATCCTCGATTCGGTGAAGAAGAACCTGACCGGGCCCGCGGAGGACGCGCTGACGTCCTACGACCCGGCCGAGACCCCCCAGGACGGCGCGGTCGGCGGCCGTCACGCCGTGGGGGACAGCGCGAACAACAGCAAGTGAGCTAGGCCATCCGCTCCACCCTCCCGGCCCGGGCCTGAACCCGGGCCGGGGGCGGTCGCGGCCAGGACCGCCCCTCGCCCGGGCGGCCCGCGCCCGGGTCGGGCGGCCCCGTTCCTGTTCCCGCCCCCGCGAGCCCAACGCCCGGGTCGGCCGGGCCGTCTCCCGTTCCCCCTCCGCCCCCGCGAACCCCGCCCCCGCGAACCCCGCGCCTGCGTCGGGCGCGCCGTCTCCCGTTCCCGCCCCGCGAACCCCGCGCCCGGGTGGATTTTCATGAGCGGAGGGGGTCCGGGGTTCTCCGGCCCGCGGGGCATTCGCCGTCTCTTCGGCGAGGGCACAGAGCAATCCATACCGGGTTTTCGCCATCGTGAACGCCGCCCCGAACGCGGGCGCCAATCGGCACGTATGGCGACGCGCTGGACCCTCTAGCGCCAATCCCGTCGCGGCTCAATCATTTCATCGCGTCACCAGGTAAATCGGCGCCTTAGCGGATTCTCCAGCGTAATAAGAAACGCTTGGTTCCGTGATGACAACCACCCGTGGTAGTGGCGCGTCTCGCTTACGGCAATGCAACAGGGCCAATCGAAATTGGCTATGCATTGTCGCCTCAGTACCGATTTGGCCTGCTCAGGTGCGATGACTCGCCCGCGAATAAAGCGAGCGGGTGCCGCCCCTGACGCAGGGAATTCCCGAGGTCGGTCGATCTCGGGATAAGGAAAGGAAAGGCCGCAAGGATGCTGAATTGCTCTCGCCGAGCGGCAGGCGCCGCCGCACGCGTGCTTGCGGCGTGCCCGTCAGTCCCGGCGCGTGCGCAGCGGCCAGGGGCCGCGGCGAATGGCCGCCCTGCCCGATGCGGGTACGGCGGGCGGCCGTTTTTCCGCGGCCCCGGGTGGCCGGCGATAACGGTTACGTCAAGCTTGTTCACTGGACGTAATCAAATGGCTACTCATGGTAACGTGTCCAACGCTCCTGGTAGGGCGGGAGAAAGCGCGATCACAGCCAGGCCTACATGTACACCCCGACCGGCTATATGCCCGACCGGCTATATGCCCGACCGCCCGGGCCGCCGCCACAGGTCAGCCGGTCCGGCCTCGACAGGAAGGAACCAACATCATGCGGATCCGCTTTACTAAGGCGGGCTACGCTCTGGCGGCCGGGGTGGCCACCACTGCGTTGCTCGGCATGTCCATGGGCGCGGCCAGCGCCAGCCCGGTGCACGCCAAACCGGGTGCGGTCAAGATGGCGACCACAGCCTGCAGCTTCCACTGCGTGGACGTCAGCTTCCTGACGCCGGGCCGCCAGGCGATCCTCGGCGTCCAGTCGGGCTGGGCTCGGCCGAATGCCCTGGTTCGCCTGCTGCAGGGCAGCAACGGGGCGTCCAAGGAGGACTTCAAGGAGATCGACCTCAGCACCGTGGCGCCGTTGTACTGCACGATCACCGGGCACGCGCAGCCCGGCTCGGTGTTCACCAGTTCGCAGTGTGCGCTGATGAAGAACGCGGGCCTGCTCGGCCGTACCACGTTCCAGTTGGCGTTCAACCCGAACAACGGCGGCCCGCTGACCCTGTGCGTCGGCGCCTGGAGGAACTTCACGCCGGTGATGGGCGGCAAGACCCGCCTCGAGCCGTGCGGCCTGTCGGCGGCGACGGTCCTGATTACCACGACCAAGTTGCCCGGCGGCACCACCACCGGTGGCGGGCTCTGGCTGATCAACGGCGGCAGCGACAACTTCTCGAACCCGGTTGTCGCCACCTCCAACGGCACGTTCCCGTCGCAGCCGGTCTGGAGCACCGTCCAGATCAACGGCGGCCGCGGGATCGACACCCAGGAGGTCCGGGGGACGAACGGCCCGTTCTTCTAAACCGGTCACCAGCAGAGGCGGCCTGACGCCGTCCCGGCCAGGACCACCCGGTGCCCCCTCCGCCACCGCGCGGAGGGGGCACCGGCGCGTTCAGCCCGGGCCCGGTGCCCCGGCGCCGGCGGGCCGGCCCGCATCGCGGGATCCGCCGGCTCCGGGCCTGTGCTCGGACCGCAGGCTCAGCCCGGCCAGGACCAGCGGTGCTGTCACGGCCAGGCCGGCCAGCGCCCAGCCCAGGCCGAAGCGCTCGGCCAGGAACCCGACGGTGAGCGGCCCGGCCCCGCCGACCAGGCTGGCCGCGCTGGACAGGGTCACCGCCACGCCGCTGTCGCCGGGCAGGCTCTCGTAGAGCCGGGCGGCCAGCAACGGGTACCACGGCGCGGTGACCAGGGTCAGCGCGGCCAGCAGCACGAGCTTGGCCGCCAGCCCCGGCACCAGCAGGAACAGCGGGAACAGGACGCAGGCCGCGGCCGCCCCGGCCCGCAGGAGGCTCACTCCCCGCACGTGACGCAGGGCCCAGATCACCGCGGCGTCCCCGGCCAGCCCGGCTCCGAGCCGGATCCCCACCCCGAGCGCCGCCTGCTGCGGCGTCGCGTGCACCAGGCTGACCAGGTACAGGGCCACGAACCCGGTCAGCACATCCAGCAGCAGGTCGCACACCTGGAGCAGCACCAGCCAGCGCACGACGTCGCCGCGGCGCAGCGCGGCCAGGACCCGGCGCAGCGGCGGCCCGCTGACGGGCCCGTTCGCGTCGCCCGCGGCTGCACCGGCTGCACCGGCCGGATCGGCTGCACCGGCCCCGGACGGCGGCCGTGGCGGGTTCCTGGCCACGGCCAGCCAGGTCACGGCCGCGGCCGCGGCGAGCACCAGGAACGCCGGCCGCCAGCCACCTCCGGCCGCGAGCACGGCGATGAGCAGGAACGGCCCGGCCACCGAGCCCGACGACCCGGCGAGTTCCCAGCGCGCCATGTGCTGCTCGCGCCGGCCCGGGTCGCCGTCCATCAGGCTGGACTGGGTCAGCCCGACAAACGCCCCGGAAGCGGGACAGAAAATCACGAACGCGGCCAGCAGCCCCGCGAACGTGTACGCGGCGGCCACGACCGCCAGCGAGCCTATGAACACCAGGCCGCCGGCCAGGACGGCCCAGCGCCGCCCGCGACCTTGCCCGGCCAGGATCCCCAGCGGCAACTCCAGCAGGCTGCCCAGCACCAGCGGCACTGAGGCCAGCAAGCCGACCTCGCCGTAGCTCAGGTCCAGGCCCTGGCGGATCAACGGCAGCGCGGCGCTCTTGGCCCCGTCCACCAACTCATCGACAAGCTCCACGGCGAGCGCCGCCGCCAGCACGGCCGACCCGGCCGCGGCCGGCTGGGTATTTCTCTTCGACTGCACCCCATGTCCTCCGTCCTCCTCTCTCCGGTTCGGTCGAGGGAGGGACGGCGGGCCGCGGGCGCCGCGGTCACGTCACAGTCAAGGGAATGGCATGAACGAAGGTTACCGGGTCGGTCCCGACTCGCCCCGGGCCGGCGTGGCCGGGCGAGCCGGCGTCGGCCGGCGCGAGCGCGGGCCCTTTCGCACGTAGAGGGCGTCGCCCTTGCCGTCGGTCAGAACCCGGGCGAACGCAGCGTCGAAGTAGGAGTGCAGCGCGGGAGTCCAGGCGATCCGGCGGCGGTTGTACCCCCCGGCCAGCCAGACGTACTGGGCGTGGGCGAAGGCGTCGCGCATGATCACCGCCACGGCCGGGATCCGGCCCGCGCCCTGCGTCCCGTCCCGGCCCGGGCTGAGCGCGTAGTCCGTGCCGAGCGGGTCGATCATCAGCGGGCAGCCGGGCACGCCTGAGTCGAACCGGTCGGCGGCGATCGTGAACGACACCTGGTCGGTGAGCACGCAAGCCCCGGCCGGGATTACCCGCCGGGCCGCGGCGATGGCCGTGAGCCCGAGTCGGGGCGCGGCTCCGGTCTCCGCGCGGGCCTGGATGACGGCCATGACCGCGATCGCCAGGCCGGCCAGGGCCGCCGCCGTCCACTGCAGCGGATGGCGGGCGCCGCGGCGGCCTGCTGTCGGCCGGGCCGCGTCCAGCACCGCCGCCAGCCGGGCGCCCGGCAGCGCGATGGCCAGGGCCAGGAACGGCGCCAGGAACCCGGAGAAGTGGAAGAAGAAGCCGGGCGGCCACATGAACGCCAGCGCGACCAGGGCCGCGGTGGCCACCCCGAACCACTCCAGCGGCGGCGGTGGGCGGCGGGTGATCATCCAGGCGCTCACGACCGCGACGGCCGCGAAACCGGCCACGACCACGGTCGCGAGCACCAGCAGCAGGTGCGAGGGACGCGCCAGGTACTCCAGGCCGGTCATGTCCTGCAGCCGGACCCACACCGGTACCCGAACCTGCCGATACCGGACCAACTGGGCCACGACCACGCTCTCGTAGAACCGGCGCGGCGCCAGCAGCGCGAACGGCAGGACCGGGACGCAGAACCCGGCGGCCACCCCGCCCGCGAACGCCGCCGCCCGCCGGGGCCGGGGCAGCGCCAGCGCCACCACGACCAGCACCGGCGCGATCGCCCACGACTCGACGGCCCCGGCGAACCCGAACGCTACGCCGCCCCACGCCAGGCGCCGGCCGCTGGCCAGCCGGTCACCGTCGAACACCGCCAGCGCCGCGGCCAGGCAGAACAGCGCGACCCACGGCTCCAGGAAGATCGTCCGGCTGTCGCCCACGCTGGCCGGGTAGACCGCGAGCAGCCCGCAGGTCACGCTCACGGCCAGCAGCCCGCGGTGGCGCACCAGCAGGCCGCCCAGGATCACGCAGGCCGTGCTGGCCAGCAGGGTCAGGATCCGGGCGATGGCCATGCCCCCGGCCGTCCCGGTCGCCTTGGCCGCCAGCGCGGCCGGGGTCATCAGCAGCGTGATCCCCGGGGGCTGGGCGAAGAAGAAGTCCCGGTACGGCACCGCGCCCTGGGTCAGGCGCAGGGCGCTGGCGAAGTAGACCCCGTCGTCGTACCAGGCCACGCCGAGCAGCGCGCCCGGCTGGGCGATTTGATACGCCCGCAGGCCCAGGGCCAGGGCGGCGGCGGCCGCGATGACCGCGGCCACCGGGGTGCACGGCGGCCACCCGCGGCGGGCCCGTCCCCGGGCCAGGCCGGCCGGCTCGGCCGCCGGCCGCACGGTCGTCCCGCTCACCGGAGGTTCCCCTCCGCATGCCCGGACCGGGATCCAAGGGGCGGCCCCAGGGCCGGTCCGAGGCTGTGACCAGGGCTTCATGACGACCGGGCATACCCAGGCCCGGTCGTCATGAAGCAGGGCTTCATGACGACCGGGCATACCCAGGCCCGGCGGAAAACTACCCCAATCGGCACAACCGCCCGACCGGCACCGGACCCGGGGCGCTGGCCCGGGGGTGCCGGGGGCGGGGGGGCGGCGCCGGCCGGGGTGCCGGGCAAGGGAGCGCGGGAGGATCGCCGGCCGGGCGGTG
>DATAVV010000402.1:0-28839 GCA_036267555.1 Streptosporangiaceae bacterium | reverse complement strand
CGCGGCGTGATCGTCCGCATCCTGCCGGTCCGTGCCGACGCCAAACTCAGCCCGCAGCTGGTCAAGATCCATGCCTCCGCCGCTGTACTTAAGCTGGCGGGCAACCTTCACCTGCTTGGCCTTGGCTCGGCCGCGCCCCATTGGCTCGACCCCCTCGAACGTACGGAGCCCGGTCGGGGCCCCTGGTCACCGCACTGGTCCTCTGCCCTCAGCGCGCTGACGCTTGCGGGCTTTCTCGCACAACTAACCAACCCGCCGTCTCTCCACCGCGGGGAGCACAGCGCGCTCGTTCTTCCGTGCACACATAACGGTACCTGGTTTGGGCGGTTGGCGCCTCAGGCCATTGCGGACGGCTCTAGGGCAGATTCCGCATGACCGGGTCCGGCGGGTGTTAAGGAACCGAGCCAGATGCCACGAAGTCTACCTACTTCGGACATTCGCCGCTCGGCCAGGCGGTCGGCGGCGGCGGCGGGCGGCACGCCTTCGCCGTCCGCGATCGCGAGAATCTTCTTCGTGGTGTCGAAGATCTGCGCCGCCCGAGCCTGGGCGCGCTCGAAGCTGAAGCCCTGCAGTTCGTCCGCGACCTGGATCACCCCGCCGGAGTTGACCACGTAGTCGGGGGCGTAGACGATGCCGCGGTCGGCGAGCGTTTTCTCGATGCCCGGGTGGGCCACCTGGTTGTTGGCCCCGCCGCAGACGATCTTGGCGTTCAGCAGCGCCAGGTTGCCGTCGTTGATCGCCCCGCCCAGCGCGCAAGGCGAGAAGATGTCGATCGCGGTGCCGAGCAGGCCGTCACGGTCGGCCGCCACCTCGACCTCGGGGTGCCTGACCCGCACCCGCTCGATGGCGTCGGCGTTGACGTCGCAGATCACGGCCTGCGCGCCCGCCTCGATGACGTGGTCGACGAGGCGGTGCCCGACCTTGCCCACGCCCTCGACGCCCACCCGGCGGCCCTCGAGGCTGCTCGTGCCCCAGGCGTGCTCGGCCGCGGCGCGCATGCCCTGGAAGACGCCGAACGCGGTGAGCACCGAGGAGTCCCCCGCGCCGCCGTTCGGTACGGTGCGGCCGGTGACGTGGCGGCACTCGCGCGCGACGATGTCCATGTCCTCGCTGTAGGTGCCGACGTCGCAAGCGGTGACGTAGCGGCCGTTCAGCGACTGCACGAACCGGCCGTACGCCCGCAGCAGGGCCTCCGACTTGTGCCGCTTGGGGTCACCGATGATGACCGCCTTGCCGCCGCCGTGGTCCAGGCCGGCCATGGCGTTCTTGTAGGCCATGGCGCGCGAGAGGTTCAGCACGTCGGCGAGGGCCGCCTCCTCGCTTGGGTAGGGATAGAAGCGGGTGCCGCCCAGCGAGGGCCCCAGGGCCGTCGAGTAGATCGCGATGATCACCCGCAGCCCGCTCGGCCCGTCGTGCCCGAACATCACCTGTTCATGATGCTGTTTAATTTGCGCTGTGTTTCCTTGCGCCTCCGGGCCGCTGGACCCGCCGAGCTTCCCTTGTCGCTCGCTCGTCTCCTCGGTCCAGTCGGCGGCGCGCCCCTTTGGCGCGGGGCCTTCGCTCGTCGCTCGTTCCTCGCTTCTCGCTCCGGTCGGTACGTTGGTCACGATGGCTCCCGGCTCAGTCCGCTGTCGCCGTTGACGCGGGATCTCAGGGACCAAGGGTATGCCGACCAGGTGAGACGCGAGGGTGCTGAGGTGTGGCCGCTGCAATCTCGTCGGGGCCCAGGACTTCTGTTGCGGGCACCGGTATGTCACGATTGATCATGCTGCCGTGCGCTGCCTTTCTGCGGGTGTATGAACCGCTATCTGCCTTTGGGCCGGCCGAGCGGGCCCGCTGGGAGGCATATGCGGCATCTGCGGACAGGCCGCGCAGGGCGGACGCGCTCGAAGCCGAGCGCGAAGAGGCGCTGCGCAGGATTATCGCGCTGCCGCCGATCGTTGCACCTAAACGGGAGAGTGAGCACGCTTACGTGCGCTGGGCGGACGGCATGACGTATGTGTGCCCGTGGCAGACCAGGCTTCGGTCCTGGCTGGCGCTGGGCAGGCTGCGGGCGACCGCCGGGTCGCCGCTCGCGGATGCTTTCGCTCCCGTGGAGGCCGACCGGGCCGCAGAGGACTTTGCCCGGTGGGAAAGAAAGGAGATGGCGCCACGGGTCTACATCCAGGGCAGCACCTGGTCTGTGCCGCCTACCTGGTTCGTTCCGTTCGCGCCGACCGAGCGCTGGCTCGTTCTCGGCACCTCGGCGGACCGGGAAAGCAGCAGGCCGGCCACGGCCTCGGCGACCCGAACGCTCATCTACGCGACCACCATGGCCCAGGCGCGCCGGCGAGTGGCACGAGCCCTCGCTACGGTAAGGCGCGTCCCAGGTACCACCTCCGGGTCCCGGGGCCGGGTAACCGATCGCGAGGCGCCGACCACGGCTGCTCTCGTGCGAGCCAGCGCAGCGCTCGAGGAAATCGGGCGCTGGCTGGAAGAGTTCCACCCGCACTCGCTGGTGGAACTCGACTACGGAGGGTTGGTTCAGTTGCTTGACGACGACGCGCTCCGCGCGGACCAGTCAGTGGCTGAGGTTTCCGCCACTGTCAGTGCCCTGGCAAGCAGGGAATTTGAGCTGGCAGCCGCCATGTACCAGCGGTTGCGTGCCAGGTGGCGTGACCTGGAGGCAGTCGAGCTAGGAAGCTGATGGGAGGGGGATGACTTTTCCGAATCTGCCCGTTGCGACGCTGCGTGTCGCTAGAATCACGCAGCGTGACTCGCATCAACGGAGCAACAGGGCGACTCTCGGAGAATCTTTTGCTCCTGGTGGTCGACTTGTCACCGCTGGTGATGGCAATATGGTCTGAGTAGACCATATGGGACATCCACGGCAGGCTCTTCGATGGAGCCAGTCAATGGAGCCAGGCACAGAACAACGCAGGATCGCAGTACCGGTCCAGGAGGAGAGGCCGTCAACATGTCCGCACGCACGCCAGAGGCCGAGCCTCTGCTGACCCCAGCAGAGGTAGCGACCATGTTCCGGGTTGACCCGAAAACCGTCACACGGTGGGCCAAGGCCGGAAAGCTGACTTCCATACGTACGCTCGGCGGGCACCGCCGGTACAGGGAGACAGAAGTACGCGCCCTGCTCGCGGGAATTCCGCAGCAGCGCTCGGAGTGACGCCAGGCCGCGGGCCTGGCAGTTTGTTGCCAGGCATCCTGGCGCACGGAGACGTGCGTACGGTGGCGGCCTTGGTGGAGAGCAGGAACAAGGGGGGGTCGGCCCCGGCGGCGAAGCGCCGCGTTGAGGGGCGTGGTCCGTGCCAGGCGCTCATGGAGCGCACGGCACACGGACAGAGCCGGGGTCGATCCGGCCTCCTGGAAGTACCCTTTAGAGGGTTAAAGCGCAGTTAGAGCGCAGATATCAGACATACTCGCTGTCGGCCGCCGCGGCCTGGCACATGATCCGGCCCGGCGTTCCCGTTTGGGATTCCTGTGCAGGCGTCGGGCCCGCCTTGGGGGGGATCAAGGGTCGCCGGACTGCTAACTCTGTGTAGCCACTGACGACTTTCTGTAATCACTCCTGCTCGGGCGGGTGCTCCGCCATACTGTTCGCCATGCCATCGTCGGCGGAAGGCAAACGGCGGTGGACTGAGGCATTCGCACATCACCATCGCGCGCCGCACGCGTGCCGCCCTCATGCTGATGGCAAGGGGGGTCTGGGGGGATATCCCCCGAGACCAGCACAGGGCGCCACGCGGGCCGTCGCCATGCGCGAGCGATGTGTGCAGGCCCGGGGGTCGGCCAACTGGAACGCGGCATGCCGCGCTTCGAGGGGAGAAAATCGCAATGCGTGAACCAGATTTGACCGTGCGCGCGCAGCGGGCTGCGGTGGAGTTAGAGCGGGCCTGGCAGCACTGGCGCACGATGCACCATCCGCAGGCAGAGCCGCTGCCGCCGGTCTCGAGTTTCCTCGGCTACTCGATGGAGGACCCGTGGGGTCAGCCGCGAGTGGTCTTCGGCCTCGCCGCCAGCGACGCCGAGCAACTCGCCGCGCTGCTGGACCGGCGCGAAGGCTCGGTCTACGCGGCCATGACGTCGCGGTCAGCACCGGGCGCGGGCGCCCAGGCGCCCGGCGCCGAGCGAGAGATCGCGCCCATCCACGTCCCCACGCAGGGCAGCACGCCCGCGCCGCAGCGGGAATGGGCCGCCGTGGCGTCGCCGGCGGACATGTCGAACCCGCTCGATCCGCCCCTCTACCGGGATATCCAGCGGGACGCGGCCTGGGATTCGGCCGTGCGGGACATCGCCTCGCCGCCGCCGGACGCCCAGCCGCCCTCGGCCGGTCTCGAGCCGCAGGCCGGCCCCGGTGAGCCGGCCCCGGCCGGCCAGCCCGGTGTGGTCGCGTTCCGGCCGCGCCACGAGCCGGAGCCGGACCAGGACTCCGAGCCGGCCCCCGAGCCCGCCGGTTCCGCCGAAGCCGCCCCGGCCGGAGGCTGGACCCGGTCGGGCCGCCTGTCCGGTCACGCGCTGCCCCGGCCCAAGCGCGCGGGCGCGGGCAAGCGCGCCAGCAACAAGCAGGAGGGCAAAGACCGGGCGGGACTGGCCGACATCGCCGCCGAACTGGCCGGCTGGGCCGCCAGCGAACTGCCCGGCCAGGCCTCCCAGCGCCGCGGGCCGCAGTCATCGGCGCGCCCCGATCGGGGTGCTCTCGGCTAGCGGCCTTACCCGCCCGGTTAGCTGCCCGGCCCGCGGGCCCGGTCCGTTTCGGGCCGGGCCGCAGCCGGGCGCCGGCCGGGGCAGCCGATCCTGGAGGACGATCTACGATGGTATTCAGGCTGCGCTCAGGTCTACGTGGGAACCTGAGGATCGGGGTTTGCCACGCCCGGAAGGAGCTGTCCTCCGATGTCGGACGAATCGTCAGACAACGAGCAGACTTGGTGGATGCCGGCCGGCCGGCCCGAGCCAGCCGAGCCCGAGGAGCCCGCTGACCTGGCGGGCCGGATACGCCCGATCGGGCCGCCGAGCCTTCGCTCCTGGTCACGCCGCCCCTATGTGCTCACCGGGGTGGCCGTGGCCGCGCTCCTGGGCGGCGCGGGAGCGGCCCTGGCCGCGACCAACTCCCCGCCGTCAGGAACGTCCCCGAGCGCCGTGGCCGCCTCGCCGGCCCCGTCGCCCGCTCCCCCCGGCCAGCCCGGCGCCGGCCACGGGCCGCACTCCCGTCGTTTCGGATTCGGGTTCGGCCTGGGCGGTGGCATGTTCGGGGCGCTGCACGGCCAGTTCGTCGTGCCCAAGTCCGGTGGCGGCTACCAGACCGTCGACGTGCAAAGCGGCCAGGTCACATCGGTCAGCACGACGTCGATCACGCTCAAGAGCCGCGACGGGTACACCAAGACCTACGTGGTCGCCAGCTCCACCATGGTGGACGCGCAGCGTGGCGGCATCGGCTCGGTCAAGGCCGGCAACCAGGTCAGCGTCGTCGCCACGGTGAGCGGTGCCGCCGCCACCGCGACCAATGTGGCCGACATGACCCTGATGCAGGGCAGCCGCTCGCACTTCGGCTTCGGCCGTCCGCCGTCCGCGCCGTCCCCGGCCTCGACCGCGCAGACCGGATGACGCACGCCCGGGCATAACGCGCCAGCAACGGCACCAGCACACGGGCGTCCGGGCTGCCCCACCCGGTGACCGGGTCCCATCCCGGCGTGGCCGCATAACCGGTGATCGTCTCGCCGGAGAGTTGCACCGTGTTCGTTCCCTGGGTGATGTCGTGGAAGGCATGGTGGTAGCGGGCACTCCGGCCGATGCGGTAGACGGCGGGATCGATGAAGCCCAGGCGACGGTGGGCATACTGGTCAGCCAGGGCGATCACCGCAGACCAGGCCGGAGCGCTGGCGCTGGTGCCCTTGGCGCCGAAAACCGTGTACGCCTGGCCCGTGTCGCTGACGATCACGGCCAGGCCACTGCGGCCATCAGCATCGGCCGCCACGTCGGGCACTCCCCGGCGGCCATGAGTGCCGGGCGCGCCGTCCTGGTAGGCGGGACGGGCGAACAGGCGGCTGAAGCCGCCGCCGGACCCTTGCGTGGCCGCCGGGGAGCTCCACGCGGTCTCGCCGAGGTACCGGCCGGTCGTGTGGCTGGCCGTCAGCGTCGTGCCGCCCGCCGACAACACCAGCGGATCTTCGGCTGGCATGTTGGTTTCCCGCACTGGTTCCCAGGGCGCGGTGGCCGGGGATCCGGGGCAGGGCCGGGTGATCACGCCGTTGTCGCCCGAACTGGCGACGACGGTGACGTGCTGGTCGGCGTCGGCCCGCAGGGCCGCGTGCATGCGGGCCACCTCGGGACGGGTCAGGCAGTGTTCGCCCCAGCCCGCGCTGACCGACATGATCCCGCCTTCTCTGGGGGCCATGCGCAGCGCGGCGGTCAGCCCCGCGGCCGCGCTGGCCGTGGTGGCCAGGGCCGTCGGACTGAGCAGGATCACGCGGATGGCCGCGTCCGGGGCGAGGGCATGGATGATCTCCGCGTCCTGCACTTCCTCGCCGTTAGCCAGAAACGGCGAGACCGGCCCGGCGAGCCGGGTCACCACCTGAAGCCGGGCGGCGGGCAGGCCGGACAGCCGGTCGAACTGGGCCAGGTCCTGGCGTATGTCGCTGACCGCGGGCGGGGAAAGCGCGGTCTGCGCTAGCTCGGGCAAGACCACGGTCTGGCCCGAGCCGTTGATCCCTTGGCCAAGCAGCGCACGCACACCGTAGGCGACCTGCAGCTGATGTGCCGTATAGCACGAGGTCAGCGAGTCGCAGTCCTGGACCTCCGCAGCCTGCGGGCTCGGTGATCCCAGTTCAGCGGCGCCGCCGGCGGACGAGCCCGAAGTGCTTCCGGCCACCGTGGCCGGGGCGCTTGCGCTCGTATTCGCGGGGCCGGTCGCGAGGGCCGATGCGCCGCCGAACCCGATGAGCACGCCCAACGCGCCCGCGGCCGCGGCCGCCACCCGCAGCCACCGGTTGAGGCGGCCGGCCGATCCGGGTACCTGTCGCGGCTGGCCCGCCGCCAGCACCCGCACCCGAGCGGGTGACCTTGATGGTGAATGCGGCGATGAGGCACATCCAGCTACCGCAGGCTCGCATTGATCGGCCTTGGCGACGGCCTGGCGCGAGGACAGTCTCTTGATCACGTTGGTCACGCTGCCTCCTCTTGGTCATGGCATGTGCAAAGAAAAGATAGCAGGTGCCAACCTTGCGCTCTTGCTGGAGCCGGGTGGCCCGGTTGTCAGACCCATGGCGCAGAATCTGGAGCGTGCGGGTAGCGGTCGCGCCCGGGCCATCGGGCAGTGCCCTGCTGTGCGAGCTCGCGGCGGACGGGAGCCGGGTAGGGCGTTACGTTCCGGCTTCTGATTTTGCCGAGGCGGTCACCAGGTACGAGCGCTCGGGAGACGGCAGCCTCCGGTGGGTCTGGTCCAGCGGCGCGGAGCACTATCCGGCGTTGCTGGGGGCGGGGGCGCGGGTGACGCGGTGCCACGATGTGGCGCACGCCGAGCGGTTGCTGCTCGCCAGGGACGGCCGGGGCGGCGAGCCGGTCTCGCTGGCGGCGGCGTACGCGCGGCTGCGCGGAACGCCGGTCCCGGTGTCGCCCGCGGCGGCTGTGGCCGCCGGGCGGCCGGGCCAGTTCGGTGCGCGCGGGGCCGAGCAGGGCGCGCTGTTCGAGGCGGCGGCGACCCGGGCGCCGGACGGCGCGGCGACGCTCGATGCGCTGATCGCCGTGCACGCCGACCAGTTGCGCCGGATCGCGGCCGACGAGCATCCGGGGCGGTTCGGGGCGCTGGTCGCGGCCGAGTCGGCCGGCGAACTGGCGGCCGCCGAGATGGCGTTCGCCGGGATGCCGTGGCGAGCCGACGTGCACGATGAGCTGCTGGCCGGAATGCTCGGGCCGCGCCCGCCCGCGGCGCTGGCCGGAACGCGCCCGGCGCGGCTGACCCAGCTCGCCGGGCAGGTCTCGGCCGCGCTCGGTGGCCGGCCGGTGAATCTGGACTCGCCCACCCAGCTGATCCGGGCCCTGGCCGGGGCCGGGGTGCGGGTGAAGACCACCCGGTTCTCCGACTTGCGGCAGATCGACCATCCGGCCATCCCGCCGCTGCTCGAATACAAGGAGCTGGCCCGGTTGCACGCCGCCCACGGCTGGGCCTGGCTGGACGCCTGGGTGCGTGACGGGAGGTTCCGGCCGGAGTACGTGGTGGGCGGCGTGGTGTCCGGCCGCTGGGCGACGCGGGGCGGCGGCGCGCTGCAGATCCCGCGGGTGCTGCGGCGGGCGGTCGTGGCCGATCCCGGCTGGGTTCTCGTGGTCGCCGACGCCGCCCAGCTTGAGCCAAGGGTGCTCGCGGCGCTGGCCGGGGACCGGGTGTTCGCGGAGGCCGCGGCGGGCGGCGACCTGTACGCCGGGCTGGCCCAGGTGTTCGGGGGAGACCGCGACAAGGCCAAGATCGCGCTGCTGTCCGCCATGTACGGCGGCGCCGGCGGCGAGGCGGGCCAGTTGCTCAGCGTGCTGCGGCGGCGGTTCCCGGCCGCGTCCGCCTACGTGGAGGCCGCGGCCCGGGCCGGCGAGGAAGGGCGGGTGGTCACCTCGGTCCTCGGCCGGACCTGCCCGCCGCCGTCCGCCGCCTGGCGCGCCGTCACCGAGGAGTCCGGCGAGGAGGTCGAGCGGGATCCGGGCGCGGGCCGTGCCTCACGCGCCCGCGGCCGGTTCACCCGCAACTTCGTGGTCCAGGCGAGCGCGGCCGACTGGGCGCTGATACTGCTCGCGGCGCTCCGCCGTCGCTTGGCCGACATGGGGGAACCCGGGGATTCGGCCGCGGGGGAGCCGGCGGCCGGGCGATGGCAGCCGCGGGCGCCGCACCTGGTGTTCTTCCAGCACGACGAGGTGCTGGTGCACTGCCCCGAAGCCCTGGCGCCGGACGTGGTGCAGGCCGTCGACGCGGCGGCCGAGGAGGCCGGGCGGGCCGTGTTCGGCGTCACGCAGGTGCGCTTCCCCATGACGACCGCCGTGGTCGGCTGCTACGCCGACGCGAAGTGACCGCCTGACCCCGGGCCCGGCCGCGATTCTCGGTTGCGCGCCGCGGTCCGCCGTGGTGGCCTTCGTGGGTGGAAAAGGATCAGGTTCGGTCGGAGTTCGACGCGCAGGTACGCCGCAGCATCGCTCCCGACGGGTCCGGCGCCGTGGGCGAGCGGGCGGGGCCGGTCGTGCGCTGGTTCAAGAACAACGGCGTGGGCTGGTCCGGTGTGGTCTGGTCAGACCTGGACCCGGGCACGGCCGACGCGGCGATCGCGGACCAGGTCGCGTTCTACGCCGCCCGCGGTGAGCGCTTCGAGTGGAAGCTCTACGACTACGACCAGCCGCCCGACCTGGGTGACCGGCTGCTGGCCGCCGGTTTCGCGGCCGAGGAGCCCGAGTCGTTCATGGTCGCCGAGACCGCGCGGATCGCGGGCGCGCTGGGGCCGGCCGAAGCCATCCTGCCCCCGGGTGTCCGGCTGGTCCCGGTCACCGACGAGGCCGGTGTCGAGCTGCTGATCCAGGTGCGCGAGCGGGTGTTCGGCCCCGACGACTACGAACGGTGGCGCGACGCGCTGATCAGGCAGCTCCGCAGCGGCCCGGCGGGCACGATGGTGGTGGCGATGGCGGGGGACGAGCCGGTCTCCTCGGCCCGGATAGACCTCTGCCCCGGCACCGACTTCGCCGGGCTGTGGGGCGGCGGCACGCTCCCGCAGTGGCGCGGGCGCGGGATCTACCGGGCCCTCATCGCCTACCGGGCCCGGCTCGCCACCGCGCACGGCTGCCGGTACCTGCAGGTGGATGCCTCGCCGCAGAGCAGGCCCATCCTGGAACGGCTCGGGTTCGGCTGCATCGCCGTGACCACGCCCTACGTGTGGTCGCCCGGCGAGCGAGCCGCGGGGCTTACCTAGCGACCGACGGGGGAGGGAGCGACCGGCGGCACCTCGGACGTGCAGAACATGCACCGCTTGGCCGCGACCGGGATGCTCTGCAGGCACTGCGGGCAGTCCCGCTCGGTCGCCTCCTTGCTGCGGGTCATCAGCGCGGTGACCCGGTTAACCGGCCCCACGACGATGAAGTAGATCACCGCCGCGATGATCACGAAGGACAGGACCGCGTTGATGAAGCTGCCGTAGAGGAAGTGGCTGTGGTTGATCGTGAAGGACAGCGTGCCGAAGTTCGGCTTGCCGCCGATGGCGGCGAGCAGCGGCGTGATGATGTCCGCGATCAGGGCCTGGACCACCGCGTTGAAGGCGACGCCGATGACCACGGCCACGGCCAGGTCGATGAGATTACCCCGGAACAAGAACTTCCTGAAGCCGCCCACAGATCCTCCTGACTGGTCCCGGCAGGCCGGTTTGACCAGCCCTTGACCAGGACGTTACCAACGGATTGACCCGCTCCGGGGTGGTTATCCCTGGCTGCGCCAAATGGGATGCACCGAGCGGGAGGTGACCGAGAGCATAAGGTATGACCTGGACATTAGGTGTGAATCTTGACGACTATCTCGCGGCCGCGGGCGGATTTCTGCGGTCGCGTCCGGTGTCGAACACGATCCAGCTTGCGGCCCTGAAAACCCTGCGCGCCCGGGGCGTGGCAGCGTTCGGCGGCGAGCCGCCGATGTTCGGGGAGGTGGACGGGACCGCCGTCGCCATGGCCGGGGCCCTGCGCCCGGCGGCCGGGGTCATCCGCGTCGCGCCGGTTTACACCCCGCCCGCCCGCCGGCGGCGGGGCTACGGCGGGGCGGTTACGGCCGCGGTCAGCCGGGCCGCGCTCAACGCGGGCGCGAGCGACGTGATCCTGTTCACCGATCTGGCCAATCCGACCAGCAACGCCCTCTGCCAGCGCCTCGGGTACCGGCAGCTCGAAGATCGGGTGGTGCTCACATTCGATTCCTAGCAGGACCTAACAAGATCGCGAAACGTCGCGGCTAGGGTCATGACTAGGGATTCCCCCGTCGAAAGTCCTGCGCTTTGCCGGCGAATATGACAGCGGTGCCGTTTCCCGCTGCGGCACGAAGCCGGTGCTCGCCCACTCGGTTACCGGGGTCATTGGGGGCAAGGACGGCAGCCAGGAATCAGCGGGACGGCCAGGAGCGGAGCTCGGGCCATTTCCGGAGGGGGACATCATGACCTGCTCACATTGCGGCTACAACGTGGCCGAGGGAGCGGCGGCGTGCCCAGGGTGCGGCACGCCAGCGAACGCGAATCAGGGGGCCGGCGCACATCAGGGGATGCCGGGTCCGGCCGGCGCGATGGGTCCCGCCGGGACCATGGGGTCCGCGGCCGGGGCCATGGGACCGCCTCCGGCGGCCCCCGCGGCTTTCACCTTCGACCTGAGCCGGCTGTCGCGGGCCGACCAGATCGCGGGCGGCGCCACCCTGGTCTTCCTTATCTCGCTGTTCCTGCCGTGGTTCTCGGTGAATGCGGGGATCTACAGCGGGTCGTGTTCAAGCCGTCCGGCCCGGTTGGCTGGAGCATCGGGGCATTCCTCGGTCTGGTCGCAGCGGTCGTGGCCGTGGCCCCGCTCGGGGTGCCGTTCCTGCGGTCCCGGACTGGTCGCTGACCGGTCCGACCGCGGCGCGGCCTGGGGGGCGGCCGGCCGGGGAAGCGAGACCGTGACCGCATCGGCGCGGTGCGGCTCGCTTCCCCGGCGGCCGCGCATCCGTCCGGCCGGCGAACGAACCGCGGCCGGTATTGCCTGACCAGCGCGGGCCGGCTAACGCTGGATGAGCCATGAGAACCACCGAAGACGACCCGGTGCTGCGCGGACTCGCCCCGATCGTGCTGCGCGATGGCTGCCGGTGCGCGGAATGCCGCGACCCGGGCAGCGGACAGCGGCTGGCGAGCATCACCGACCTGCCCGCCGACGTGTCGGTGATCAGCGCGTCCGCGGCCGGCGACTCGGTGCAGGTCGTCTTCGGCCCGGACGGCCACCGCGCTGTCTTCTCCCGTTCCTGGCTGGCCGGGCAACATCGCGGTCCCGACGATGACCGCAGCGAGGACGCCAAGCGCCTGTGGACCGCGAGCGACTTCGCGGGCGGGCTCCCCGGGTCGACCTGGCCTCGCTACCTGGCCGACGCCGGGCAGCGTGAGCAGAGCCTGGCCGCGCTGCTGCGGGACGGGTTTCTCCTGCTGCGCGACGTGCCGTGCCGCGACGCAGCGGTGCTGGCCGTGGCGCAGAGCATGGGCTACGTCAGGGAGACGAACTACGGACGGCTGTTCGACGTCCGGGCCGAGGCGGCCCCGGCCAACCTGGCGTTCACGGAACTGCCCATCGCCCCGGACGGCCGGATCCGCGAGGTCCGGTTCAACCACCGGTCCATGCAGCCGCTGCGCCTCGGGCGGGACGGCGGCTCCGCGGAGCAGGCCGTGGCGTTCTACGCGGCCTGCCGGGCGTTCGCGGAGTTGATTCTCCGGCCGGATCTGACGCTGACGTTCCGGCTGAGCCCGGGAGACTGCCTGGTCTTCGACAACACCAGGATCCTGCACGCCCGGACCGGCTTCGCCGCGGCGGGCCGTCGTCACCTGCAGGGTTGTTATGCCGATCTCGACGGCGTCGCGTCCGCGATGGCCGTGCTCCGGCGCACGCGAAGGGCCACGGAATGAAATCAGACGACGCGGTGGCGGCCATCGCCGGCCTGTTCGCGAGCGAAGGCGCCGCCGAGTACCTGGGCGAGCCGGTCACCCAGGCCATGCACATGCTGCAGGCCGCGGTGCTCGCCGAGCGGGAACAGGCCGGCGACGCGCTGGTCGCCGCCGCGCTGCTGCACGACGTCGGTCACTTCCAGGGCACGCTGACCGGGCACGACCTGATGCGGGGCACCGACAACCGGCACAGTGACACCGGGGCGGCGTGGCTGGCCCGCTGGTTCGGCCCGGAGGTCACCGAGCCGGTCCGGCTGCACGTGGCCGCGAAGCGCTACCTGTGCGCCACCGAGCCCGCCTACGCGGCTGGCCTGTCGCCCGCCTCGGTGTACACCCTGGGCGTCCAGGGCGGCCCGATGCAGGGCGCGGAACTCGCCGCGTTCGAGGCCGGCCCGCACGCCCAGGCCGCGATCCGGGTTCGCCGCTGGGACGACGCGGCCAAGGACCCCTCGGTGCAGGTACCGGCGTTCGACCACTTCGCGCCGGTGCTCAGGGCGCTGGTTCGGTTAGCCGCCGGGGGGCGCACCCGTGGTAGGCAAGGGGTGTGACGACACAGGACATCCCGCCGGGCGGCACCCCGGTCGGTGACCCGCCGTGGGAAGCGTGGCGGCCCGAGGAGCTGGCCCGGATGCTGGAGGGCGTGGACGTGCCCTGGTACGTGGCGGGCGGGTGGGCCCTGGACCTGATGCGCGGGAAACAGACCCGCGAGCACGGGGACCTGGAGATCGGCGTCCCGTCCCCGGCGTTCGGCGCGGTGCGCGACGCGCTGGCCGGCTACGAATTCGAGGTGGCGGGGGATGGCCACCTCTGGCCGCTGGACAGTCCCGCGTTCGAGGTCATGTACCAGACCTGGGTCAGCGAGCCCATGACCGGGGTGTACCGGCTCGACATCTTCCGGGAGCCGCAGCGCGACGGCGAGTGGGTCTGCCGCCGGGACGAGACCATCAGGCTGCCCTACGAGCGGATCATCCGGGTCAGCGCGGACGGCGTCCCCTACCTGGTCCCGGAAATAGGCCTGCTGTTCAAGGCCAAGCATTCCGCCGTAGCCAAGAACCAGGCCGACTTCGACGCCACGCTGCCGCTGCTCGACGCGGATGCCATCGACTGGCTGGCGTGGGCATTGCCGCAGATCCATCCCGGCCACGCGTGGGTCGAGGCGGTCGCCGGGGCGCGCGACCGGGCGGCGCGGCGGCCATGAGCCTCGAGGTGGCCGTGCGCGGCCTTGTCATCCCGCCCGACGAGCTGACCTGGCGGTTCTCCCGCTCCCCCGGCCCTGGCGGGCAGTCGGTCAACACCACCGACAGCCGGGTGGAACTCTCCTTCGACCTTGCCGCTACCGCCGTGCTCCCGGCCGCGCTCAAGGAGCGGGCGATGCGGGCCCTGGCGGGCCGGATGACCGGGGGCGTGATCACCGTGACCTCGTCGGAGAACCGTTCCCAGCTCCGCAACCGGGAAGCGGCGGCGGCCCGGATGTCGGCGCTGCTGACCGAGGCGACCGCGCCGCCGCCCAAGCCGCGGCGCCCGACCAAGCCGAGCCGGGCCGCCCGGGAGCGCAGGCTGGCCGCCAAGCAGCGCCGGTCCGAGGTCAAGCGCCTGCGCCGCTCCGCGGACGACTGACCCGCCGCCGCGCCACAGCGCGCCGGCGGCGCTCCCGACCGCGGCGCCCCCGCCCCCGCCCCGGCTACAGGCAGGCGAAGACGGCGTCGATCAGCGCCCGGTTGCGCGGGCTCTGCCAGCGCGGCCCCATCTGGCCCGTGACATAGCCGAACGCGACGCCCGCGTCCGGGTCGCAGAACCCGAGCGACCCGCCCGCGCCGAAATGGCCGAACGCCCTCGGCCCGGGACCGAGCGGCCGCTCGGGCTGGGTCAGCTGGAATCCGAGCCCGAACCGCGAGGGCCGCTGCAGCACCAGGTCGGGGCCGTAGGCGTGCTCGGTGACCGCGTCGGCCAGCGCGCCCGGGTCGACCACGCGCACCCCGCCCAGCGTGCCGCCGCCCGCCAGCGCGGCGTAGACCCGGGCGACCCCGGCCGCCGTGGCGTGGGCGTTGGCCGACGGCACCTCCGCGGCCCGCCAGGCGGCCGTGTTCACCACGCCGATGCCCGACAGGTCGGCCGGGTTGGCGTACGCGTTGGCGATCATGCGCCGCTGGTCCGCAAGCGGCGGCAATGTCGGGCGGGTCGAGGGGGGCCGTCCCTCCGGCGGTGCCGTCGGCTCGGGCCAGGCAAAGTCCGCCACCCGCCCGTGCTCGGCCGCGGCCAGCCCGATGTGCACGTCCGCGCCGAGCGGGCCCGCGATGTCCTCGCGGAGCACCGCGCCGACGCTCTTGCCCGTGGCCCGCCTGACCACCTCACCGGCCAGGAACCCGAACGTGTTCACGTGGTACCCGTGCCCGGAGCCCGGCGGCCACCACGGTGCCTCGGCGGCGAGCGCGCTGGTCATCCGCGTCCAGTCGAGCGCGCTGCCGTCCGGCAGCGGAGCGCGGAGCGCGGGCAGGCCGGCCTGATGGCTCAGGACCTGGCGCAGCGTGACCTCGGCCTTGCCCGCGGCGCCGAACTCCGGCCAGTACCTGGCCACCGGGGCATCGGGGTCGAGCCGCCGCTCCCCGGTCAGCCGGGCCAGGCAGGCGGCGATCAGCCCCTTGCCCACCGAGAACACGTTGACCAGCGTGCGGCGCTGCCACGGCCGCCCCGGTCCGGCCCATCCGCCCCACAGGTCGGCGACCACGTTCCCGTGCCAGACCAGGCAGACGGCCCCGCCCGTCTCCCCGCGAGTGTGGAAGTTGCCCGCAAACGCCTCCCGTACGGCAGCAAAACGCGGCTCCCACGAACCGTGGAGATCCATCAGGCGGAATCGGCTGGGCCTTGAATGAGGCCGTAGCTGATCGCCTCGGGCACGGTGAGATAGCGGCCCCGGCGGGCGTCCGCGCGGATCTCGTCCACCTCACGCCCGGTCACCTCGGCCAGGCGCTGGTAGAGCGCGTCCAGCATGACCCGGACCTGCTTCTCGGCCGAGCTCAGCGACGTCGCGCTGCCATCGAAACCCAGCCGGGGCTCGGACAGCAGGAACACCGCGTTCGGGTAGCCGCGCCGCTCGGCGGCGGCGGCGATCACCCCGAGGGCCGGGCCGCTGACCTGGCCTCCCGCGCAGGCCCGGACCCGGACGGGCAGCGTGTCGAGTACGCCCATGACCGTGAGGGCGGCGGACAGCCCGGCGGTCAGGCCCTGCACCTCGAGCCGGATCGGCTCGTTGGCCTCGGCGTCCAGCGTCAGCAACTGGGCGCACAGGCCGGTGGCCGCCGCGTCGTCCAGTTCGCCGTGGGCCAGCACGACCCGCCGCTCGAAGAGGCGCTCGTACACCCGGTCCGGCCACTGCGTGATGTCCGGCCGTGCCCGCGCGGGCGAGATGTCGGGCGGCGGCGTGATCGTCGGCATGGGCGGGATGCCCGGCCCCGGCGGGATCTTCGGCTGGGGCGGGACGTCGGGCCGTCGCGGAATGTCGGGCCGGGGCGGGATGCCCGGCGGGGGCGGGAACGAATCAGCGGGCATAGTCATCGGCTGATGCCTCCTCTCGGCGCGACGACGCCGGGACCTGAAGCTGCCAGGTGATCTGGTGGCCGATCGCGGCGGCGTAGCGCTCCAGCGTCGAGGCGCGCGCGTCCGCCTCACCCGACTCCAGCCGGGCCACGGCCGACTGTGAGGTGCCCATGCGCGCCGCCACCTCGGTCTGGGACAGCCGCGCGGCCTGGCGCTCCGCGGCCAGGTCCATGACCAGGCGGCGCCGCCGCGCCGCCATGCGGCGCAGCGCCATCTCGCGGAAGCCCGGCAGCAGCGGCAGCGTCTCGCCGGGCTCATCCGCCCCGGATCCGGGTACCGGGGTCACCTGCTCAGCCATATCCCCAAAGGTATCTCACATTTGAGATGAAGGCCGCCGTTGGCCGGGCGCTGAACGCGGGGGTTGGTGAGGGCGAGCGCCGGGGGCTGGCCGGGCGGTGAACGCGGGGGCTGGCCGCGGATGAGCGCCGGGGCTGGCCGGGCGATGGATGACTGGCCATTGGTGATTCGAATCGGCTGAGATCGGAGATATGGCTGGTTCTGCGGTGACGGAATTTTCGTGATCAAAGCGTTATGCCAGGGAAAATTCGGCTACGTCCGCCATTCTGCTAGCGTCCCGGCTTGGGCCTTAGACCGGTGCGGCCTTTCTGACCGTGCCAGAGGATGGGGAAAACATGAGACGACGCGTGTCCGAAGGGGCGCGAGCAGCGCACTCCCGACGCAGAGCCGCTTCCGTCCTGCTGGTGGGAGCGTCCGCCGCGGCCCTGGTGGTCGCGCAGGCCGCCACCGCGGTGGCCGCGCCGCAGGCTCCGGCTACCCGGGCCGCGTCCGCCGCCCCCAGCCTGGCCATGCAGCCGCTTTCGGCGGCGCAGGCGACGCAGCTTTCCAAGAATGTCAGCCAGCACGTGATCGTGCTCTTTAAGAACCAGCCCGCCGCCGCTCACGTGGGCAGCGGCGCCTTTAAGAGCCGGGCGAGCAAGATCGCCACGTATCAGCAGCCGCTGATGGGCCAGCTTCGCCAGGTGCACGCGACGCACGTGCAGTCCTACACGCTGGTCAACTCGGTCGCCGCCACCGTGTCCTCCGGTGAGGAAGCGCTGCTCAAGGCCAACCCCGCGGTGCAGTCGGTCGTCCCCGACGGGCTCATCTACGGCCCGGGCCAGTCGGCCGCCACGCCGGCGGCGACCGGGTCCTCGACGATCAACCCCCTCCCCGGCGCCTGCCTGCGCAGCGGCAAGGTCCAGCTTGAGCCCGAGGCCCTGCAGGTCACGAACACCGACTCCACCGCCCCCGGCGCGAAGACCGCGCGGTCGCTCGGGTTCACCGGCGCGGGCGTCAAGGTGGCCTGGATGGCCGACGGCATCGACCCGGACAACGCGAACTTCCTGCGCACCCCCGGTGACACCAGCACCTCGGTGTTCAGCGACTACAAGGACTTCAGCGGAGACGGCACCACGGCGCCTACCAGCGGCGACGAGGCGTTCCTCGACGCGAACGCGATCGCCGGGCAGGGCAAGGTCGTGTACAACGCCCAGGGCTTCAGCGCCGAGTCGCCCGCCAAGCCCTGCAACGTGCGGATCGAGGGTGTCGCGCCGGGCGTGAGCCTGGTCGGGCTCAAGGTGTTCGGCGAGAACGACGCCTCCACCACCTCCGGCTTCCTCGACGCGATCAGCTACGCGGTCAACGTCGCTCACGTCAACGTGCTGAACCAGTCGTTCGGCAGCTCCCCGATCCCCGACCTCGGCGACGCCGACGCGGTCCGGCAGTTCGACGAGTTCGCCGTGGCCTCCGGGGTCACCGTGACCGTCTCGTCCGGCGACGCCGGCCCGTTCAACACCATCGGCTCGCCGTCCACCGACCCCAGCGTGATCTCGGTCGGCGCCTCGACCGACTTCCGCTGGCTGGCCATGACCAACTACGCCCTGGCCGACGACTTCGCCAAGACCGGCTGGCTGAACAACAACATCAGCACGCTCAGCTCGGGCGGCTTCAGCCAGACCGGCGGCACCGTCGACCTGGTCGCCCCCGGCGACTCGAGCTTCGCGTCCTGCGACGCGAACGCGGCCGTGTTCGCCGGCTGCATCAACTTCCTCAACCAGCCCTCCGACGTCGAGCGCAGCGGCGGCACCAGCCAGTCGTCGCCGATCACGGCGGGCGCCGCGGCTCTGGTCATCCAGGCCTATGCCAAGACCCACGGCGGCGCGGCGCCGACGCCCGCGCTGGTCAAGAAGATCCTGCTCAGCACCGCGACCGACCTCGGCGCGCCCGCGTACGAGCAGGGCGCCGGCCTGCTGAACACCTACAAGGCCGTCCAGCTCGCCGAGTCCGTCAACGGCGGCCACCGGACCGGCAGCACGCTGGCCACCAGCACCAGCCAGCTCAACGCCGTCGCCAACCCCGGCCGGTCCCGTAGCTGGAACGTGACGGTGACCAACCAGGGCAACAGCTCGCAGACCGTGCACCTGTCCGACCGCGGGTTCGGCCCGGCGCGCGTGGTGGACACCGGCAGCGTCACGCTGAGCAACGCCCACAGCAAGCACATCACCGACTGGCTTGGCCTGCCCAACAACTACGGCGTGCTGCACTTCAACGTCCCGAAGGGCCAGAACCGGCTCGCGGCCGAGATCGCCTACCCCGGCGACCCGGCCAACGGCAACAACGCGCGGGTGCGGCTGGACCTGATCGACCCCAAGGGCCGGTTCGCCGCGCACTCGCTGCCCCAGGGCGTGGGCAACTTCGGCAACGTGGATGTCGTCAACCCGGTGGCCGGCCAGTGGACCGCGGTCATCTACGGCATCGAGTCCGGCACGGACGGCGGCACGGCGGGGAAGGTCCCGTTCGAGGCCACCGTGCAGCGGGACGTCTCGTTCGGCCACGTCAGCACCCCGGTGCTGCACCTGGCCCCCGGGGCCAGCGGCTCGTTCCGGTTCACGGCCAGCACCCCGGCCCGGCCCGGTGACGCGTCGGGCTCGGTCGAACTGAACGCGGGCCACGGCGTCACCTCCATCCCGGTGACGCTGCGCAGCCTGGTCAACGTGGCGAAGGGCGGTGCCTTCAGCGGCACGCTGACCGGCGGCAACGGGCGCCCGGACGCCCCGGCCAACGGGCAGATCCAGTACTACGAGTTCAACGTCCCGGTCAACACCCGTAACCTGTCGGCCAGCGTCACGATCGCGAACGACCCGGCCGACCAGGTCAACGGCTACCTCATCAACCCGCAGGGCCAGACCGAGGCGTACGGCTCCAACTACCTGGCCACCAGCGCCACGGCCTTCACGCCGGGGCGGTCCATGAGCCTGTCCGCCGTCAACCCGTTCCCGGGCCGGTGGACGATGATCGTGGACTTCAACCAGCCGGTGGTCGGCAACGAGATCTCCGAGCCCTACGCGGGCCGCGTCACGTTCAGCCCCGGCGCGAGCGTGAACCGGGGCGGGCTGCCGGACAGCACCAAGACCACGCTGGCGGCCGGCTCGACGCACACCTACCCGGTGAAGGTGCGCAACACCGGGACGGCCCCGGAGGACTTCTACCTCGACCCGAGGCTCACCGCCTCGGCGACGCTGGCGCTCGCCCCGCTGGTGCCCAACCCGATTACCCTGCCGGTCCCGGCCACCGGATCGCCCCAGGAATGGGTGGTCCCGACCGAGTCCAGCAGCGTCACGGTCACGGCGTCGGACGCGACCGCGCCCATGACGTTCGACTCGGGACCTGACCTCGGCGACCCGGATCTGTTCTCGGAGCTTCCGACGGGCGGCAGCAACGACCCGGCCCCGGTGTTCTTCTCCGGGTTCGGCGGCACGGTCAGCTCGGGCGGCTGGTACGCCGAGCCGGCGCTGGCCGCGGTGGACGGCTTCACCGCACCGGCCCCTTCGGGTGCGACCGTCGACCTGAACGCCACCGCGGTGTCCCAGGAGTTCGACACGTCGATGACCACGACGGTGGGTGACTGGTGGCTCCGGTCGGTCAACCCGGCCGCCGCGTTCAGCCTGTTGCGGGTCAACCCGGGGCAGACGGCCACGATCACGGTGACGGTCAAGGTGCCGGCGGGCGCTGCGGCCGGCTCGGTGGTCGCCGGCAACGTGTACGTGGACACGTTCGCCCCGTTCGTGCAGGATTCGGGCAGCGAGACGGCCGCGCTCCCGTACACCTACACGGTCGGATAACACGCTCTAACGCCGGGCCGGGGGATCTGTGGCGATCCCCCGGCCCGGTCGTTTCTAGCGGGGCCCGCTCCCGCGGTTGTGGCTGTGAGCAGGCTTGATGTTCCCGGCATGCGGTGGTCATGGGCCCGGTGGCGCGATAACGTCGCTAGACGAGTCTCAGGAGAACGCCATGGCACAGCACCCGTTGGTCGCCGTCAGAGGCGAGGCCGTCCTTGAAGTCGCCCCGGAGATCGCCCGCATCGAGGTGAGCGTGGCGGCGGTCGACAGCGACCGGGAGAAGACGCTCCAGATGCTGGCCGAGCGCGTGGCCGCGGTGGAGAAGGTCCTGGCGAGCTACGCCGAGGTGATCGAGAAGAACGAGGCTTCCGCCATCCGGATCAACCCCCAGCTCACCAGCCGCGCCACGCGTGACCAGGCGTCGGGTTATCACGGCGCCGTCTACCACGCGATCACGGTTTCCGGGTTCGATCGCCTGGGCGAGCTGATGGCCCACCTCGCCGACGTGGAGCAGACCGAGGTCGGCGGCCCGTGGTGGGAACTGCGGCCGGGCAGCCCGGTCTACGCTCAGGTTCGCGTCGCGGCCGTCAGGGACGCGGTCCGGCGGGCCCGTGACTACGCGGCCGCGCTCGGCAGCGAGCTGAACGGCCTGGTCGAGCTGGCCGACTCCCGGCTGCTGTCCGACTCGCGGGGCCAGACCGAGGCCGTGGCCAACCCCTCGGCCCGGCTGCCGCACCGGGTGCGCGCCACCGTACCGGAGGAACTGAGCCTCGACCTGGCCCCGGCCAAGCAGGTAGCCCGGGCGACCGTCGAGGCCAGGTTCACGATCGACGCGCCGACCCTGGACACGGTTGCGCCGGGTTAGGGCGGGCCGGGCAGGGCGGGTTAAGGAGCAGTCGTTCCGGTGCGGCCGTAGCGGTCCTCGAGCCGGACCACGTCCTCGCGCCAGCCGGGGTAGGCGGTGGACGCCTCCGCGAAATCCAGGTCCGACAGCGCGGTAATGCGGTGCAGCACGCCCGCTGGCAGGTGGATCGTGTCGCCCGGCCCGAACCGCCGGTCGGTCAGCTCGCCGGTCGACGGGCCGTACTGGAACAGCGCCTCCCCGGAGATCACGCTGATCGTCTCGTCCTTCTGCTGGTGATACTGCAGGCTGAGCGACTGCCCTTGGGTCACGTGGATGATCTTGCCGATGTACTTGTCGCCGAACGCGGCGAAGATCAGCTCGTGGCCCCACGGCTTGTCCTGCCGCGCCGCCTGGTACACCTCGGCCTGAGGGAGCGATGCTCCCGCGCCGGCGGCGTTCTGGGCACTGGTCACGGCAACCTCCGTCGTCTCGCGATCTGCTCCGGACGCCAGCATGATCCTACGTTCAGGGCGCCCCCGCCGGGCGGTCGGCAAGATCGAGACGCTCGATAATCTCGGTCACGAGCCGGTCCGGGGCGGTGGAGCCGTCGAGCACCAGCACCTGCCGGGTCTCCTGCGGCGGTTCAAGCTCCGCGAACTGGCTGTCCATCAGCGCCACGGTGAAGAAATGGCCGTGCCGGGCGGCCAGCCGCTCGTGCGCCAACTCCCGGCTGATCTCCAGAAAGACCAGCCGCGCCGCGGGGCGGCCGGCCAGCAGCCGGTCCCGGTAAGCCTGTTTCAGGGCCGAGCACCCGGCGACGGCCGATTCCCCGGCGGCGATCCGCTCGTCCATGAACGCCGTTATCGCGTCCAGCCAGGGCCTGCGGTCGGCCTCGGTCAGCGGGACGCCGGAAGCCATCTTGGTGATGTTCGCGGCCGGGTGGAACGCGTCGGCGTCGGTGAACGGCCAGTGCAGCCGGTCGGCCAGCATGGCGCCGACCGTTGTCTTGCCGCTGCCTGCCACGCCGCCCACCAGCACGATCATGGCCGGGAAGCATAACGGACGGCGGTGGCTGGTCAACCCGCCGCGGTCGCGTAGACCACGATGTTCCTGAGGTAGGACCGCGAGGCATGGTCGAAGAGGCCACCGCAGGTGATCAGGCGAAGCTGCGGGCCCGGCGCCGGGCCGTAGACCGCGCTGGTGGGGAAGCGACTCTTCAGGTAGCTGCGCACCGACGTCACCCTGAACACCGCCAGCGTGCCGTCTGACCTGCGTACATAGACGCGGTCCCGGGGGCGCAGCAGCCGGAGCCGGAAGAACACGCCCGGGCCGAGATAGGAGTCGACGTGACCCGCGATGACCGCCGAGCCGATCGCGCCGGGGGCCGGGCTGCCGGTGTACCAGCCCGCCACCGCGGGGGTGGACGGTACCTGCAGCGCGCCGCGGGCGGTGATGCCCAGCGTGATCAGGCGGGTCCGGACGCCGATGGCCGGGATGATCAGGTCGACGGGGCGGCCAGCCGGCCGGGCGACCGGAGCGGGCAGCGGCGTCGCCAGATCGCGCGGCGCGGTCACGGGCGGGATCGCGTGCAGGCCGAACGAGACGGCGTCCGTCCCGCCGCTCACGGCCAGGCCGGTCAGGCCGACGGCGGTCACGAACATCCCGCACGTGACGACGGCCGTCACCGGCCAGCCCGCCACCGCGAGCCGGCGGGCTGGCGCCGGGCGGCCGGGTGCTGCCGGGCGGCGGGGTGCTGTCGGTCGGGGTGCTGCCGGGCGGCCGGCGCGGGCACGCCGGTGCCGGCCGGCCCGCGGCGCGGGGGGTCGCGAGCGCCGGAAGCCGGGCCAGCCAGCGAGCACCGCTATCTCACCGGACATGCGCGGCGGCCCGGCGGGCCCAGCGGAACTGGCGGAACCTGGCCACGCCCGCCACGGTGAGCAGGGCCAGCCCGGCGCAGGCCAGCGTCAGCCACAGGATCGGCGCCCCGCCCGGCCGGGGCGCGGTGCCGCCGAACCCGGTGGCGGCGGCGCCATCGGGCACGGTCTTGCTGCCCGCGGCTTCCTCCAGGGCGCTGATGGCCAGGTGGCCGGGAGCGTCGAGCACGACCAGCGTCTCGATGCTGCCCGCGGTCAGGGTGAGCCGGGCCGAGGCATGCTCGCTGGTCCCCGCGGCCTGCACCGTGAACGTTCCCGGGCGCACGACGCGGTATGGCGAAACGCTGTCGAAGGCCTGTTCGCGCGCCAGGGACTGGCGTCCCACGGTCACCGTGACCTGAGGCTGCGCCACGGAAGCCTGGATCACCCGCACCATCGCGCGCCCCGGCGGGCACTGCAACTGGTCCCCGATGACCCGCAGCCGCATCCCGGACTTCGGGCCGAGACCCGCCACCGTGTACGCGTGGCCCGCGGCCACGTCCACGGTCGCCGACAGCAGGGGGGCGGCGGTCGGGGCGGCGCCGGCGGTCCGCATGGCGAGCGTGTAGTCGCCGCTGGCCACGCTCTGGTACTGCGATAACGCGCCGTAGCCGACGTGCCGGAGCACGACCGTCTCGCTGCCCTGCCCGAACGGGTATAAGTACACGTCAACGGCGGGGGTGTCGGGAGCGAGATGCGCCAGGCGCAGGTACCCGACACCATGAGACCCAGGAATGCGGGCCTGGGCGCAGGCGGCGGCCTGTGCCGCGTCGCTGCCGGACCCGATCAGGCCCGTCGTGAGGGCGAGGACGGCGAGCGGCCGGATGAGGCATAAAGCCCTGATGGTCATGGTGATTGCTCCTCTGCTGCCTGGACGCGGTGCCGGGGCCTTGTCACGAGGGTCTGCGTCACGAGGGTCTGGGTCACGGCCGTCACGACGGGGGACCGGGTTGCGCGGTGGTGCCAGCGGGACCGAGGAGCCCGAGCGGGCTCGGGCCGGCGTAGCCGATGCGCACGGCCTCCTGGCCGTCGGGCAGCCTGCCCGCGGTCATGACCGCGGGCAGGTAAGGCGCCTGCTGGGCGCGCAGGAACGCGAGCACGCCGGCCGGGGCCGGGCCCGTTATCTCTATGGAACGCAACGGCACCCCCGCACTGGCGTCCGGGGCGGGCGGCCCGAAGGAGAGGACCCGCACCATCCGGCGCAGCGCGGCCAGCGCCGCGAGCGTGATCAGCAGCCGGGAATCCACGACTCCGGCGGACAGCGGCCGCCGAGCCCCGGCCGCGACGCTGATGCCGGAGTTGGCCAGCAGTTCGGCGCCTGCCTGCCGGCGGGACGCCAGGTCCGCGGCCGACGCGTCGCGGTAGGCGGCCACGCCGTCCGGGGCGATCATGCGGACCTGGATGCTGGCCTCGCCCGCGCCGAACCCGGCCAGCACGACCGGGGCGTACACGTCGGCCAGCCGGCGCCCGAACTCGCTGCGCACGGCGGCCGTGGCCACCACCACGTCCGAGCCCAGGGGATCGGCCACGGCCGGCCCCAGCATCAGCAGGTCGCCCGGCGGGACCCCGTGAAGCTGCAGTTCGGAGCACATGACCGGGTCGCAGGCCACGATGGCGCTGCGGCTGATCTGCGCGGCGATCCAGGCCGCGGCCTGTCGGCGCACGGTCGCGGGAGCGTGGGCCGCGGGGCGCGGACCGGGAGGACCGGGCGGCTGCGGGCCGGCCGCCACGGCGAGCCCGGTCCAGACCTCGGCGACGCACAGCGAGAGCAGGGCCGCCACCAGGCCGGCCAGGCCGGAAAGCCGCCACCGGGTGCCCAAGTCCGCGCGCCGCCATCGCTCCCTCAGCCCGGTCGGGTGGTTCTGGGTCGGGTGGTTCTGGGTCGGGGCCGCATGCTGCGGCCCGGGCTGCGGCCTCGAACCCGGCCTCGAGTCGGGCTGCGGCCCGGGCGGGGACGGCCCGGCGAGCGTGTCGCCGGTCAGCGCGACCTCGCGGCCGGCTTCCCCCCGCACGTGCAGCATCGAGCGCACGGTCTGCTTGATCTCGCGGGCCTGGATCGTCTCGCCCGCCGCGAGCAGATGGTGCCGCGCCTCCAGCAGGTCGTGCACGTCGTCGTGGTGTTCCTGGGGCCAGGCGGCGGCCCGCCACCGCCAGTACGCCGCCGCGCTCCGGTGCGCGGCGGCCAGTTCGTGGCCGCGGCCTGCGGCATCCAGGGCGCGGTGCAGGTCACGAGCGGCCGGGGGATCGACCAGGAAGGTGAGCCGGGCCGGGGCACCGCGCGCGTGACGCGCGCCAGCCTGATTCGGGACGCGGCCGACGGTCACCAGGCCGGCCGCCTCGCACGCGGCGATCATGTCGTCAAGGTCGTCCGGTGCCCGGTAGGGCGGGACGGGCCCTTGCCGGTCTCCCGGCCAGACCGCCGCCCAGTCGTGCTGGCCCACCTGAAACAGCAGCGCGTTGCGGTCGGCTGGCTCGCGGTAAACCGACGCGCCGATCAGCAGTCGCTCGGCGCCCGAACCAGGTAACTGCCCGGCGACACCGCAACCACCGGCCGGGTGGCTGCGGCGTCCCGCGGGCCCGGCATGACCAGGCAACGCAGCACGGGAGCCGGTCACGTCGACGTGACCCGGCGGTGCTGGCCTCGGGGGGACGGCCCCCCCAGACCCCCCCCGGAAGGCAGGGCCTGTGACTTTGGCACGGATCTCATTCGCCAACAGATTGCTCCCTCGTGGCATAGCAGGCAGCGGCGATACGAGGGATTTATAACACGGGGCGGGCGAGGTCAGGAACCTTTCTGCAGTTGCAATCTGCAAAGCGCACGCCAAATACCCAGCAAAAGTTAAGAGCAAGTCGATATTGGCCGGTGACTATTCGGCCGGGTTCCCTCGCATCGTGGCTAATTAGGCGGGAATGCTGTATTCAATAGGTTGCGATCATGAAAAAAGGTGCGGGGGGCGCTAGCGCGCCCCCCGCACCCGGTGATGCGTGGCCAGGCTGGATCAGAGCGGACGGACCTGCTCAGCCTGGGGACCCTTGGCGCCCTGACCCGAGGTGAACTCGACCCGCTGGTTCTCCTGAAGGGTGCGGAAGCCGTCAGTCTGAATGGCGGTGTGGTGCACGAAGACGTCGGCAGTGCCGTCGTCTGGTGCGATAAAACCGTAGCCCTTGTCGGCATTGAACCACTTTACGGTGCCCTGAGGCATGTACCTTCTCCTACGAGACGATCTCCGGGACCCACTTGTGAGGATCCCGGGTTGCAGCGGCCGTGCGTCTGCACTAAGCCGGCCCCCGGGGCCCGAGAGACCCGCTCTCAGATCCGGCAGGCGCAGGTCGCAAGAAACTCCGAACGCAACCGAGCCCATCAAACACCATCCTGAGTGCGGATGCTCGCCGGTCCTCTCAGTTCGCCGTTTTGTCTCGCTCGTCCCATCAGGCACATCCGTTGCGGAAATGGTCTGGTCCGTTCCGGCCCTCGCAGGTCAGGGCCGGGCTAGCCGAGCAGCGGCAGCCGGCCGGCCAGTTCGCCGATCGCCGCGCGCTCCTGCTCGGTGACCGCCAGGCGCCCGGTGCCCTTCAGCGCGTAGGTCTGGTCATCCCAGCCGCCTGGCATGGGGGTCCCGAGCAGGCCGTCGAGCGCGGCAGTCCGCGGCGGAGGTTTCCCGCCACTCCCAGGCCAGGGCGCCAGGCGGGTAGGCGGCCGCGACGATCCTGACGTGCTGGCGTGCGCCGCCGACTCGTCGGCGTCCTGGTCGGGCGCGTAGTGCCGCCAGTACGTGACGTAGTCGACGTCGGGCGACTCCGTCGCCGGGCTGGCGAACGTGCGCAGCGCCCGCCGGGCGTCTCGAACAGGGCAAATTCTGCCAGCGCGGCGGTGGTCAGGCGTCAGGGGTTTTCGGGGGGATTCGGGCGGCGATGCCGTCGAGGACGCAGTCGAGTCCGAACTCGAAGCGCTCGTCCCTGGTCTCCTCGGCGTCGGGGTCGATGTTCTCGTCGAGGAACTTCACGACGTGCGGGAACCGGCCATCGGCCGCCAGCCGGTCCCGCCAGGCCTGCCGCGCGGGCTCCCAGTCCTCCGGGGCGATCGGGAATTGTTCCTGGTCTCGCTGGCCGCGCTGTTCCTGCATCTCGCGCAGCACCGCGCCCATGACGTAGGTCTGCACCACGCCCAGGATGTCCACGGCGGTGGCGAAGTCCAGGCCGAGGCCGTCGAGCAGGGCGAGCGAGCGATCGAGGTGCAGCAGGGTGTTCGGCCCCATCGCCGGTCGGCCGCCCAGGAAACCCATGATCCAGTTGTGCCGCAGGAGGGCCGTGCGCTGACTGCGGGCCAGCGTCTGCAGGTCCGCCCGCCAGTCGCCGCTCGGCTCGGGCACCTTGATGTCCGCGATCACGGCGTCGAGCATCAGATCGAGCAGTTGCTCCTTGTTCGCCACGTGCCAGTACAGCGACATCGTGCCCGCCCGGAGAACCTGCGCGATCCGCCGCATGCTGATCGCCTCTGGGCCCTCGGCGTCGGCGATCGCGATCGCCGCGTCCACGATGTCGGCCCGGGACAGGGACGGCGCCAGCCGGTTCCGGCCGCGCCCGCGCGGCTCGCTGCCGCCCTGGCGCTCGGCATGCTCGTGCAGCCGGCGCTGCGCCCAGGCGCCGCGATCGGAACCCTGCCGGTCGAAGGGGCCGAAGTATGGCGGCCACAGGTCGTCCGCGCCGCTCCCGGCGTCCGGCAGCCGCCCGGGCGGGCTCCCCCCGGGGCCGCGCGCGTCGCCCTGACGGGTCCGGCTTCGCCGGCCCTGCCCCTGCCCCTGTTGCTGGCGGTCGCGCTCCTGGCCCAGCCGGTCGCGTTCCTGTCCTTGGCGATCCCGGTCCGGCGGGGTGACGTCTCGATCCGGCACTCAGCTTCCGTTCTGGCTGGTCATCAACTTAATTGACTCTCGTACATCGTACTGTATAGTACGGCGTACGAGAGATGGCTCGTACGGCGTACCAGAGGAGTTCCAGATGACCGAATCCTTGGCGATCGAGGCCAGCGGCCTGGAGAAGGCATACGGGTCGACCCGAGCGCTGGACGGGCTGGACCTGCAGGTCCAGTCCGGGGAGATCCTGGGCATGCTCGGCCCCAACGGCGCGGGCAAGACCACCACGGTGCGCGTGCTGAGCACACTGCTGCGGCCCGACCGGGGCACGGCGCGCGTGGCGGGCTACGACGTCATCCGCGAGGCCACCCAGGTGCGCAGCCTGATCGGCCTGACCGGCCAGTATGCCGCGTTGGACGAAAGCCTGACCGGGCGCGCGAACCTGATCATGGTGGGTCAGCTGTGCCGGTTGTCGCGGAAGCAGGCCAAACAGCGCGCCAGCGAACTGCTCGAGCAGTTCGACCTGACCGATGCCGCGGACCGCGGCGTCAAGACCTACTCGGGCGGGATGCGGCGGCGCCTCGACCTGGCCGCGAGCCTGGTGGCCAACCCCGCCATCCTGTTCCTCGACGAGCCGACGACCGGCCTGGACCTGCGCAACCGCCTGGTCACCTGGGACGCCGTCCGGGCCCTGAGCGCGTCGGGTACCACCGTGCTGCTGACCACCCAGCACCTGGAGGAAGCCGACCAGCTAGCCGACCGGATCGCCGTGGTCGACCGCGGGCGGGTGATCGCCGAGGGCACCTCCGCGCAGCTGAAGACCAAGGTCGGTGGCGAGCGGGTGCAGGTGACCGTGGC
>DATAVV010000401.1:0-2053 GCA_036267555.1 Streptosporangiaceae bacterium | reverse complement strand
CGGCGCCACGCCGATCTTCGCCAGCTTCGTCTACCTGATGATCGTCGCCGCGTACTGGGCGCGCCGCAACCGCATCCCGAAGTCGCCGGCGTTTGACCTCGGGCGCTGGGCCGTGCCGCTCATCGTGATCGCGCTGGTCTGGGAGATCGCGATCATCCTGGACTTCACGCTGCCGAGCGAGTTCCACGACGCCGCCGAGGTCGCGGTGGCCGGCCAGGTCGTGGCCGCCCTCTGGTACTTCGGCGGGCTGCGGTCGCGGCTGCGCCGCGGCGTGGCCGGGCAGGCGCTGCGCGTGGGCCAGCTAGCGGGCAAGGACGCGCTGGACGCCCCGGCCGTCGGGGCCGGCGCGCCCGACGCCGAGTTGGGCGGGTGACGCCGGTGGCCACGCCCGCGGAGACGATCAGCCGGCTACGGCGCGAGGAGTTCCCGGTCACCGGCGAGAAGGTCTGGTTCAACACCGCGACCTACGGCCCGCTGCCGGTGTCGAACGTCCGGGCCCAGCAGGGCCTGCTCGACGGGATGATGCGCGGGGCCAGCCCGCCCGGCCTGGGTCACTGGTGGGAGGGCGCCGCCGAGGTCCGGGCCAAGGTCGGCCGGTTCATCGGGTGCGACGCCGACGACGTGGCCCTGCTCAAGAGCACGGGCGAGGGCATCGGCCTGGTGTCGCTCGGGCTCGACTGGCGGCCCGGCGACGAGGTCGTCGTGTACGAGCAGGAGTTCCCGAGCGGCGTCTACCCGTTCCTGGCCCTGGAACGCCGCGGGGTGAAGGTCCGGTTCGTCGAGGACCGCGGCCGGCACCGGTTCGACGCCGCCGACGTGGCCGCGGTCATGTCGGACCGGACCCGCGTGGTGTGCATCAGCCTGGTCAACTGCTACCACGGCTTCCGCGCGCCGGTGGAGGAGATCTCCGCGCTCTGCCGGTCGAACGGCTCGTGGCTGCTGGTGGACGCCGTGCAGGCGGCGGGCGCGCTCCCGGTGAGCGTGCCCGCCCTCGGCGCGGACCTGGTCAGCGCGCACGGGTACAAGAGCCTGTGCGCCGGGTACGGGATCAGCTTCTGTTACGTCTCGCCCGCGCTGCGCGAGAACCTCGAGGTCATGGCCCCGGGATGGAAGAACATCGAGGATGCCCCGGACATCGGCAAGCAACTCGACTACAACCTGCGGTACGCCGACAGCGCCCGGCGCTACGAGCCGGCCGTGCAGAACCTCGCGGGCATGTACGGCCTGGGCGCCAGCATCGACCTGTTCGCCGGGACCGGTGTGGACCGGATCGCCGACTGGGTGCTGGGCATCAGCCGGTCCGTGACGCGGGCGTGCGCGGACAAGGGCTACCCGGTCGCGAGCTCGACCCGGCCGGGTGAGATGTCCGGCATCGTGTCGGTCGAGGTACCCGGCGGGAACGCGGCGGCGGTGTGCGCCGCGCTCGCCGAGCAGAACGTGATCTGCGCGGTACGCGACGGCCGCCTCCGCGTCTCATGCCACCTCTTCAACGACGAGGAAGACGTAGCCCGCCTATCAAAAGCTCTGCCGTCGCCGCCGCACTGATCCCAGCTAGACCCCCCGCAGGTCCTGTCGGAACATATGTTCCGACAGGACCTGCGGGCTGGGCGGTCCGGTCCCGGGCTAGCCGACCGGGATTTGGTTTTGCCTGGCCCACTCGTGCGCGGCTGGGGAGGCCGCCCAGCGGATGGCGTTGGCCAGCAGCCTGCGGAAGTTGGGGTTGGCGTAGGCGGTCGGGCCGTGACCAGGCTGAAGATAGGCGACCGGGCTCGTCCCCGCCGTCTTCACCCACCCGAGCAGCGGGCTGGCCGGCGGGTGCGACCACCCGGTCCGGTCCTTGTACCGCTTCTTGATCGCGAGGGCCGCGGAGTAGAAGTGGTCGTCGGTCATCGGCGCGTCGGTGCGCAGCAGCGGCACGACCCGGTCCTCGAGGACCGGCACCAGGTACAGCTCGTCGGTGATCTCGAAGCCGTCCTGCACGCCCTGGCATATCGGGTGCGCCGGGTCCAGCACCGAGACGTGGTGCGTCACGTCCATGTGATAGCCGGAGTCG
>DATAVV010000400.1:0-1851 GCA_036267555.1 Streptosporangiaceae bacterium | reverse complement strand
GATCCTGGACGACGTGTTCGCCGAGCTGGACACGGGCCGCCGGGACCGGCTGGCCACCCTGGTCTCCGACGCGGAGCAGGTCATCGTGACCGCCGCGGTGCCCGCCGACGTGCCGGCCACGCTGACCGGTGCCCGGTTCAGTGTCGGCGGCGGGACGATCACCAGTGAAAGCTGACCGGGCCGAAGGCGCCGGCTCCACCAGACCCGGCCGGGCCGGCCAGCCCGCGAGCGCTGACCCGGCCGACGTGCCCGCGGCCGAACGGCGCCAGCGCGCCGCGGCCGCGCTGGCCGACGCGATCGGCGACGCCCGGGCGCGGGGCGACTGGCCGTCCGCCGCCCGGTCCGACGCCCTGGAACAGGACCGCCCCGGCGGGTCTGCTTTTTCCAATGAAAGGGGGCTCGACGCGGGGGGTCTGGGGTCCGGCCGGCGGAGCCGCCGCGACGAGCCTCAGCCGCTCGGGACAGCCATTGGCGGACTGCTGTCAGACCATGGCTGGAAGGAACAAGTAGCTGTTGGTTCGGTGTTTAGTAATTGGCAGGAAATTGTCGGGTCCGACCTTGCTGCCCACACTCGCCCAGACGGCTTCGCCGAGGGTGAGCTGGTGATCGCGGCGGACTCGACAGCGTGGGCCACTCAGGTCCGTCTGCTCGCGTCCATGCTGGTCCGCAGGCTCAATGCGGAACTCGGCGAAGGCACCGTGAAACGGGTCAAAGTACGCGGGCCGGCCGGGCCGCGTCAGCGCGGCGGGTGGCGCGTCCCGGGTAGCCGGGGACACGGCGACACGTACGGCTAGGAACGCCCGTGTCATACCGAATTCCCAGCTAGAATAGGGGGTACGCGCACCGGCACTGCGGGGAGTGTCTCGCGCGCGATTCAGCAGGATGGAGTTTCCACTTGTCATATGACGCTCGCTCAATCACGGTACTCGAGGGCCTGGAGGCCGTCCGCAAACGGCCTAGCATGTATATCGGCTCCACCGGGGAGCGCGGACTCCACCACCTGGTGTACGAAGTCGTTGACAACTCGGTCGACGAGGCGCTCGCGGGGTACTGCGACACGATTGAGGTGACCCTGCTGCCCGACGGCGGGGTCCGCAACCGGGACAACGGCCGCGGTATCCCGGTCGACATGCACCCGGTGGAGAAGCGCCCCGCGGTCGAGGTCGTGCTGACCACGCTGCACGCCGGCGGCAAGTTCGACGGCAAGTCGTACGCGGTCTCCGGCGGTCTGCACGGCGTGGGCATCTCGGTGGTGAACGCGCTGTCGAGCCAGCTGGACGAGGAGATCCACCGCGACGGCTACGTCTGGCGTCAGTCGTACCAGCGGGGAGCGCCGACCGGACCGCTGGAGCGCGGTGAGGAGACCGCCGACACCGGCACGACCACCACGTTCTGGCCGGATACCCAGATCTTCGAGACCACCAACTGGAACTTCGAGACGCTGGCCCGCCGGCTGCAGGAGATGGCGTTCCTCAACCGGGGCCTGTCCATCACGCTGCGGGACGAGCGGACCGACGCCGGCACCGAGGGCGACGGCCCGCGGGTCGTCACCTACCGGTACGAGCACGGGATCTCGGACTTCGTCCGGTACCTGAACTCCTCCAAGGAGCCCGTGCACGCCTCGGTGATCGAGTTCGGTGAGGACGGGGACGGCATCTCGGCCGAGATCGCCATGCAGTGGAACGGCTCGTACGCCGAGTCGGTGCACACGTTCGCCAACACGATCAACACCGGCGAGGGTGGCACCCACGAGGAGGGCTTCCGGTCCGCGCTGACCTCGATCGTCAACCGGTACGCCCGCGAGCAGAAGCTGCTCCGGGACAAGGACGACAACCTGACCGGTGAGGACGT
>DATAVV010000399.1:0-14098 GCA_036267555.1 Streptosporangiaceae bacterium | reverse complement strand
CTTGTCGACCGGCACCTTGACCGTGATGATCCGCGGCGCGTTCGGGCTCATCTCGCCCGGCGTGTCGATCGCCTCGCGCATGATGTCGAGAATCGTCAGCCGCGCTCCCCTGGCCTGCTTGAGCGCCGCGGCGAGCACCGTCGCCGGGATGCCGTCCAGCTTGGTGTCCAGCTGCAGGGCAGTGATCACGTCCTTGGTCCCGGCGACCTTGAAGTCCATGTCACCGAACGCGTCCTCGGCGCCGAGGATGTCGGTCAGCGTGACGTATTCCTCGCCCTCGTGGATCAGGCCCATCGCGATGCCCGCCACCATGTCCTTGAGCGGAACGCCCGCGTCAAGCAGCGACATGGACGCCGCGCAGACCGACCCCATCGAGGTCGAGCCGTTGGAGCCGATCGCCTCGGACACCTGCCGGATCGCGTAGGGGAACTCTTCACGGGTGGGCAGCACCGGGATCAGCGCGCGCTCGGCCAGCGCCCCGTGCCCGATCTCGCGCCGCTTGGGCGAGCCGACCCGGCCGGTCTCCCCGGTGGAGTACGGCGGCATGTTGTAGTTGTGCATGTAGCGCTTGGTGCGCTCGGGGTTGAGCGTGTCGATCATCTGCTCCATCCGGAGCATGTTCAGCGTGGTGACGCCCAGGACCTGGGTCTCGCCGCGCTCGAACAGGGCCGAGCCGTGCACCCGCGGCAGCACGCCCGCCTCGGCGGACAGCTGGCGGATGTCGGCCAGGCCGCGCCCGTCGATCCGCAGGCCCTCGCGGATGATGCGCTCCCGGACCAGCTTCTTGGTCAGCGCCCGGAACGCGCCGCTGATCTCCTTCTCGCGGCCCTCGAACTGGTCGGCGAGACGCTCGGCCGCCACGGCCTTGACCCGGTCGCTCTCGGTGTCCCGCTCCTGCTTGCCGGCGATCGTGAGCACCTTGGCCAGCTCGTCGGTGACCTCGGCGGCCAGCGCGTCGTAGACGTCCTGCTGGTAGTCGAGGAAGACCGGGAACTCCCTGACTTCCTTGGCGGCATGCGCCGCGATCTCGAGCTGGCCGTCACACAGGGCCTTGATGAACGGCTTGGCCGCATCCAGCCCGGCGGCCACGGTCTCCTCGGTGGGCGCGACGGCGCCCGCGGCCTCGTCGGCGAGCAGGCGCAGGGTGCTGGAGGTCGACTCCGCCTCCACCATCATGATCGCCACGTCGCCGTCCTCGAGCACGCGGCCGGCCACCACCATGTCGAAGGTGGCCTCCTCGAGCTGGGTGTAGGTCGGGAAGCCGACCCACTGGTCCTTGATCAGGGCCACGCGCACGCCGCCGATCGGCCCGGAGAACGGCAGGCCGGAAAGCTGCGTGGACAGCGAGGCCGCGTTGATCGCGACCACGTCGTAAAGGTGATCGGGGTTCAGGGCCATGATCGTCTCCACGACCTGGACCTCGTTACGCAGCCCGTGGGTGAACGTCGGCCGCAGCGGCCGGTCGATCAGGCGGCAGGTGAGGATCGCGTCCTCGGACGGGCGGCCCTCCCGGCGGAAAAACGAACCGGGGATGCGGCCCACCGCGTACATTTTCTCCTCGACATCCACCGTGAGCGGGAAGAAGTCGAGACCTTCCTTGGGGTGCTTGGACGCGGTGGTCGCGGACAGCACCATGGTCTCGTCGTCCAGATAGACGACGGCCGAGCCCGCGGCGAGACGGGCCAGCCGGCCGGTCTCGAAACGGATCTTGTGAACACCGAGCGCGCCGTTGTCGATGGTGACCTCGGTGGTATGCACACCCTCTTGGCCATGTGCCATGGGTGAGACCTCCTTGACTGAGGTCCCGCGTCTGCCCGCCACCAGTGGAGCTCGCTCCGGCCGTCTGGCCGGGCCGGCTAGCTGGCCGGTCTTCGATCGAAGTCCTCGGCCCGGGCGGCGAGCCGCCCCTGACCCGAGAACCACTACCGAGGACCGGCTGCCCTTGGGCGCCCTAGGCGCTCCTGGGCCGGGGCCGCGGGACGTCTCGTTTGTTAGTTCTTTTCCTTGTCTTCAGTTGTCCGCCCGCCGGGCTAGAGCCCAGCGGGCGGTTTTGACCAAACTACCTGCGCAAGCCGAGCTTTTCGATCAGCGCACGGTAGCGGCTGATGTCCTTGCGGGCCAGGTACTGCAGCAGCCGCCGGCGGCGGCCGACCAGCAGCAGCAGCCCGCGACGGCTGTGATGGTCGTGCTTGTGCACCTTGAGGTGCTCGGTCAGCTCCTGGATCCGCCGTGTCAGCAGCGCGACCTGGACCTCCGGCGATCCGGTGTCACCCTCACTGGTCGCGTGCCCGGCGATGATCTCCTTCTTGACCATGGTCTCTAGCGGCACGTTGCTCCCTCGTTACTTGATCGTCATTGGATGCCCAAGCCGGTATCCTCGGATCCTGCTCGGGGCCGGGAGCACACCACGAAATAAGCCGCGGTTGGTTCCCTAGGGCGGCTAGCCGCATGAGGGCGCAGCTAACCTGGCCGACTACACCGGCCAATTACTTACGGTACCACGCCGGCAGGCGCATCACGCCAGCAGCCAGACATACCGCGATGCGCGGTTTACTCGCAGGCCTTAACGCGGCTTAGTTGCAGGCCTTGTCGTTGTTACCGTCAAACTGGTCGACCCGGAAGTCGGGGCTTCCGTTCTGCACGGCGCCGCCCGTCCACTGCCAGACGAGGTGACAGGACGACGGCGCACTGGCGAACCAGCTAGCGGACGTGCCGCCCACGGAGAAACTGGATGGCCACGACGAGAGCGAGCCCGTCTCGCCCTCGTAGGTCCACTCGGCGCTGTTGCCCAGCGGGTTGCCGGTGCCGAAGATCCCGTTCCATTCGTAGGCCCCGCCACCGCCGGCGCTGTAAACCCCGGGCCTGAAGCTGCTGTCGTTCTCGATCTCGTTGTAGAAGCCGTTGAACGTGTCGCGGTCCAGGTCGGTGGAGATCGTGGTCGCGACCGGGCTGCCGCCGCAGGTCGAGTTGAAGGCGTTGTTCCAGCCATTGTCGACGCCGCCGCCGAACTGCTCGATGTCCATGAACACGTAAGGGAAGCCCAGCGCATGGGAGTTGATGTCGCTCAGCGCCCGGCCCGCCTGCGCCGCGCCCCAGGAGGTGTCCGCCGACGCGCTGGTGTAGTTGCCGCTCCGGCCGGCCCCGCCCATCATCCAGTAGGCTCCGGCGCCCACTCCGAGACTGTCGTTGAAGTTGGCCTGCGCGTCGTTGTAGGCACCGGTGTTCCAGCCGACGCCGTTGCTGTCGCAGCCCTTCCAGTAGTCCCACCGGCCGGTCTCGCCCAGGTAGCCGCCGAACCTGCCCTCGGTGGTACCGCAGGCCGAAGGGCCGGATGCCTCGTTGTACGGCACTGAACTGCCGCAGGCCGCGTTGGTCGGCCCGTCCGAGCCGTACCAGAACCCGTTGGGGCTGTCGCCGTCCGGCGTGATCACGGACGGGCTGGCCGCCGCGGCCATGGCGCCCCGGGCGACCGACATTGTGCCCGCGCTCGCCTGGCCCGCCTGGTAGCTGAGCGTACTGACCTCGCCGCAGACGCTCAGCGGGCGGCTGAAGGACACGGTCGTGCCGGTGCCGAGGGCGAGCGCGGTCGGGTAGATGGTGGCCGACCCGGCCGTGCGGCACGCCGCGCCAGTGCCCGCCGGGGCCAGCAGCGCGATCGACGCGTCCGTGCCCGGACGCAGCGTGAGCGCGGTCTGGACGTAGCCCCCGTGCTCGTAGTTGGTGAACGCCTTGGGACTGGCCGCCGGGGCGTATTGCTGGCCCTTGGCCACCTGGCTCGCGCCACCGCTCTCGTGCAGCCGGACCGTCGGCCACCCGCCCGAGGTGACGACGCACGCCGGGCCGGTCGTGGCCAGATTGATCGTGAGGACCGTGCCGCCCGCCTGGGCGGCGTCGGAGGCCACGCTCGCCCGCAGGGCGGCGGGCCGACAGGCGGCCGGCTCGGCCGCCTTCGTGGTCGCGTACGCCGGGTGGCTGGGCAGCGCCCGCAGGGCGGCGATCGCGCTGTCGAGCCCGCTCTCGGCGTAGAACGGAGAAGCCTGCATCTGCCCGCCGACGCACAGGCCGGCCGGCTCGCGCGGCCCGGCGACGTTCACCGCCGGGCCGGCGCCCGGCAGGGTCACGCTCACCGACCAGCGGGTGACGCACCCGGCCGCCTGGACGGGGGCCACCACCGTGACCACCGCGCTGCTCCCCGGACGCAGGCTCACCGCGGCGTCGGGGACCGCCCGCAGGTTGCTGGCCCGCACGTGGCTGACGCGCGTCGGCACCGCCGAGCCGCCCGGCCCGCGCACCGTCAGCCCGGGCCACCCGCGCAGCGAGCAGGACGCGGCACCGTGGTTGCGCAGCACGATGTTCCAGGACTCCTGGCCCATCCCCGCTCCCGGGTCCCCGGCGATGCCGGCCGGAACCGTGATCTGCAATTGAGCCGCGCGGCACGCCGGACTTGAGCCCGCTGACCCCGCTGAGCCGGCTGATCCGCTCAGCCCGGCTGATCCGCTCAGCCCGGCTGATCCGGTCAGCCCGGCTGGCCCGGCCGATCCGGCGAGCGCCGGCGCCCCGGCCGCCGTAAGCGCGATCGCGGCCCCGGCCACAACCAGCCCGGTCCGTGATGTCCTGCTCATGCGGAGATGTCCGTTACGCGGCATTACCGCAGCTTACACGGATATCTACATTTACGTTGGCAACACGTCCCGGGGCCACGATAAGGATTCCTGAGCATCGCCAGAAGTCGATGCATGTACATGTGCGGTGACATGTACATGCGGATTGACATGTACATGTCGCGTGGGCGCTAGGGCGTGATCGACAGGTTGCTGTACTGGGCGTGGGGCCAGGTGGTGGTGAAGGCGCCGGCTTCGATGCCGGCCGGGCCCGAGGTCCAGGAGGAGTCGGTCACGGAGGTGACCTGCTGGGCGTCGACCGACGCGGCGATGGTGCCGCCCGTCATCGACAGCGACAGGCGGTGCCAGGTCCCGGCGCCGGGCGGGGTCGCCAGGGTCCCGGACGCCAGCGTCGACGTGTCGCTGACGGTGGCGTCGTTCTTGATCAGCCGCCAGGCGCCGGTGGTGGAGACGTCGAAGACGTAGCCGTCGAACTGGCCGATGTCCGCCTCGCCGGACCGGTCGCTGAACCGCCCGATCACCCCGGCGGACGTGCCGGCCTGAGTGAGCAGCGCGTCGACGCTGACGGTGTAGTTGGCCAGGCTCGCGTCGCCGATGGTCGCGTACGGGTAGCGGACTTTGGACCCGGTCCCGGGCTTCCAGAAGACCGGGGTGGGAACGGTCGTCTGCTCGGTGCAGGTGGTGTTGGCGCCGTCGGGGACCTGGCATGGCGCCAGTTCGAACGAGCCGTCCTGCGCGGCCAGGTCGGCTGGCTCGTCGTCGGACGTCCCCGCCTGGCCCGAGATGGCCAGGCTGTCGGAGTACGGCAGCGGGAAGTTCGCTGCGGCCGGGGCGGTCGTGGTTACCTTCCCCTGGCCGGTCGTGGTGGTCAGCGAGTAGACCCAGCCCGGCTGCAGCGTGAGCGTGAACTTGCCGTCCGACGGCGTGATGTCGGGCTGCTGCACGAACCAGGCGGACGGGCTGTCGGTGGCGAAGTTGAAGTTGCTGGCCCACACGTGCACGGTGTCGCCGGACAGGCCGCTGGCCCCGCCGGTCACGGTGAAACTGGCCTGCTGCGCGGCCGTCGCGCTCGTGGTCTCGATGATCGTGCTCCAGTCGCTGCCGCCGCTGCGCACCAGGGTCACGTACGAGCCGTCCGCGCGGTTGCCCTGCAGGAAGCCGCTGGCCGAGTCGACGTACTTCCAGCCGCCCGGGTTGCCCGACCACGGCGGCCACACGAACTGCGTGAACTGAGCGATCGCCCACGTCATCGCGTTCACGCTGTAGTTGCCCGACCAGGGCTGGTCGGCGGTGACCAGCCCCCGGTTCTCGTACGGCAGGCCGGGAGGCATGGCGTCGATCGCAGGCCATTCGAGGTAACCGGTCAGCCGGGCGTCGATGTACCCGCGCACCGTGGCACGGTCCATGGCCGGAGCGCACGGGATCGTGCAGCCGGTCTGGGCCCCGGCGTCCATCGCGCCAAGTTCGCTGGCCCACAGCGGCTGCCCGGACGCGATGGCCGCGGACGGGGCGCTGCACGTGGTCTGGGCGCCGGCCACCCCGGTCGGGTAGCCGCAGATGTCGTGGGCGCCGAGGATCGAGATGTTCGGGTTGGCCGGGTTGGTCGCGTACACCCAGGAACTGTCCCCGGCCACGATCTGGACGCTGGAATACCCGTGCGCGTTCAGGGCCGACCGGAGGCTGGCGTACCACGCGGCGTTGCTGCCGTTGTCGGACTCGTTCCAGCCGCCGAGGTAGCTGATCGTCAGGCCGTCCTGGGTCGCGCAGCCGAGCCAGTCGAGCAGGTACTGGATGTCGTCGCTGGTGAATGCCGAGTCGGTGCCGTCACCGACCCAGCCGGGTGCCGACCACTGCAGCCCGTAGAGCTTGAGGTAGGGGCTGAGCGCCGCCGCCTGCTTGGCGATCGCGAACTCATAACCGGCGTTGCAGTCGATCTCACCCTTGACCGGCTCGATGCTCGGCTCCGCGCCGTCGCTGGAGTTCGCACCGCCGCCGATTTCCAGCTTCAGCAACTGCAGGGACGCCCCGTATCCGGGCTTGAACAGGGAGTCGAGGATCTGGGTCCGCTCGGGCTCGGGGTAGTCCATCAGGTAGCGGGCGTTCCCGCCGCCGCCGAGTATCGCGCCGACCCCGTCGTACACCCGGTCCCCGCCGCTCCCGTTGACCGTGATGCTGGTCGACGGGAGCGCGACGGTCGCGGCGGCAGCGACGCTGCTGGCCGTGGTCCCCGTCCCCGGTCCGGCCGCGGCGGCCAGGCCGCCCAGGCCCAGCACTACGCCGGTGGCAAGGGCCACTAACCGCCGCTTCACCCGTGCTCCCGGCGCTGAGGCGGACGATCCCGAGGCTGAGATACCGCTCTTGCCCCGCTTCGACCCGTAATGCCACATGAATGTGGAATGTACCATATCATGAGCGAGACCGGAGCCCTCCGCGGAGTCGGCGTCAGCGTCAGCGTCCGGAGCAGATCCTGCGGGCGTCGTCTGCGTCCCGGTGCATCTGCGCGATCAGTTCCTCGGCGGAGTCGAACCGCACCATCCCCCGGAGCCGGGTCAGGAAGTCCACGGCCACGTGCACGCCGTACAGGTCCAGGTCGGCGCGGTCCAGCGCGTAGGCCTCGACGCTGCGCTCCTGGTCGCCGAACGTGGGGTTCGTGCCGACGGAGATCGCCGCGGGCCAGCGTTCGGACTCGGCGCCGCCGGCCCCGAGGCTGGCCAGCCAGCCGGCGTAGATGCTGTCCGCGGGGATCGCGGTATGCGGCAGCGTCTCCAGGTTCGCGGTGGGAAAGCCGAGCGTCCGGCCCCGCTGCTGGCCGCGCACGACCACGCCTTCCACCCGGTGCGGGCGGCCCAGGTCGCGCGCGGCGCCTGCCGCGTCCCCGGCCGCGAGCCGCTCCCTGATCTCGCTGGAGGAGATCAGCACGCCGTCCACGGCCAGCAGCGGCACGCCCTCGGCCGTGAAGTCGTACTTCTCGCCGAGTTCGGCCAGCAGCGCCACGTCACCCGCGGCACGGTGACCGAACCTGAAGTTCTCCCCCACGATCACCCGGGCCGCGTGCAGCCGGTCCACGAGCACGGCCCGGACGAACTCGTCCGGGCCGAGCCGGGAGAACTCGGCCGTGAACGGCAGCATCCAGACCGCGTCGACCCCCAGCCCGGCCAGCAGTTCGGCGCGACGGCGGGGGGTGCAAAGGAATGGCGGATGCGAGCCCGGCCGCACCACCTCATCCGGGTGCGGATCGAAGGTCACGACCACCACCGGCAGCCCTAGCTCCGCGGCCTCCTGGGTGGCCTGGCCGACGATGCGCTGATGCCCCCGGTGCACGCCGTCGAAGACCCCGATCGTGACCACGCAGGGACCCCACCCATCGGGCACGTCGTCCAGACCCTGCCAGCGGTGCATCTGTGATCCTCCCCGCGGTCGCTCACCCGTGACCCTCCAAGCCTGCCATGCGATCCGCCCGCGGCGGCCGTTCGGTGCCGTCCGCCTGCTACAGGTGGCGCATCCACAGGTTGGTCTCGGCGTAGGTCCCGCGATCGGCCGCCCGGTCGATGTGCACCAGATCGAGCGCGTCTGGCACGACATAGCGGCCCGTCTGCGGGAACGCCATCTTGGCCCACTCCTCCCATTCCGCCACCGTGCCGGTGATGACCATGGAGCACCGGGCCGGGCGCAGGATCCTCGCCCCCATCCGCTGGTGGGTGCGGATCCACGGGTCGATGTGCAGCCCGTCGCGACGGGTCCACCGGGCGAACTGGCTCATCGACGACAGCGGGTACCGGGTCTTCAGCGTCGGCCGGACGGGGGCGACCACGCGGCTCAGCCCGGTCCCGGCCGCGCGCTCACGCAGCGCGGTCAGCACCTGGGTCGCCAGGCCGGTCATAGCCGCCGTCCGGCAGCGTGGCCGCCGCGCCGTTCCAGCGGATCGGGACCCCCCAGCCGCCGGCCACCACGCTCCCCGGGCCAGCAGCAGGATGTCGTAATAGCCGAAAAAGCGCTCGACTCTTTCCAGGTACTGCTTGCTGATCGGGTCGTGGAAAATGAACCCGGGCCAGCCCGCCCCGAGTGCGGCCCGAGTGCGGCCCGGGTCTCGTCGTCCAGGTCGTGGCGGTCCCCGCTGGTGACGACCTCGGTCTCAGTCACCCGGGCATGCTAGCCCGGTGGCGGCGCGGTGATCCACGCCATTTGTCAGGGTACGAACACCGCGAGCGGCCTGGCCTGGTCGTCCTCCTCGGTCATCAGGGCGATCAGCGAGCCGTCCGGGGCGAAGGCCGCGACCGGCCCTTCGCGGCCCGGCTCGGCGGACGGCAGCCTCCCTCCGTGCGCGACCAGGCTCGCCTGCGCCTCGGTCAGGTCCCGGCGCTCGAAAGCGGCCGCGGCCGCGTCGGCCAGCCCGATGACCTCGAACGAGGCGGCGAGTTGCTCCAGGGTGCGCGCCTGGCCGACGTCGTACGGGCCGACCCTGGTACGCCGCAGCCGCGTCAGGTGCCCGCCCACGCCGAGCGCGGCGCCCAGGTCGCGGGCCAGGGCGCGGATGTAGGTTCCGCTGGAGCACCGCACGGTCGCGTCCACGTCCACCAGGTCACCGGCCCGGCGCACGGCCTCGATGACGAAGGCGCTCACGGTGACGGTCCTCGCGGCGAGTTCCGGGGCGGCGCCCTCGCGCGCGAGCTTGTAGGCGCGCTTCCCGTCCACCTTGATCGCGCTGTAGCCGGGCGGGACCTGCCGGATCTCGCTGGTCAGCGTGGCGACAGCGGCGCTGAGCGCCTCGTCGGAAACCCCGGCCGCCGATGCCTGCGCCACCGTCGCGCCGTCCGCGTCGTCGGTGTCGGTGGCCTGGCCCAGGCGGATCGTGGCCGAGTACTCCTTGTCGGTCAGCGCGAGGTGACCGAGCAGCCGGGTCGCCTTCTCCACCCCGATCACCAGCACCCCGGTGGCCATCGGGTCCAGGGTGCCCGCGTGCCCGACCCGGCGGGTACCGGCCAGCCGCCGCACCTGCGCGACGACGTCGTGCGAGGTCCGGCCGGACGGCTTGTCCACGATGACCAGGCCGCTGACCGCGGCCGGACGCGGGCCGCGGCCGGTCATGCCCCGGCCGCGAGCTGGCGCCTCAGGGCGGCCATGACCTCGGCCGCCGGGCCCCGTGCGGTGAACCCGGCCGCCATCCGATGGCCGCCGCCGCCCAGCGCCACGCACGCGCGGCCGACATCGGCCGCACCCTTGGACCTGGCCGAAACCTGCCAGCGCCCGTCGTCGTCCTCCTTGAGCACGACCGCCACCTCGGCCTCTTCGGTCCGGCGCACCACGTCGATGACCGACTCGGCCACGTCGAACGGCAGCCCGTCGCGGGCCCGGTCGGCCCGGGTCACCGTGGTCCACACCAGACCGCGGCCGCCGGCCTCGGCCCGCTCGAGCTGGGCGCGCCCCAGCACCGCCGACAGCAGGCCGAGGAAGGCGAACGGGCTGCGGTCCCACAGCTCGTACGCCACCGGGCCGGGGTCGATGCCGGTCTCGAGCAGCCGCGCCGCCAGCAGGTGCACCCGTGGGGAGGTGCCGCCGTACTTGAACGAGCCGGTGTCGGTGACCAGGCCGGCGTACAGGCCGAGCGCGATGTCCCGGGTGATCTCCGCGCCCAGCCTGGCGACCAGGTCAAACGCGAGCACCGCGGTGGCGGCGGCGGCCGGGTCGACGAGGTTCACCGTGCCGAACCTGGTGTTCGACGCGTGATGGTCGAGGACGATCAGCTCGTCCGCGCGGGCGGCGTAGGCGTCAAGCAGGCCGAGCCGGTCCGCGCTGGCCGCGTCGAAGGTGACCATGACCTGCGGCCGCTCGGGGTAGGCGTCCGGCGGGCTGAGCAGTTCCGTGCCGGGCAGGAAGCGCAGGATGCGCGGTACCACTAACGGCCGGTCACCGAAGGAGGCGATCACGCGGGCCGAGCCTCGGGCGCGCAGCGCGAGCAGCACCGCGAGCATCGAGCCGAGCGCGTCGGCGTCCGGCCGGATATGACAGGCCAGGCAGATCTCCGTGGCGCCGGCCAGGGTCTTGACCGCGCGGCTCCATTCCGCGTCGAGGTCCGCGCCGACATCCGGGCCCAGCGGCCTCTCGTCCGCACCTGAACTGCGATCTGGGGCTGGCGGGTGATCGGCTGTCACGACCGTGAGTATCTCGCGCGGCCGTCGCCGGCCGCCGGGTAATCGCCCAGAGGGGCGGTGAAGCCGCATCTGACCTGGGCTCGCCGCGATCAGGTCAATACGCAGTGCTATCGCATGCACCGCGCTACCGTGAGTCCTTGCAGGCTTTCGGGCGGAAATATGGCACCTGTGGGGAGAACAGGTGGAGTTCTGTCTCCTTGGGCCGCTTGTCGTCAGGTCTGGCGAGACGGTCCTGCCGGTCCCTCAGGGCAAGCAGCGTGCCGTGCTGGCCGTCCTGCTCGTCCGCGCGGGCCAGGTCGTGCCCGCCTCTGAGCTGGCCGGACTCATCTGGGACGGCGCCCCGCCGCGTTCCGCCCGCGTCACCCTGCAGAACTACGTCAAGCGGCTGCGCCAGGCGCTGGGCGAGTCAGGGCAGGCGCGGATCAAGACCAGGGACGCCGGCTATCTGATCGAGGCTCGCCCCGGTGAGCTGGACCTGCTCCGGTTCGCGGCCCTGTGCGACATGGGGCGGGCGGCGGCCGCGAAGAGCGAGTGGGACCGGGCCGCACTCCAGTTGCGGGCCGCCCTGGCCCTGTGGCGCGGTCAGCCGTTCGTGGACGTTTCCTGCCAGCTCCTCGCGGCGAGCGAGACGCCGCGCCTGGCCGAGATGCGGATCGCCGCCCTGGAAAAGCGGATCGCCGCCGACCTGCACCTCGGCCGGCACGCTCAGGTCATCCCCGAACTGCAGCAGCTAGCGCTGGCCGAGCGGCTGCGCGAGCGGGTGCACGCGCTGCTGATGCGGGCCCTGTACCAGACCGGGCGGCAGGCCGAGGCGCTGGCCGCCTACCAGACGGCACGGCAGGCCCTGGTCGGCGAGCTCGGCATGGAACCCGGGTCTGAGCTGCGCGAACTCCACCAGCAGATCCTGGCCGCCGATCCCGGCCTGAGCCTGGCCGCGGCGAGAACGGCCGGCCGGCCCGCGGCGGGCGGCCCCAGCGTCGGCCGGTCCCCCCCGCCGGGCCCGGTCACGCGGGCGGGCGCGGATCGCGAGCCGGGCCCGGCCGGCCACGGGCCGCGGCAGCTTCCGGCGTCGCCGCGCCTGGTCGGCCGGCGCGGCGAGGTCCGGTCCCTGAACGCGCTGCTGGCCGACTCCGCCACCGCCGAAGACAGCGTGGTGATCTCGGCGATCAGCGGCACCGCCGGGGTCGGCAAGACCACCCTGGCCGTGCACTGGGCCCGCCAGGTCGCGGAGCGGTTCGGCGACGGGCTGCTGTACGTGAACCTGCGCGGCTTCGACCCGTCGGGGCAGCCGGTGCCGCCCGATCAGGCGCTGCGCGGCTTTCTGGACGCGTTCGAGGTGCCGCCCGAGCAGGTCCCGGCCGACCTCGACACCCGGGCCGCGCTGTACCGCAGCGTGCTGGCCGGGCGGCGGGTGCTGGTGGTGCTCGACAACGCCCTCGACAGCGACCAGGTCCGCCCGCTGCTGCCCGGCAGCCCGGGCTGCCTGGTCGTGGTGACCAGCCGCACCGAGCTGACCAGCCTGGCCGCGGCCGAGGGCGCGCACCTGACCAACCTCGACACGCTGACCGAGGCCGAGTCGCGCGAACTGCTCGAGGCCCGCCTGGGCAAGCAGCGCGTGGCCGGGGAACCGGCCGCGGTGCGCGAGCTGACCGAGCTGTGCGGCGGCCTGCCGCTGGCCCTGGCCGTGGCCGCGGCGCGCGCGGCCGCCGATCCCGGCCTGCCCCTCGGCGGGCTGGCGCGCGAACTGGCGCACGCCCGTAGCCGGCTCGACGCGCTGAGCGCCGACGACGAGGCCAGCGTGAGCGCGGTGTTCTCCTGGTCCTACCGGCAGCTCGCCGCGCTCGCGGCGCGGATGTTCCGGCTGCTGGGCCTGCACCGGGGCCCTGACATCAGCGTCCCGGCCGCGGCCAGCCTCGCGGGGACGCCGCTGCCGCAGGCGCGCGGCGCACTGCAAGAGCTGATCCGCGCCCACCTGATCACCGAGCCGGTCCCGGGCCGGTACGCGCTGCACGACCTGCTGCGCGCCTACGCCGCTGAGGCCGCGGCCAGTGCCGAAAGCGCCGCGGAGCGGTCCGTGGCCGCGGGCCGGGTGCTCGACCACTACCTGCACACGGCCTGCGCCGCCGACCGGCTGCTGAATCCCGGCCGGGACCCGATCACACCGCGGCCCGCGGCGGCCGGGGTGGTGCCCGAGCAGCCGGCCGACTACGAGACCGCCATGAGCTGGTTCGCGGCCGAGCACAAGGTCCTGCTCTCCGCCCTGGACCTGGCCGCCGAGCACGGCCTGGACACCCAGGCCTGGCAGATCCCCTGGGCCATGGTGGACTTCTGCGAGCTGACCGGCCGCTGGCCGGACTGGCTGTCCTCCCAGCGGGCCGCGCTGGCCGCGGTGCAGCGGCTGGGTGACCGCGCCGGCGAGGCCCGCTGCCGCCGCGCACTCGGATACGTCTGTGCCCGGACCGGCCTCGGCCAGGAGGCCCACGCCCAGCTGTCGCGGGCCCTGGGCTTGTTCCGGCAGGCAGACGACCCCGTCGGGGAGGCCCGCACCCATCAGGACCTGTCGGTGATGTTCGACGGCGAGGGCCGGCCGGCCCTGGCGCTACGTCACGACGAGCACGCGCTGCGCCTGTACCGGCAGGCCGGGCACCGGGCCGGGCAGGCCAACGCGCTCAACGCGATCGGCTGGCTGCACGCCGTGCTCGGCGATTACCAGCAGGCCCTCGGCAGCTGCGGGCAGGCCCTGGCGCTGTACCAGGAGCTGGGCCGCAAGCGCGGCATGGCCGCCACCTGGGACAGCCTCGGCTATACCCATCACCACCTGGGGCAGTACGCCGAAGCCGTCACCTACTACGGGCAATCCCTGGCCGCGTTCCGCGACCTGGGCGACCGCTACCGCGAGGCCGAGATACTGACCCATCTCGGCGACACCCGCCACGCGGCCGGTAACCTGCCCGCCGCCCGCGGTACCTGGGAGCAGGCCCTGGCCATCCTCGACGACCTGCACCACGCGGACGCGGACGAACTGCGAGAAAAACTCAAAGATCTCCCTTAACGCGGCACCAGCCACCCGGGCACCCCCGGCCCCGTCGCCAGGGGGCGTCAGCGCGTGCGCCCACCCCCAGCAGGCCCGTTCCACGCGCGTGGGTGGAAGTTTGGTGCTCGCCGGCGAGCACCAACGGCACATTCATCGGCGCTGCCGACCGGAGCCCGCAGGAATGCCGGGCCCGCGGGCATGCGGGGTGCGGTTAATGCGGCGCCTGCACCCCGTGCGGGCTTCGGCCGACCAGGCCGTGCCAGCTCGCGACGGCCGGCCGAAGGCTGGCCCGA
>DATAVV010000398.1:0-3622 GCA_036267555.1 Streptosporangiaceae bacterium | reverse complement strand
ACGGGACAGGCCCGGGGTCCGGTCCCGTCTGGTCCGGGCGGGCCGATGAGGACCGGCCACAGGATGTCGCTTCGCGCGCGGATGCTCATCCTGCTGATCGCGGTGACCACGGTCTTCCTGATCATCATGGGCGTGGTCACGGCTGTCATCGTGACCACGCGCATAAGCAACGCGTTCAACTCCGAGCTCAAGGCCACCGCGAACCACAGCGTGGTCCAGCTAGCGAACGTCGCCGGCGACTACGACACGGCGTACATCTCCCGGCGCACCGGGCAGGTCGGCCTGGTCAGCCCGAGCTCTGCGACAGGGAACGAGCTGGTCACAGCGCTGCGCGAGCTCGTCAGCAAGAACCAGGCCTCGGCGTTCCTTGGCAGCCGGCCCCGGATGACCCCGTTCACGATCTCCCTTCCCGGCGGGCCCAAGGTGCGTGCCGTGTGGCGGCTCACCGCCGGGGGCACCAACAACCGCTCGCCGCTGCCGCCGGGCCGGAACGTCCTCGTGGTGGCCCGGCCCGCCGACGTGGTGCGCACCCAGGTCGACGGGGTCATCATCGCGGAACTGATCACCGGCGGGGCGCTGGTCGCCCTGCTCGCGATCGGGGGTGGCTGGCTGATCCGCCGCGGCCTGGCCCCGCTGGACCAGATGGCCAGCACGGCCAACGAGATCACCTCGCGGGGCGACCTCACCGCACGGGTCGCCGAGGCGGACGACCGCACCGAGGTGGGCCGGCTCGGGTCGGCCATCAACACGATGCTCGACCGGATCCAGCAGGCGTTCGGCGCGCGGCTGCGCTCCGAGCAGAAGGTGCGCGAGTTCGCCGCTGACGCCTCGCATGAGCTGCGCACCCCGCTGACCACCATCCGCGGTTACGCCGAGCTTTACCGCCAGGGCGCGCTCGGCCCCGACCAGCTTCCGAACGCCATGCGCCGGATCGAGCAGGAGGCGCAGCGGATGAGCACGCTCGTGGCCGAACTGCTGGAACTGGCCCGGCTGGACCGCACTTCCTCGCTCGACCTGACCGAGACCGACCTGGCCGGCGTGGTGCGCGATGCGGTGGCCGACGCGGTCGCGGTCGAGCCCGGGCGCCCGGTACGGGCCGAGGCGCCGCCGCGGCTGGTCGCCGTGGTGGACGAGCCCCGGATCCGTCAGGTCCTGGCCAACCTGCTCGGCAACGTCCGCGCGCACACGCCGGTGACCACACCGGTGGCGGTGCGACTCGGCGCGCTGACCGGCGGGGTCCTGCTCGAGGTGGCCGACGCGGGCCCGGGCATGTCCGACGAGGACGCGGCCCGGGCCTTCGACCGGTTCCACCGCGCCCCGGAACGCGCGGACGGCGGTGGCGAGGCCGGGGCCGATGGCGGCGACGAGGCCCGGGGCAGCGGGCTGGGACTGTCGATCGTTCAGGCCATCTCGCACGCGCACGGCGGCCAGGCCACGCTCGAGTCCTGGCCGCGCCGCGGCACCCGGGTCCGCATCTGGCTCCCGACCCGCGCCGCTCCCTCATGATCCCGAACCAAAACGCGTCATATACGCACATCTTGCTCCGGGATCATGGATGCCAGGGCCCCGGCTCACCGGGGGCCGCCTCACCGGGGGCTGGCTCGTCGGCGGCGACCGGGTCGGGCAGGTGGTTGAACAGGTAGTAGACCGCCAGCGCCCCGTACACCGCCAGCGCGGCGGTCGCGGACCAGAAGGCGGCGATCAGCACCCCGGCCAGGTAGCCGAACAGGCCCACGCTCCAGCGCGGGATGCGCGCCACGGGGTTCGCGCCGCTGCCGATCTGCGGGACCTTGTCGCGGAGTCCCTGCCCGGTGCTCCGCGAGCCCAGGGCCTCGGCGTGCCGGACCAGGTACGCGAAGAAGGCGTTGTAGAACACCGAGATCACGATCATGACGACCCCGTAGACGACGGCCGCGGCCGGGCCGCCCGACCGGTGCGGGCCGGTCAGGTGCTCGGCCACCAGCGCCGTGGGGAACGGGATCGCGACGATGCCCATGAGCAGCAGCAGGTTGAGCACGAGCAGTGGCCGGTCGATGCGCCGCACGTGCCCGAACAGGGTGTGGTGGTTCATCCACATGATGCCGATGGTCAGGAAGCTCACCACGTACGCGCAGTACTGCGGCCAGGCGCTGCCCAGCACGCGGTAGCTGAGCACGTCCTGGCCGACCGGCAGCAGGTTGAAGATCAGCACCGTGATCGCGACGGCGAAGACGCCGTCGCTGAACGACTCAGCGCGCCTGGAGTCCACCGGGGCGCCAGCCGGCCTCAGCCCGGCTCGGGGCCAGCCGCCGCGCCGTCCCCCGAACTGTCATCCGCCGGGACCGGGGCCCGCACCGACCGGGCCAGCAACTGCGCCACGTCGACCACCTCGAGCGTCTCCTTGGCCTCGCCGGAGCTCTTCTTGGCGCTGACCGCGTCCCCGAGCATGACCATGCAGTACGGGCAGCCGGTGGAGATCGTGTCCGGGTCGGTGCCGAGCGCCTCGTCGATCCGCTCGGTGTTGATCCGCTTGCCGATCCGCTCTTCCATCCACATCCGCGCCCCGCCCGCGCCGCAGCAGAACCCGCGCTCCTTGCAGCGGTGCATCTCCTGGGCCCGGACGCCGGGCACCTGCTCCATGATCTCCCGCGGCGCGGTGAAGATCCGGTTGTGCCGGCCCAGGAAGCAGGGGTCGTGGTAGGTGATCTTCTCCTCGACCGGGTTGACCGGCGTCAGCTTGCCCTCGGACACCAGGCGCGCCAGCAACTGGGTGTGGTGGATCACCTCGTAGTTGCCGCCGAGTTGCGGGTACTCGTTGGCCAGCGTGTTGAAGCAGTGCGGGCAACTGGCCACGATCTTGCGCGCCCCGGCCTCGTTGAGCGTCTCGATGTTCTGCTGGGCGAGCATCGAGTACACGAACTCGTTGCCGATCCGCCGCGCCGGGTCGCCCGTGCACGTCTCGGCCGGCCCCAGGATTGCGAACGAGACGCCCGCGGTGTGCAGCAACTCGGCGATCGCCCGCGTCGTCTTGCGCGCCCGGTCCTCCAGCGCCCCGGCGCAGCCCACCCAGAACAGGTACTCGACGTCGTCGCCGATCGGGCCGTCCACGACCGGCACCTCAAAGTCCAGGCCCTCGGCCCACTCCAGCCGTCTGGCCCCGCCCATCCCCCACGGGTCGCCCTTGTTCTCCAGGTTCTTCAGCATCGAGGACGCCTCGGTGGGAAACGCGGACTCGATCAGCACCTGGTGCCGGCGCATGTCGGAGATGTGGTCGATGTGCTCGATGTCGACCGGGCACTCCTCCACGCAGGCGCCGCAGTTCGTGCACGACCACAGCACGTCGGGGTCGATCACGCCGTTCGCGGCCGAGTCGCCGACCAGGGGCCGCTCGGCCTCGGCCTTGACCGCGTCGGGCAGCTTCTCCCTGGCCTCGTCCGAGTCGGCCAGCAGGTAGGGGGCCTTGGCGAACGCGTGGTCGCGCAGGTCGAGGATCAGCATCTTGGGGGACAGCGGCTTGCCCGTCACCCAGGCCGGGCACTGCGACTGGCAGCGCCCGCACTCGGTGCAGGTGGCCATGTCCAGCATGCCCTTCCAGGTGAAGTCCTCGATCTTGCCGCGGCCGAAGATGTCCTCGTCCGGGTCG
>DATAVV010000397.1:0-2687 GCA_036267555.1 Streptosporangiaceae bacterium | reverse complement strand
AGATGGTGCAGGCCAACCCGGTGACCGGCGAGGTACTCGTGATCAACCCGGGCGAGGCCGCGTTCTTCCGCAAGGACACCTGGCACCACCAGTGGAACTACAGCAATCGCCAACTGCGCATGCTGGAGTTCTTCCAGCCCTCGCCGAAGACCGGCACCGGCGGTGCCTACGCGCGGGCCAGGGAGAACATCGCGCCTCCGTACAAGCACGGCCGGGATGAGCTGCTGGGGCGCTGGCCCATGGCCGCCGAGGAGGCCGCCAAGGGCCAGACGATGTGGGCGATCCGCGAGGCCGACATCCTGTGGCGCCTGGAGGGCGCCACCCGCGGCCGGGAGATCCTGGTCGGCATCCTGGCCAGCACCGAGCACATGACCGTCGGGAAGATCGAGTTCCTGGGCGGCCAGCGCAGCAGCGAGTTCAGCCACCAGGGCGACAAGGTGATCTTCCTGGAGGAAGGCAACCTGCACATCGAGTTCCCCGAGACCCGCCGCTGGGTGGAACTGAGCGCGTGGGACGGCTGCCGGATCCCGGAGGGAACCCGCCACTCCTTCTACAACATGTCCCACGAGCCCGCGCGCTGCGTGTTCTCGGTGGCTCCCGACTACCTCCCGGGGTGTGTGGAATGACCGCGTCCGGAATGACAACGCAAGCCGGGCGCGGCCGGCCCCTGCGCGCGACCGTGCTGGTGGAGGACGGGTACCACGAACTCGCGTTCTGGTATCCGCTGTTGCGCCTGCGTGAACTCGGCGCCGAGGTGTCGGTGGCCGGCCCCGTGGCCGGCGAGACCTACGTCAGCACGCTCGGCTACCCGGTGATCCCGGACACCGACCTCGCGGCGGCGGCCGCGGCCGAGCCGGACCTGGTGGTCGCGCCCGGCGGCGAGGCCGGCCGGCGGCTGGCCACGTCGCCGCAGACCGAGCACCTGACCGCGAACCGCGGCCAGACGGTGCTGGTGACCGGCGACCCTGACGACCTGCCCGCCCAGGTCAAGGCCGCGGCCGGGGCTCCGGCCGAGCCGCACCTGCGCGGCGCCCGCATCCTGGTCCTGGCCGAGAGCCAGTACCAGGAACTGGAACTGTGGTATCCGGTGCTGCGGTTCCGGGAGGCCGGCGCCGACGTCGTGGTGGCCTCGCCCGCCCGCGGCGGCCTGTACGCCAGCAAGATCGGCTACCCGGTCCGCTCCGACGCGTCGGTCGAGGAGATCGACCCGAACGACGTGGACGCGCTGATCATCCCGGGCGGCTTCGCCCCCGAGGGCATGCGCCGTTCGCAGCCGCTGCTGGACCTGGTGCGCAAGACCCACGAGAACGGGACCGTCGTCGCCGCCATCTGCCACGCGGGCTGGGTCCTGGTCTCGGCCGGGCTCGCCCGCGGGCGCCGGCTCACCTGCGTGCCGATCATCCGCGACGACGTGCTCAGCGCGGGCGCCGACTACATCGACGCGCCCGTGGTCCGCGACGGCAACCTGATCACCTCGCGGCTGCCCAACGACCTGCCCGTGTTCTGCGCCGAGATCGCCGCGGCCCTGCGGGAGCCGCCGGCCGGCCGCGGCGACGGCCACTCCTGGCCCGCGGCCGCCGGCCGCGTCTCCCGGGCCGGCCACTCGGTGCCCGCCGAGCTGAAGATGGCACCCGCGGGCCCGGCCAACGCGAACTACCGGGCCGTCTCGGTCCCGGCCCGCCAGCCGTGAGGCCCGGCGCCCGGCCGCAACCAAGAAGGGAACCCTAGGTGGCAGTGATCCGCACGGTGCTAGGCGACGTCCCCTCCGAGCAGGCCGGGGTGACGCTGGCGCACGAACACATCCTTTACGCGTACCCCGGGGCCGACCTGGACCACCGCACGCAGTTCGACTTCGAGCAGATCGCGGACCAGGTGGCCACGGTGGCCGCCGCCGGCCGCGAGGAGAACGGCATCACCACGATCGTGGAGATGACGCCGGTCGAGGTGTACCGGCACCCGCCGCTGATGCGGGCGGTCTCGGAGCGCAGCGGCGTGAACGTGATCGCGATCACCGGGTTCTTCCCGGAGACGATGGGCATTCCCTATTACTGGCGGCGGCAGACCGTCGAGGAACTCACCGGCTTCTTCATCACCGACCTCACCGAGGGCATGATCTTCCAGTCCCGCCAGACCGGGATCAGGGCCGGGGCCATCAAGATCGCGACCGGCGGCGAGGGCGTGTCCACCGAGCCCAGCCCCGTCGGCCCGAACGGCCGGCGGATCACCAAGATCGAGGACCGGATCATCCGCGCCGCCGCCCGCGCGCAGCAGGCCGTGGGCTGCGCGATCAACACGCACACCGACCCGAACGACTACGCGGTGACCAACCCGGGCATCGAGCAGCTCGACCTGCTGGCCGAGGAGGGCGCGGACCTGAGCAAGGTGATCATCGGGCACGCGTTCATCAAGCCCCGCGACATCGAGCAGGTCATCGAGATCTGCGACCGGGGCGCGACCGTCAACGTGGACCACGTCGGCATCCCGTGGAAGCACGACAGCACCGACCAGCTCGACGGCCTGCTGGCCGAGCGGGTGGCCGAACTGGTCGAGCGCGGCTACGGCGACCGGATCTCGATGTCGTACGACCGCTGGTTCTTCAACCCGCGGGCCAAGGTCACCGAGCTTGACCCGGAGTTCCTGAACGCGAAGGTGCCCTACAGCCACATGTTCGAGTCGTTCCTGCCGCG
>DATAVV010000396.1:0-11589 GCA_036267555.1 Streptosporangiaceae bacterium | reverse complement strand
CGGCGGCCCGGGCCGCCGGCCGCGGCGGCACCGGCTACGGAGGGGCGGGCCGTGGCGGGGGCGGGCGGGCGGGCGACCGCCGCGGGTCCGACCGGCCGGGACGGCCCCGTCCCTTTACGCCCCGTCCCGCGCTGCGCCGGGCCGGGTCCGGCGGCCGCCTCACGATCTCGCTGATGTGCTTCGGGCTGGTCCTCGTGCTGTTCGCGGCCCGGCCGGTGCAGCTTCAGGCCCTGCACGGAACGCAGTACCGGTCGCTGGCCCAGCAGCAGATGCTGGCCCCGCAGCCGATCTCGATCCCGGTCCTGCGGGGCTCGATCACCAGCAGCGACGGCACGGTCCTCGCGATGACCGTGCAGACCGACAAGATCTACGCCGACCCGGCCCAGATACCGCCGGCCAAGCGCGCGCAGTACGCCGCCGCGCTGGCCGGGCCGCTGGGCATGACGGCATCGGCCATCCGGGCCCGGCTCGGCCACCCCAGCTCACCCCAGTACGTGGTGCTCAAGGCCACCGTCCCGGCGGCGGCCGGGGCCCGGATCGCCGCCCTCGGGCTGGCCGGCGTCGCCGAGACCGGGTCCTACTCCCGGGATTACCCGAACGGGGATCTCGCCGCGAACCTGATCGGCTTCACCGACCCCGACAGCGCGGGCGACCTGAGCGGCGTGGCCGGGCTCGAGCAGAACTACAACCCGCTGCTGTCCGGGCGCGACGGCCGCGAGGAGGTCGAACTGGGCCCGACGCAGCAGCCCATCCCGCAGACCGAGAACATCATCGATCCGCCCGTGCCCGCGGGCAGCCTGAAGCTGACGATCCAGGCCGACATCCAGTGGTACGCCGAGCAGGAGTGCGCCGCCGAGGTCAAGGCGACCAAGGCCCAGAACTGCTCGGTCGTGGTGATGCAGCCGCACACCGGCCAGATTCTCGCGCTCGCGCAGTACCCGACGTTCAACCCGGCCCACCCGGAAAGCGAGGCCGCCACCGCCGACATCGGCGTGCAGAACGTGTTCCAGCCGGGCAGCACGGCCAAGGCCATCACCGTGGCCGCCGCGCTCGAGCGGGGCGGCCAGACGCCGACGACCACCTACACGGTGCCGGACCAGATCAACATCGACGGGTTCTCGTTCCACGACGGCGAGTCACATCCCACGCAGCGCTACACGATCGCGGGCATCCTGGCCAACTCGCTCAACGACGGCATGGTGCAGGTGGTCCAGCACGTCAGCCCGCAGGTCCAGTACCAGTACCTGAAGGCGTTCGGGCTCGGCGAGCCGACCGGGCTCGGGCTGCCGGGCGAGAGCCAGGGGCTGCTGCCGCCGCCCGCCCAGTGGTCGGGGGACACCCGCTACACGCTGTCGTTCGGCCAGGGCGTGGCCGCGAACGCGGTCCAGATGGCCAGCGTGTACGCCACGATCGCGAACCACGGGGTCCGGGTCCAGCCGTCCATCGTCGCGGGCACCACCAGCGGCAGCGGGGAGTTCACGCCCGCGCCCGCGCCGCGTAAAAGCAGGGTGCTGCAGCCGAAGACCGCGAGCGAGCTCATGACGATCCTGCAGCAGGTCCCCGTGGTCGACGCCGAGGGCGGCGAGCCGTGGGGCGAGATCCGCGGGTACTCGATCGCGTCCAAGACCGGCACCGCCCAGGAGGCGGCCCCGGGGCAGACCTGCCTGTGCCAGTACGGGTCGAGCTACATCGGCATCGCCCCGGCGTCCGACCCGCAGCTTGTGGTGGCGGTCAACGTCCAGGATCCGAAGAAGGGGGGCTTCTTCGGTGACCAGATCGCGGGCCCGGTCTTCTACCATGTAACGAAGTTCGCGCTGCAGACGCTGCGCATACCGCCTGATGGCGGCAAGCGCCCACATATCCGGCTGACCCGGCCGTGATCAGTCCGCGCGCGCTGCGCTCATGCCCCGTCGAACAGAGGTAATCTCGGCCCGTGCCAGCGGATCTGCGTCCTCGCCGCGTCCCCGTGCGCCCGCTCGGGGGCCTCGCGGGGCTGCTCGGCGCGAGGACCGCCGGCCGGGACGCGCCAGGCCCCTTGTCCATCCCCGGATCTCGCGGGGTGTCCGGGATCACGCACGACTCACGCCGCGTGCACCCCGGTGACCTGTACGCCGCGCTGCCCGGCGCCACCCATCACGGCGCCCGCTTCTGCGCCCAGGCCGCGTCGGCCGGGGCCGCGGCGATCCTGACCGACCCCGCGGGCAAGGAACTCGCGATCCGGGCCGGCCTGCCGGTGTTCGTGGTCGGTGACCCGCGGGCCCGGCTGGGCGAGATCGCCTCGTGGATCTACGGCCACCCGTCGGGGAAACTGTCGCTGATCGGCGTGACCGGGACCAGCGGCAAGACCACCACGACGTTCCTGGTCGAATCCGGGCTGCGGGCGGCGGGCCACCTGACCGGCCTGATCGGCGGCGTGCAGACCCGCGTCGGCGACATGGTCGCCGACAGCGCGCTCACCACCCCGGAGGCCACCGACGTGCAGGCGATGCTGGCCGCCATGGCCGAGCAGGGCGTGACCGCGGCGGCCATGGAGGTCTCCAGCCACGCCCTGTCACTCGGCCGCGTCGCCGGCACCTCCTACGACGTGGCCGTGTTCACCAACCTGTCCCAGGATCACCTGGACTTCCACGAGACCATCGACGCCTACTTCGCGGCCAAGGCCAGGCTGTTCACCCCGGAATTCGCGCGCGCCGGGGTCGTCAACATCGATGACGAGCACGGCCGGATCCTGGCCGCTACCCCTCAGATCCCGCTCACCACCTACTCCGCGGCCGGGAACCCCGGCGCGGACTGGCGCGCGGCCGACGTGCGCAGCGGGGCGGACGGCAGTTCGTTCCGGGTCATCGGGCCCGGCGGCGTCGAGGCCGACGCCTCCGTCGCCCTGCCCGGCCCGTTCAACGTGGCCAACGCGCTGGCCGCGATCGTGGGCCTGGTCGAGGCGGGCGTGAGCATCGCCACCGCGGTGACCGGGGTCGCCGCCTGCCCGGGCGTACCCGGGCGGCTGGAGCGGGTCGAAGCCGGCCAGGATTTCACTGTGTTCGTCGACTACTCCCACAAGCCCGGCGCGGTCAGGGCCGTGCTCGAGGCCCTGCGCCCGGTCACGCTGGGCAATCTCACGATCGTCCTCGGCTGCGGCGGGGACCGGGACCGCGCCAAGCGCCCGCTGATGGGGGAGGCCGCGGCCGGGCTGGCCGATGTGGCCGTTTTCACGAGCGACAACCCGCGCTCGGAGGATCCGCTCGGCATACTGGCCGAGATGCTTTCCGGCGCGCTGACCGTCCCCGCCCGCGACCGCGGGCACGTGATCGTCGAACCCGACCGGGCCGCCGCGATCGATCTGGCCATCGGCCGGGCGGCCAAGGGAGACGTGGTCCTGGTCGCCGGCAAGGGACACGAGCGCGGCCAGTACACGGGCACCTCGGTCCTGCCCTTCGACGACCGCGAAATGGCGGCCGAGGCGATCACCCGCCGCGTGGCCTCCGCAGGCGGAGCCGCGCTCGACGAGGCGGGGGAGCCGTGATCCCGCTGTCGGTAGCCGAGATCGCCGCGATCACCGGCGCCTCGGCCGACCTGGTCCCTGACCCCGGCGCGATCGTCACCGGGCCGGTGGTCATCGACTCCAGGAAGGCCGGGCCCGGCGCCCTGTTCGCCGCGCTGCCCGGGCTGCGCGCCGACGGGCACGCGTTCGCGTCCGCGGCGGTCGGCGCCGGGGCCACGGTGGTGCTCGCGGCCCGGCCCGTGGGGGTGCCCGCGCTGGTCGTTCCCGACGTGACCGCCGCGCTGGCCGCGCTGGCGACGGCGGTGGTCCGCCGCCTGCCCCGCCTGACCGTCGCCGCCATCACCGGCTCGGCCGGGAAGACCACCACCAAGGACCTGGCCGCCCAGCTGATCGAGTCGCTCGGGCCCACGGTGTCGCCGCAGGCCTCCTACAACAACGAGATCGGCCACCCGCTCACCGTGCTGCGGGTGACCGGCGAGACCAGGTACCTGGTGGCCGAGATGTCCGCACGCGGGCCCGGTCACATCGCCGAGCTCTGCCGGATCTCCCCGCCGCGCCTGGGCGCCGTGCTGTGCGTGGGGCACGCGCACGCGGGCGAGTTCGGCACGCTCGACGAGGTCGCGCAGGCCAAGGGCGAGCTGCCCGCGGCGCTGCCCGCCGACGGCGTGGCCGTGCTCAACGCCGACGACCCGCGGGTGCTGGCCATGTCCGGGCGGACCGCGGCCCGGGTGGTGACGTTCGGCCGCGCGCCTGGCGCCGACGTCCGCGCCGAGGACATCTCGGTCGACGAGGCCGGCCGGCCCGCCTTCACGCTGCACGCGCCAGACGGCTCGGCCCCGGTGGCGCTGCGGTTGCTCGGCGAGCACAACGTGGCCAACGCGCTGGCCGCCGCGGCCCTGGCCGGCCAGCTCGGCATGGACGCCGCGGCCGTGGCCGCCGGGCTGTCCGCGGCCGAGGCCCGCAGCCGGTGGCGGATGGAGGTCACCCGCCGCGGCGACGGGGTGACGATCCTCAACGACGCCTACAACGCCAGCCCGGAGGCGATGGCCGCCGCGCTGTCGGCCCTGGCCGTGATGGCCAGCGGCGGCCGCGCACTCGCGGTGCTCGGCCGCATGGCCGAGCTGGGCGAGCGGGCGCAGGCCCTGCACGAGCAGGTGGGGCGGCAGGCGGCCCGCGCGGGCCTGGCCGCGCTGATCGTGGTCGGCGACGAGGCCACCCCGATGCTGGCCGGAGCCAAGGCCGAGCCGTCCTGGCGCGGCGACCTGCTGCAGGTGCCCGACGCGGAGGCGGCGGTCGCCGCGGTCGAGCGCCTGGCCCGGCCCGGCGACGTGGTGCTGGTCAAGGCCGCCCGCGCGGAGAACCTGCAACGGGTGGCGCTGGCGCTGACCGGGGAGATGCCGCTGTGAAGACCATTCTCCTGTCGGCCGCCGTCGCGATGGTGCTGGCGCTGTTCGGCACGCCGTTCGCGATCAAGGTCTTCTCCCGGCGCGGGATCGGCCAGGAGATCAGGGCGGACGGCCCGACCGCGCACCTGACCAAGCAGGGCACGCCGACCATGGGCGGGACGGTCATCGTGATCGCCACGCTGATCGGGTACGTGTGCGGGCACGTGCTGACCAACGACCCCATGACGATGTCGGGCCTGCTCGTGCTGGCCCTGATGACCGGCCTGGGCGCGGTCGGCTTCATCGACGACTTCATCAAGATCTACAAACAGCGCAGCCTCGGCCTGCGCAGCGGGGCCAAGCTGGCCGGCCAGGCCGTCGTCGGCGCGGTGTTCGCGGTCGAGGTGCTGCGTCACCCGGACAAGGTGGACATCACCCCGGCCGACGCGCACATCTCGTTCCTGCGCGACTTCGGCCCGGCGATCGGCGTGCTGCCGTTCGTGCTGTGGATCGTCCTGATGATCTCGGGCTGGTCGAACGCGGTGAACCTGACCGACGGGCTCGACGGGCTGGCCACCGGCGCGACGATCCTGGTCCTCGCCGCGTACGTGCTGATCGGGATCTGGCAGCTGAAGAACGACTGCACGGTCAACCTGGCCCCGCAGTGCTATCCGGTCCGAGATCCGCTGGACCTGGCCGTGGTGGCCGGGACCGTGCTTGGTGCCTGTTTCGGCTTCCTGTGGTGGAACGCGCCGCCGGCCAGGATCTTCATGGGCGACACCGGCTCGCTCTCGCTCGGGGGCGTGCTCGCCGGGCTCGCGGTATGCACCAAGACCCAGATCCTGCTGGTGATCCTGGGCGGCCTGTTCGTGGTCATCATCCTCTCGGTGATCATCCAGGTGGGATCGTTCAAGATGACCGGTCGCCGGGTCTTCCGGATGGCACCGCTGCAGCACCACTTCGAGCTGCTCGGCTGGGCCGAGACCACGATCGTGGTCCGGTTCTGGCTGATCGCAGGCTTGTTCATCGCGGCCGGCCTCGGCATCTTCTACGTGGCCTGGCTCCCGGTGTAGCCGGTGCGGGCCGAGGGGCGACGCAGCGATCAGGTGGCCGGCCTCGTCGGCCGCCTGGCCGGGCTTCGGGTGTGCGTCAACGGGCTCGGCATCTCCGGCGTCCCGGTGGCCAGGGCCCTGGCCACCCGAGGTGCGCTGGTCACCGCGCTGGACGGCCGCGACGACGAGGCCAACCGTCAGGTCGCGGGCGAACTCGCCGGGCTCGGCGTCACCGTCGAGCTGACCCCGGAGCCGCGGCTGCCCGCCGGGACCGGCCTCGTGGTCACCACGCCCGGATGGCGGCCGGGCACGCCGGTCGTGGCCGCGGCCGCCGCGGCGGGCGTCCCGGTCATCGGCGACGTCGAACTGGCCTGGCGGCTGCGCCCGGAGTTGCCGGGCGGCCGGAGGCAGGACTGGCTGGGGGTGACCGGGACCAACGGAAAGACCACGACGGTGCGGATGCTCGCGTCCATGCTCGGCGCGGCCGGGTACCGCGCTCTGGCCGCGGGCAACGTCGGCCTGCCGATCATCGAGGCGGTCACCGAGCCCGACCCCTACCCGGTCCTCGCGGTCGAGCTGTCCAGCTTCCAGCTTTACTGGAGCATGTCCCTGCGGCCGCTGGCCGCCGTGATCCTGAACATCGCCGCGCACCACCTGGACTGGCACGGTGACATCGAGGCCTACGCGCAGGCCAAGGGGCGCATCTACGCGCCCGGCACGGTCGCGGTCTGCAACGGCGAGGACGCCCGCACCCGGGAACTGGCCGCGCTCGCGCCCGGCACCGCCCGCGTCGTGGCCTTCCGGCTGGGCCCTCCGGGCCCGGGTGAGCTTGGCGTGGCCGGCGGCGCCCTGCTGGACCGCGCGTTCAGTGAAGACCCCACAGAAACCACCGCGCTGGCCGACGTGGCCGACGTCCGGCCGCAGGGGCCGCACAACGTGGCCGACGCGCTGGCCGCGGCGGCCCTGGCCCGCGCCTACGGCGCGCCGGCGGCGGCGATCTGCGCCGGGCTGAAGGCCTTCCAGCCCGAGCCGCACCGGATGAGCCTGGTCGCCAGCGTCGCCGGGGTGGACTACGTCGACGACTCCAAGGCGAGCAACCCGCACGCGGCCGCGGCGGCGCTCGCGTCCTACCGGTCGGTGGTGTGGGTGGCCGGCGGGCTGTTCCGCGGGGCCGAGGCCGACCTCGACCGGCTCGTCGGCTCGGCCGCGCCGCGGCTTCGCGGCGCGGTGCTGCTCGGGGCGGACCGGGAGGTGATCGCGCGGTCATTGGCGCGACACGCCCCGGATGTCCCGGTCGTCGAGGCTGTCCGCACCGACACTGGTGCCATGGATCTCGTTGTGGCGGAGGCCGCGCGGCTGGCCCGGCCCGGTGACACGGTGCTGCTGGCCCCGGCCGCGCAGTCGTTCGACATGTTCCGCGACTACCCGGCGCGCGGTGACGCGTTCGCCGACGCGGTCCGGCGGCTGGCCGGGTCGCGGTGAGCGCCCACACCACGACGAGCGCGGATACCACGGTCAGCGCGGGCACTGGCGCGGCCGGGGCGGCGCGGTCGGCGCGCGGCCGGGTGACGTCTGGCCTGCGGCTGCTGGACCGCCCGCTGACGTCCTACTACCTGGTCCTGGGCATCACGATCCTGCTGATCGCGCTCGGGCTCGTCATGGTGCTGTCCACCTCGTCGGCCCAGGCCATCGCGCAGGGCGGGTCGCCCTACGGCGGGTTCCAGAAGCAACTGGCCGGCGTGGTGATCGGGCTGCCGCTGATGTGGATCGCCGCGCGGTCGTCGCCGACGCTGTTCCGCGCCGCGGCCTACCCGATGGTCGCGTTGTCCGTGCTGGGCCTCATGCTGGTCCTGGTCATGGGCCAGACGGTGGACGGCGGCGAGCGCTGGATCGTGATCATGGGGTTCCAGGTGCAGCCGTCCGAGTTCGCCAAGCTCGCGTTCGTGCTCTGGGGCGCCGACCTGCTCGCCCGCAAGGAGAAGGCGGGCCAGCTCAGCGAGTGGAAGCACCTGCTGATCCCGCTGCTGCCCGGGGTGGCGATCTTCAGCATGCTGGTGATGCTCGGCGACGACCTCGGCACCACGTTCATCCTGCTGGTGATCTTCCTCGCCCTGCTCTGGGTGATCGGCACGCCGGCCCGGCTGTTCATCGGCATGCTCGGCCTGATGGGGTTCGCGCTGCTCGTGCTGACGATCGTGGCCTCCTACCGGGTGGACAGGATCATGAGCTTCCTGCACCCGCAGGCGAAGGCGCTGACGAACGGCTGGCAGACGCTGCAGGGCACGTACGCGGTCGGCTCGGGCGGCTGGTTCGGCGTCGGTCTTGGCGCGGGCAAGCTGAAGTGGGGCTGGGTGCCCAACGCCACCACCGACTTCATCTTCGCGATCATCGGTGAGGAACTCGGGCTGGTCGGCACGCTGTGCGTAACGTTCTTGTACGGCGGCCTGGCCTACGCGGGCCTGCGGATCGCACGGCGCGTGCCGGACACCTTCATGCGCCTGGCCGCGGCGGCCGCGACCGCCTGGATCGTGGTTCAGGCGCTGGTCAACATCGGTGCGGTCATCGGGACGCTGCCGATCACCGGCGTGCCGCTCCCCCTCGTCTCGGCCGGCCTGTCCTCCCTGCTGGTGACCATGGTCGCGCTCGGCATGCTGATGTCGTTCGCTAAGCGCGAGCCCGGCGCCGCCCAGGCACTCGCCGCTGCTGGCCCCGGCCCGCTGCTGCGCGCCCTAAGCTGGCTTGGCCTGGCCGGGCGCCGCAGTCCCGGCTGAGCCCGGCAAGCGGCCCCATGACGACAAGGGGTGGTGAGGCAGTCGATGAGCGTCGTCCTCGCGGGTGGCGGCACCGCGGGTCATATCGAGCCCGCGCTCGCCCTGGCGGACGCGTTGCGGCGTGCCGATCCGCGCCTGCTGATCACCTGCCTCGGCACCGAGCGCGGCCTGGAGACCAGGCTGGTGCCGCTGCGCGGCTACGACCTCGAGCTCATTCCCGCCGTTCCGCTGCCCCGCTCGCTGGACCCGCAGCTGCTGTCGGTGCCCGGCCGGCTCGGCGCCGCGGTCGGCGCCGCGACCGAGGTGCTGGATGAGGTACGCGCCGACGTGGTCGTCGGGTTCGGCGGCTACGTGGCCACGCCCGCGTACCTGGCCGCGCGCCGCCGCCGCGTCCCGATCGTGGTTCATGAGGCCAACGCGCGGCCGGGCCTGGCCAACCGCATCGGGGTGCGGCTGACCCGCCACGTCTTCACCGGGCAGCCCGCCACCCGGCTGCCGCACGCCACCTGCATCGGCATACCGATCCGCCGCGAGATCGCCGGCCTTGACCGGCTCGCGCTCGCCGACAAGGCGCGTGCCCACTTCGGCCTGCGCCCCGACCTCCCGGTGCTGCTGGTCACCGGCGGCTCGCAGGGCGCCAGGTCGCTGAACCTGGCAACGCTCGCGGCCTCGGACTGGATCCGGCACGCGGGCATCCAGGTGCTGCACATCGTCGGGCCGCGCTCGGACCTGGCCGTGCCGCCCCCGGGCGGGGAAACGCCGTACGTCACCCTGCCCTACCTGGACCGCATGGACGCCGCCTACGCGGCCGCGGACTTCGCGCTGTGCCGGGCGGGCGCGATGACGTGCGCCGAGCTCACCGCGGTCGGCCTGCCCGCGGCCTACGTCCCGCTCCCGCAACGCCACGGCGAGCAGCGGCTGAACGCCGCGCCGATCGAGCAGGCCGGCGGCGGGATCATCGTGGACGACGCCGCGCTGAGCCCGGCTTGGATCACCGAGACGCTGCTGCCACTGCTGCTCGACCCCGAGTTGGTCGCCGCCATGTCGCACGCGGCGGCCGGGGTCGGCCGGCGCGACGCCGACCGCTATCTGGCGGACGTGGTGCTCGACATCGTGCACGGCGACAGCCGTGGCGGCGGACGGCGCCGGTGGTGAGCGATCGGACATGCGAAGCGAGCTGAGGAGCGGGACATGGGCCTGGTGACGCCGGAAGCGGCGGTGCCCGTCGGGCAACTGGGACGCGTGCACTTCGTCGGGATCGGCGGCGCGGGGATGTCGGGGATCGCGCGCATCCTGCTGGCCCGCGGCGTCGCGGTGTCCGGCAGCGACCAGGCGGCTTCGCCGCAACTCGACGAGCTGGCCGCGCTCGGCGCGGTCATCCACCTCGGCCACGACCCGGCCAACGTCGAGGGGGCGGACACGGTCGTCCGCACGCCCACGGCGATCAAGCTGGACAACCCGGAGATCGTGGCGGCCGGGCAGCGCGGCATCCCGATCATGCACCGGGCGGCGGTGCTGGCCTCGGTCATGCTCGGCAAGCAGGGCATCGCGGTCGCGGGCACGCACGGCAAGACCACCACGACCTCGATGCTGACCACCGTGCTGCGCCAGTGGGGCGCGGACCCGGCCTACGTCATCGGCGGCATCCTGGCCGACACCGGCCTCGGCGCCGCCGACGGCACCGGGGACTGGTTCGTCGTCGAGGCGGACGAGAGCGACGGCTCGCTGGTGATGCTGTCCCCCCGGGCCGCGGTGGTCACCTGCATCGAGGCCGACCACCTGGACAACTTCGAGAACCTGGCCCAGATCGAGGAGACGTTCGCGGCCTTCGCGGGCAAGATCACCGAGGGCGGGCTGCTGGTCGCGTGCGCCGACGACCCCGGTGCCGCGGCGCTCGCGGCCGCGTCGGCCCGGCTGCCGCTGCGGGTGCGGACCTACGGCGAGTCGGCCGGCGCGGACTACCGGGTGAGCGACGTGAGCGTCCGCGGCATGTCCACCACGCTGACCGTGAATATGCCGGAACGCGGCGGGGGGGAACCGGGGCTCCGCGGGGGGGTCTGGGTGGGTCGTCCCCCCGAGGTAGACACTGTCAGGCCGGCCGGGCTGACGATCGCGGTGCCCGGCCGGCACTACGCGCTTGACGCCACGGCCGCCTTCGCCACCGCGGTGGAACTCGGCGTGCCCGCCGACGCGGTGGCGGCCGGGCTAGCGGCCTACCGCGGGGCGCAGCGCCGCATGGAGCCCAAGGGCGAGGCCGACGGCGTGCGCGTGCTCGACAGCTACGCGCATCACCCCACCGAACTGGCCGCCGACCTCACCGCGGCCCGCGAGGTGGCCGCGGGAGGGCGGGTCATCGCCGTGTTCCAGCCGCACCTGTACAGCCGGACCCGGTTCTTCGCCGCCGAGTTCGGTGCGGCACTCGGCCTGGCCGACGAGGCGCTGGTGCTCGACGTCTACGCTGCCCGCGAGGAGCCCGAGGCCGGCGTCAGCGGGAAGCTCATCGCCGACGCCGTACCAAGCGGCCGGGCCCGTTTCCTGCCCGACGCGGCCGCCGTGCCCGACGTCGCGGCGAGCATCGCCAAGCCCGGAGACCTCGTGCTGACCATGGGCGCGGGCGACGTCACCCGGCTGGCCCCACTGATCGTCGCCGCACTGCGCGACCGCGCTCGATGACGCCAGACGAATGCGGGGTGATGCCAGTTGAGTCCCGAACGCGACGTCACGAGCGGACCGCTCGCCACGGCGGTGCCGCACGAAGCGGGGAGTAGCCCGGGCCCGGCGGGCCCGGCGGGGCCGGCGGCGACCCGGAGCCGGCCGGGCGGCCCGTGGAAGGCCGCGTTCTTCGCCCTGATGGTGGCGGCCATCGCGGCCGCCGCGGTCTG
>DATAVV010000395.1:0-39310 GCA_036267555.1 Streptosporangiaceae bacterium | reverse complement strand
CCTTCAACGTCGAAAACCAGGTGTCTGAAATCAAGATGATCCAGCAAGGCGCCCCGAGCGGCAGCAAGGCGGCGATCACGCTGGGCGTCCGCATGTTCGACTGGTGGCGGACCGGCGGCGGTGCCTGGCATCCGTAGTGCGCCTGGCCATCTTTAGCGGCCGCCGCCCCCGGCGCAGTGCGGGCCCCGGGCTGGCCGATGCCCCTAGGCCACTAGGGCCTGTGTGTCGGCGGCCTGGGCCAGCACCTCGATCAGGCGCGCGGTGGCCGGGGGATCCGGCGGCTCGCCGTAGGTCATCGCGAACACGTGCCGGCGGGCCCCGGGCAGGGGCACGGCCCGCACCCCGGGATGGCGGGCCGCACGCAGGCACAGACCCGGCAGGGTGGTGACGCCCAGGCCCGCCGCGACCAGGGCCTGGACGGCCACGTAGTCATCGGTGGTAAACGCGATCTTCGGGGTGAACCCGGCCAGCGCGCACTGGCGCACCAGGTGGCCGCGGCAGCGCTCGCAGCCCGCGATCCAGCGCCGGTGGGCGTGCGCGGACAGATCCGCCAGCCCCGGCGGCCCGTCCGGCAAGCCGTCGGTGCGCTGGGTCACCAGGTGCACGGGCTCGTCGAGCAGCAGCCGGCCGCGCGCTCCCTCCTCCTCGGGGCCGGGCGGCCCGGGGTCGGTGTCCTGCTGGTAGTGCCGGAACACCAGCGCCACGTCCACGTAGCCGGCCCGCAGCATGCGCAGCGCCTCCGGCGGCTCGGCCTCGGCCAGCATGAGGTCCATGCCGGGGCTCTCGGCCTCCAGCCGCGCCGCGGCTCTCGGAACGATCGTTCCGAGAGCGGAGGGGAACGACGCCAGCCGCACCCGTCCCTGGCGCAGCCCGACGTGCGCGGCGAGTTCATTCTCGGCCGCGTCCAGCCGGCCGATGATCTCCTCGGCCCGCTCGGCCAGCAGCCGGCCCGCGTCGGTGAGCCGCACGCCCCGCCCGGCTCGCTGCAGCAGCCGGGCGCCGGTCTCGGCCTCCAGGCGGGCGATGTGGTGACTGATCGAGGGCTGGGCGTAGTTCAGCGCGCGGGCCGCGGCGGTCACCGAGCCGTGCCGCGCCACCGCGACCAGCACCCGAAGCCTGGTCACGTCCAGCATTAACCGAGTATAGATCCCCTCGATCATTTCCTTAAGGCCTCACGTCAGCGCTTATCAAAGCAGCTAGTCGCGTTGCCAGCCGCCCGCCGCCGCGCCGGGGAACCTGGCGGCCCCGGCGTCACCCGGCCCGATTCCGTCACGCTCGCCCCACCGGCATCTCAAGCATCCGCCGTCACCGGGCCGCCCCGCCCGGTCACCGATGAAAGTGAGTCTGGGGTAGTTCGATGTGCTCTGTGGCCACATTCATCGCCATGATCATCTTTCGGGCGTGGGAAAGCGGCGTCCTGGGGGCAGGCGACAGCGGTGCTACGCGGGGCAGGAGGCGGCGCCCGGGGCGGGACTGGCTAGCTGACGTCGGGGGTGCGGCCTTCGAGCAGGGGGGCCTGCGGGGGGTGGCCGGGCGCGCCGGAGCCCGCGTGCTTGCGGCGCCACGCGATGCCGGACAGGGCCTCGAGCACGACCCGGTTGGCCAGGAACGCGGTGATCTCCGCGTGGTCGTACGCGGGCGCGACCTCGACCACGTCGACCCCGGCCAGCGGCACATCCATCGCGATCCTGCGGACCGCGTCGAGTAGCTGGCGGCTGGTCAGGCCGCCCGGCTCGGGCGTGCCGGTGCCGGGCGCCATGCCCGGGTCGACCACGTCGACGTCCACGGACAGGAACACGCCGTCGCAGTCGTCGGTGGCGATGCGCATGGCCTCGGTCAGGCAGTCGTCCAGGCCCCGGGACACGACCTCGGACATCTCGAAGCTGCGCATCCGCTGGCCGGCCATCCACTCCAGGGTCTCCGGCTCCGGCCAGTAGCCGCGCAGCCCGATCTGCAGGAACCTGTCGCCGCGGACCGCGCCCGACTCGATCAGCCGGCGCATCGGCGTGCCGTGCCCGTGCAGCGACCCGAACTGGGTGTCACCGGTGTCGGCGTGCGCGTCGAAGTGGATCATCGAGACCCGGCCCCAGCCGACATAGCGGGCCACGCCGGTCGCGTCGGGCAGCGCGATCGTATGATCGCCGCCGAGGATCACCGGAACCGCCCCGCCCCGGCACGTCTGGTGCACCGCCTCCTCCAGGCGGCGCAGGGACAGTTCGGTGTCGCCCGAGGGCATCTCCACATCACCCGCGTCGGCCACCCGCATCTCGGTGAGCGGGTCGACGCGCAGCGCGAGGTGGGGCCGGGAGCCATCGTGCGGCAGGTAGTCGCTGAAGCGGATGGCCTGCGGGCCGAACCGGGCACCGGGCCGATGCGACGTCCCGCCGTCGAACGGCGCACCGATGATCATGATGTCGGTGCCGGCCCACCCGTCCGGGTCGGTCAGATCAGCCCTTGGCACCCCGAGAAATGTGGCATCGGGTCCGTACATTCCGCCGAGCCGCGCCATTCCGTCCTCCTAGTGATCGAGAGTAGCGTCTCCTCATGCGACGCAGGGGGCGCGCGGTGCTGGCCGCCACGCCATCGCCGGCTCACCCCGCGAGTCGCGGGCTCGGGGGCAAGGCCGCGCTGGCGCCGCTGGCCGCGTTGGCCGCATCCACGATGCTCGCTCAGGGCGACCAGTCGTCGTTCGCGCAGGCGGTCAACGGCATCCAGCAGCAGTTCGGGGTGTCCGACCAGGTTCTCGGGCTGATCCCGTTCTGCATGGCGATCTGCGGCGGGATCGGCGTGATCCCGATCGGGGTGCTGGCCGACCGGCACAAGCGGACCTGGCTGCTCGCCGCGGTGTGCGCGATCTGGGCGGCCGCCATGGGCGCGGGCGTGCTCGCGGTCGGGTTCGCCGTGCTGTTCGCGGCCCGGATGGTGGCGGGCGCGACCGAGGGAACGCCGCCGGTGGCGATCAGCCTGCTGGCCGACTATTTTCCGGTCCGGCACCGGTCCGAGGCCATGGGCATCTACCAGGCGGGCGCGATCGTCGGGGCGTTCGTCGGCCTGGTCGGCGGCGGGGTCGCGGAGCAACTGGGTGGCTGGCAGTGGGCGTTCTGGATCTGGGTGCCGATCGGCCTGCTCGTCGCGGTCTGGTACGTGTTCCTGCCCGAGCCGGCCCGGGGCAAGCAGGACGCGGCCTTCGAGGCGACGGTAGCGACCGCCGCCGTGGGACCAGCGGCCGCGCTCGAGGGGCCCGAGGCCGCCGACCTGGCGGCCAGCGGGCTCATCCGCCTGCCGCCGCCCCGCCGGGCACCGGACCACGACCCGTCCACGGGCCAACTCGGGGCGCTGCGCACGCTGCTGCGGATCCCCACGATGTGGTTCGGCACGATGTTCTTCACCGTGTCGCAGCTACTGCTCAACGGGCTGTCGTTCTGGGGCGTCGAGTACTTCAAGCGGGTACACCACCTTGGCCCGGCGGCCGCGGGCGGCCTAGCGGCCGTGCTGGGCGCGGGTTCGGCCGTGGGCATCCTGACCGGCGGCACGCTGGCCGACCGGCGGCTGCGCCGTGGCCACGTCAACGCCCGCGTGCACGTGGCGGCGTTCGGGGCGATCGGCGCCACCCTGGTACTGGTGCCCGCGTTCGCGAGCACCAGCCTGCTGGTCAGCGCGCCGCTGCTGTTCGTCGGCGGCGTCGCGCTGACGATCCCGATCGCGCCGGCCGAGGCGCTGTGCGCCGACGTGGTGATCCCCGAACTGCGCGGGAGGGGAGCGATGGTGCGGTCGGTGGTGCGGACCGCGTCATGGGCCGGGCCCTACCTGATCGGCCTGATCTCCGACCTGATCGCGCCGAACACGGCGTTCGGCCTGCGCTGGGCGATCGTGGCCGCCTGCCCCCTCTATGCGATCGGAGGCCTGATCATGTTCGGCGCGGCCCGGCATTATCCGAGGGACATCGCCTACGTGATCGCACATGCCCGCCGCGCGCACCCCGGATCACCCGCCGGCCCGGTAGGCCCGGTAGGCCCGTTAGGCCCGTTAGGCCCGTTAGGCCCGTTAGGCCCGACCGGTCCCGCGGGTGTGACTCGCGAATTATCGACATAACAGAGAGTGCTGCATAATTCGCTACAAGTAATCAGGGACGGTCTGGCGGGGCCGGAATGCCGGGCCCGGTTACTCGGTTGCACCGGTCAACGTGGAAGCGCAGCAGGAACGGGCCATACCTGTCGGGCGCGGCACGCCAGCGGAGGGATTCCTCCGGCACCGGGGACTCATCGCGCTGGCCGCGGGCGGCGCTCTGGTGCAGGCGTGCGTTCTCACGCTCTGGGCGGTCGCGGCCCGGCCGCTGGCGCCGCAGATCACGGCGCTGCCGCCGCTGGCCATCTTCCACGATCTGCGGTGGCTGTTCGGCTACAACCGGTCCTTGGCCGGTTTTTTGCTGACTTATGCCGGGCTGGTGCTGGCGCGGTCCGCGCTGACCACCGTGATGATCCGGCTGGCCTGGCCCTACCGGCTGCCCCGGCCGATCTGGGGCGCCACGTTCGGCCGCTGCGTGTTCTTCACCATGATCGCCAGCGTGCTGCTGTCGCCGGTGGTGACCTTGCTGTTCGGCGTGTCGCTGCTGCCGTTCTCCTGGCCGTACCTGGCCGCGCTGCCGGCCCTGCTGCTGATCTTGATCCCGCTGGCGCACGGCGGCCTGCTCGGTTCCTGGTGGCGGACGCTGCCGCCGGCGCGCGCCGTGGCCTGGCTGCTGGCCAGCTTCATCGCCGCGTCGGCCGCGGCGGCCGCGATCGGGAGCCTGCCCACGCCCGCGGCCGTGGCCGTGGCCGGGCTGGCCGGGCTGTTCAACGCGCGCGCCTGGTACGGGGTAGCGCTCGCCGTGACCCGCGAGCCGGCGCCCGCCCGCCTGAGCTGGGCGCATCACTGGCGGCAGCACCCGCGCTGGCCCGCCCCGGTGTCACCGGTGGCCGCGGCCGCGGCGCTCGCGCTGCTGGTCGGCGGGATCCGGCTGATCTTCGTGATGTACGGCACGGTCCCGATGGCCTCCCCGGCGGCCAGCCCGGCGGTGTCACAGGCCGTGGTGGCCGGGCCGGCCAAGCTGGCCGGCCGCGCGGCGGCCAGCGTGGCGCCGGCGGTGCTGATCATTCCCGGATTCGGGTCCTATTGCTGCTCGCCGTCGGCCGCCGTCCGGGTGCTGGGCACCACGGGCCTGGTGCGGCCGTTTTCCTACGCCGGCCTTGACCGCCAGGGGCGCCCGATACCTTACGGGCTCGACGCCACGGACCTGCCGCTCTCGGTGCTGGGCGACCGGATCACCGAGCAAGTGCTGGCGTTGCACAGGCAGACGGGCCGGCCCGTCGACATCGTCGCGGAGAGCGAGGGCACGCTCGGCGTCTACGCGATGCTGGCCCGGCATCCCGACGTTCCCGTGGAGTCGATCGCGCTGCTCAGCCCCATTGTCGACCCCGGCCAGGACTACGAGGCCGGGCAGGCCATGGCCGCCGCGGACCAGGCTGGCGACCCGGTGTCCGGGGACGCGCTGAGCGCGCTGGTCCGGATGGCCGGCGCGCTGTCGCCGTTCGGCGAGTCCGGCGCCCAGCGCCTGGTCGACTCGGTCCGCGCCACTGGTGCCGAGTTCGCCGCGGGCGCGGCGCGGAACGGGCACCGGATCCGCTGGCTGGCCGTGGTGCCGCTGGCCGACGCGGTGACCCTGCCCGTGTGCGACCTGCCGCGCAACGTGATCGTGGTGCCCGCCCTGCACGGCAGCCTGCTGGGCGACCCGGCGGTTGACCAGACCGTGCACCGCTTCTTCGGTGGCGAGCGGGTCGCCGGCCCGCAGCAGATGCGCGACGAGGCCGAGATGATCGCCGCTGCCGCGTCGGCCTGGCGGATGCCGGTGATCGGCGGCCCGCCCCCGGTTTGCACCAAGTGAGCGGGGGTTCGCGGGTCACGACGGCCGGGGCCGGAGCAGCGAGCGCAGCGTGCGGGGCAGCCACCAGTTGGCCTTCCCGAGCAGTTCCATCACGGCCGGGACCAGCACCAGCCGGACCAGCGTCGCGTCGATCAGCACCGCCACCGCTAGGCCCAGGCCGACCTGCTTGACCGAGACGTTGGCGCCCGCCACGAATGAGGCGAACACCACCACCATGATCGCCGCGGCGGCCGAGATGACCCGGGCCGTGCTGGCCAGCCCGCGCGCGACCGAGGCGGAGTTGTCGCCGGTAGCGTCGTAGGCCTCGCGGATCCGTGACAGCAGGAACACCTCGTAGTCCATGGACAGCCCGAACAGGATCACGAACAGGAAGATCGGAACCCAGGTGGTCACCGGCATGGTCTCGGGGAACCCGAGCAGCCGCCCGCCCCAGTCGTGCTGGGTGACCCCGACCAGGACGCCGTAGGCGGCCGAGATCGACAGCAGGTTCATCAGCGCCGCCTTGACCGCGACGGTCACCGACCGAAACACCGCCGTCAGCAGCACCATCGACACCGCGACCACGATCGCGACCAGCCACGGCAGCCCCTGGCCGGTGGCGTTGGCGAACGCCACGTTCGCCGCGTTGGGCCCCGTGACATAGGCCCGGACGCCGGTGCCCGCGGTCGCCCGGGGCAGGGCGCTCGAAATGATCTTGTTGACGACCGTGTCCGTGGCCGGGTTCTGCTCCCCGGTGGTGGGGTACGCGACGATCATCGCCGCCCGCCCGTCCGGGCTGATCCGGGGCGGGGTCACGGCCGCCACGCCGGGCACCGCGCGCACCGCGCCGGCCAGCCGGGTCACCGCGGCGCCCCCGGCGCCGGGCGGCAGCGCGGCCGCGACGATCAGCGGCGCGTCGAACCCGGGGCCGAAGCCCTTGGCCATCGTGGCGTACGTCGCGTAGCCCATGGTGCCGCGCGCCTCCGCCGACTCGTCCGGCATGCTCAGCTTCATGCCCAGGGCGGGCGCGGCCAGCGCGAGGATCGCGGCGGCGGCGATCACGGCGGCGATCACGGGCCGGCGCTGGATGACCGCGGCCCACCGCTCGGCGGCGTGAGATTTTTCGTAACGCGGCATTCCGGGCTGGCCTGGCGCCGCCGCGGCCGCCGCGGCCGCCGTGGCCCGCGTGACCGGAGCGGCCGGACCGGTCCGGCGCCCCCGCCGTCGCAGCCGGGACGGGCGGGCCAGCCGGGTCCCGGTGAAGCCGAGCATCGCGGGCAACAGGGTCAGCGAACCGGCCACGGTCACCGCGACGGTCGCGGACGCGGCGACCGCGACGCCGTTGAGCAGCGGCATCCGCAGCACCAGCAAGCCGAGCATGCCGATCGCCACGGTCAGGCCCGCGGTGAGCACGCTGCGGCCCGCCGTGCTCATCGCGATCACCGCGGCGTCGCCGGGCGTGGCGCCGTCGCGGAGCGCCTCGCGGAAGCGGGTCACGATGAACAGCGCGTAGTCCACGCCCACGCCGAGGCCGATCATGGACGCGATGATCGGGGAGAACGACGGGGCCGGGATGACGTGGCCGATCAGCGCGATCAGCGAGAGCCCGCCGCCGATGCCGAACAGCGCGGTCACCACCGGCAGGCTCATGGCCAGCAGCGAGCCGAACGCGATCAGCAGCACGATCGCGGCCGCGGCCACGCCGATCCCCTCGGTCGGGCCGCCGTAGGGCGTCTCGGCCAGGTCGACCACATCCCCGCCGAGGCTGAACGTCACGCCGTGGCCGGACGCCGTCCTCGCGTCCTGCATCAGCGCCAGCGCCTCCCCGTTCGAAATGGTTGTTCCCAACTTCGCGAACTGGATGGTGGCGAACGCGATGTGCCCGTCGCGCGAGATCTGGCCGGGCCGCTGGTACGGGCCGCCGACCGCGGTGACCCCGGCGGCGCGGCGGAACGGGGCCAGGGCGTCGGCCACCCGGGCCGCCGTGGCGGGGGAGCGGATGTCGCCGTCCGACCGGATCGCCAGCGTCAACTGGTCGCCGGCCTGCCGGGAAAAGTGCGCGCTGAGCACCGCCTGGCCGGGGTCGCTGGTGGTGAAGTTGTTGTCGTATCCGGCGCCGAACCTGGTCCACAACGTGATCAGGCAGGCGACCCCGACGATCCAGGCGAACAGCGTGAGCCAGCGGCGCCGGTAGCAGCGCAGGCCGACCCGGCCGAGGAAGCCCGGCCGCGGGTCCGGTTTGCGGTGCCGGCCTAGGGGCTCAGCCGGGGCCTGGACGGGTGGATGGGGCAAGGGACTGGGTGGGTGGGACACTGAAGAATCTCCTGCGCGCCGCTTTGGGTGTTTGCCTGCTGTCCATGCTCGTGATCACGGCCGCGGCCGACGTCATACGCTGGGAGGCAGTTGCGCGGTCCGTACTCACCCCGGCGTACTCCCCGCGCAGTATGCCCGGCCGCGGCGGCCCGCGCTGACACGTTCCGAGACCGTCCCGATACGTTCCGATTCCGTTCCCGACCCCGGAGCACGCCCGCATGCAGACCCGTGACGGCGAGCCCGACCGGTGGATCGCCCTGCCCGGCACCCTGAACCTGCGCGACGTCGGCGGGTACCCGGCCGCGGACGGCGGCGCCGTGCGGTGGCGGACCCTGCTGCGCTCGGACGCACTGAACCGGCTGGACGACACCGGCCGGGCCACCCTGGCCGGCCTCGGCCTGCGGACCGTGGTCGACCTGCGCACCGACACCGAGGTCGAGATCGCCCCGACCGCGCTGGACGGCGCCGGGGTGGCGACCGTCCGGGTTCCGCTGTTCAGCGCCGATGAGATCCGCCGCCTGCCTCCCGACCTGGCCGCGGTCTACCGCTACATGATCGACGACTGCGGCGCGGCCGTCGCCGAGGCGATCGGCCGGCTGGCCGGGCCCGGCGCGCTGCCCGGGCTGGTCCACTGCACCGCGGGCAAGGACCGCACCGGGCTGGTCACCGCGCTGATCCTGGAGGTGATCGGCGTGCCGGACGAGGTCATCGCGGCCCACTACGCGCTGAGCCACGCCTCCTCGCTCGCGCCCGGCACCGCCCGCCAGATCGCCCGCATCCAGGCCGTCAGCTCGGTCGGCCGCTGGCTGGACCTCGGCGCGCTCGGCTCACCGCCGAAGGTCATCCGCACCGCCCTGGCCCACGTCCGCGCCCGGTCCGGCACCGTGGCCGACTACCTGCTGGCGAACGGGCTGACCCGGGGCGACCTGGCCAGCCTGCGCGCCGCGTTGATCACCTAGCCCACGGTCACGGTCGGCTCGTGGCGGACCGGGAAGTTGACCGAGTTCGCGATGAAGCACTTGGCGCTGGCCTCGGCGTGCAGGGCCGGTGCCCTCTGCGCCATGCCGGCCGTGGCCACCGTGACCCGGGGCCGCAGCACGACCTCGGTGAAGTGGCCGGCGCCGTCGTCGGTCTCGGCCATGGTGCCGTGGGCGTCGTCGGCGTAGCCGGTGACGATCACGCCCGTCACCGCGGCCAGGTGCAGGAACCAGAGCATGTGGCACTGCGACAGCGCGGCGGTGAGCTCCAGTTCGGGGTTCCACCGGCCCGGGTCGCCGCGGAACGCGGGGTCCGAACTGCCGGGGATCGGCGGGACCCCGGTGGCGGTCACGTCGTGGTCGCGGGCGTAGTCCCGGTACCCGCTCGTGCCGGTGCCGCGGTCGCCGGTCCAGGTCACCGAGACGTCGTAGCTGTGCGTGCGGGCCACGGCGCCGCCCTTCCCTCGTCCGTCACCGGCCTCTCGATACTGGCACGGGTTGCGTTCTCCTGATGTGGTGATATCGTGATATCACCATGCCGATGAAACCGGGAAGCACCAAGAACCTGCTGCTGCGCCTCGACCCTGGCCTGGCCGAGCGACTGCAGACCGTGGCCGACGTCGAGGGCCGCTCGGTGTCCGACGTCGCGCGCGAGGCCATCGCCGCGCTGGTCGAGCAGCGCCGCGGCGACCAGCGCTTCCTGCGGCTGCTCGACGACAACCTGGCGCGGCATCAGCGCGCCCTCGACCTGTTGCGGGACGACGCGCCGTGATCGCACTCGACGTCGCCGACCTGGCCGTGATCGCCGGCCGTACGCTCGGGATCGACTCCGCCGCCGCGTTCGGCCTGCTCGATATCGCCGCCGCGCAGGACGCCCTGGATCGGGTGGCGGACCACGAACCCGGTTACCCGGCCGCGCAGGCGGCCGTCCTGCTGCACGCGCTCGCGGCGCGTCCGCCGCTGCCGCGCGGTCACCGGCAGGTCGCGCTCGCGGCCACGCTGCAGTTCCTCGCGATCAACGGCTGGGATCTCGACCCGGCCGCGCCAGGGGCGCTGGCAGCCATGGTGGCCGGACTCGCGTCCGGCCCGCTCGACGCGCAGGACGCCGCGGCCTGGCTCAGCCCCCGGCTGCGGTGCCGCACCCAAACCGGGCCCGCAGCAAAGGAGACGACGATGCGACGCAGGCTGCCGCTGCCCGGCAAGCTCAGGAAGCCTCCGGGCGGGCCGCGCCCGGGCGTGTTCGCGCGGTTCACCGACCGGACCCGGCGCGCCTTGGCCCTGGCCCAGGAGGAGGCCCGGCGGCTGGACCACGGCTTCATCGGCACCGAGCACCTGCTGCTCGGCCTGATCCGCGAGGGCGAGGGCGTGGCCGCCCGCGCGCTCGAGGCGCTGGGCCTGCGCCCGGACGACCTGCGCGGCCAGATCGAGGAGATCATCGGCCGCGGGGACGGCACGCCCACGCCCCACCTGCCGTTCACGCCGCAGGCCAAGGCGGTGCTGCACCGGACCCGGCAGGAGGCGCTGCGCCTCGGGCACAGCTACATCGGCACCGAGCACCTGCTGCTGAGCCTGGTCCGCGAGGACCGCGGCGTAGCCGCGAAGGTGCTGGCCCGGTCCGGCGTGGGGCCCGCCGAGGTGCGGGAGCAGGTACGGGCCGTGCTGGTCGGCGCGGGCTGCCCGGTCGGCCCGGACTCCTGGGAGACCCTGGACCTCAAGGCGGTGATCGAGGAGAACCAGCAGTTGCACCGCGAACTCGACCGCCTGCGCGACCTACTCCGCCACCACGGCATCGACCCCGGTGCAGACCCTGGTGACGGCACCGCCCAGAGCGCCTGACCCCGCCCGGCCCCGCACCCCGAGCCCGCACGCCCCTGCACGCCCGCGATCATGGTCGTGGATGTGAGTTTGGTGCTCACCGGCGAGCACCAAACTTCCATCCATCGGCGGGCTCACTGATCCAGCGCGCGGCCCATCAGGATCGCGTCCCAGATCTCGCCGTTCGCCCGCCGGTACTGGCGCACGCGCCGGCCCTCCTCGACGAACCCGCACTTGCGGTACAGCGCGATCGCGGGCGCGTTGTGCGCGAACACCTCCAGGCACAGCTTGTGCAGGCCCTCGGCGCGGGCCCAGTCGACCGTGGCCAGGACCAGCGCGGTGCCGACCCCGCGGCCACGCCAGCCGCGGTCGACCAGCATGGCGAGGTCGGCGAAGCCGAACCGGCTGACCTCGACATGGATCATCCCGACGATCGCGCCGTCGGCCACCGCCACGGTCGCGGTCGCCGCGGTCCGCGCGAACTTCTCGGTGCGCTCGGCCACGTCGACGGGCGGTTCACTCGCGATCCCGTCGCGCTCGGCCGCCACCGCGGCGAACAGTTCCGCCATCGCCCGTGCGTCGCCCGCCTGCGCGGGCCGTATCAAGAATCCGGCCACCGGGCCATGTTCGCACCCGGCGGCTGTCCGATCTAACAGCGGGATAACAACGCCCGTTCGGCTCGTGTTACCGGCCTTCCCGTAGACCACGCGGTATGGAAGCCACTATCGAAGTCAGCGCAGTGCGCAAGCGGTTCGGGCCCAAGGTGGCCCTGGACGGTATGTCATTCCAGGTCGCGCCGGGACAGGTCACCGGTTTCGTGGGGCCGAACGGCGCGGGCAAGTCCACCACGATGCGGGTGATCCTGGCCCTGGACGCGCCCGACGAGGGCCGCGCGCTCGTCGGCGGCCAGCCCTACCAGCGGCTGCGCCGGCCGCTGAGCCAGGTCGGCTCGCTGCTGGACGCGGCCGCGCTGCAGCCCAGCCGGACCGGCCGCAACCACCTGATGTGGCTGGCCCGCTCGCAGGGCCTGGCCGCGAAGCGGGTGGACGAGGTGATCGGGCAGGCCGGGCTGGCCGACGCGGCCCGGCGGCGCGCGGGAGGCTACTCGCTGGGCATGCGGCAGCGGCTGGGGATCGCCGCCGCAATGCTCGGCGACCCGCCCATCCTGATGATGGACGAGCCGTTCAACGGGATGGACCCGGAGGGGATCGTGTGGATGCGCGGTTTCCTGCGGTCGCTGGCGGCGCAGGGCCGCGCGATCCTGGTGTCCAGCCACCTGATGGGCGAACTGCAGGACGCCGCGGACCACCTGGTGATCGTCGGCCGCGGCCGGGTGATCGCCGATACCAGCATGCGGGAGTTGCTGGCCGCCGCGTCGGGGGACCGGGTCATGGTGCGCACCACCGCGCCGCCCGAGGCGGTCGCGGTGCTGCGGCAAGCCGGGGCCACCGTGATCGCCACCGACCCGGACGGCCTGACGGTGTCGGGGCTGGCGGCCGGGAAGGTCGTCGCCGCGCTGAGCGAGCGCGCCGTGCCGTTCTCCGAGGTGTCCGCGCACCGGGCCACGCTCGAGGAGGCGTACATGGAACTCACCAGGGACGCGGTCGAGTACCGCGCGGCCGGGGCGGAGACGGCGCGATGACCGCCATCGTCACGCCCCGCCGGGCGGCCCGGCCGGGCGGGCCACCCGGATTCGGGGCCACGGTCCGCGCCGAGTGGATCAAGTTCAGGACCGTGCGCGGCTGGGTCACCGGCATGATCGCCGCCGTGGTGGTCACCGCGCTGCTCGGGCTGTTCGCGGCGGGCTCGGCGCACATCGGCTGCGGCGGGGCCCTGGGCGGCCCGGCCCGGACCGGCGCCGCCTGCCTGCCGGCCGTGGCCACGGGACCCGGCGGCGAGGCCGTCGTCGACAGCTACTACTTCGTGCACCAGCCGCTGGCCAGCCACGGCAGCATCACCGTCCGGATCACGTCGCTGACCGGCAAGTACTTCCCCGCGGGCGGGCCGGGCAGCTCGGCCCAGGGCCCGGCCGGCAGCGCGCCCCAGCCGACGGCGGTCAACGGCCTGCAGCCGTGGTCCAAGGCCGGGATCATGATCGCCGCCAGCACGAAGCCGGGCGCGGCCTACGCGGCGATGATGGTCAGCGGGCAGCATGGCGTGCGGATGCAGTACGACTACACCCACGACACGGCCGGGCTGGCGGGCAGCGTGTCCGGCGCGTCGCCGCGCTGGCTGCGGCTGACCCGCTCCGGCGACCTGATCACCGGCTACGACTCGGCCGACGGCACCCACTGGAGCCAGGTAGGCACGGCCAGCGTGGCCGGGCTGCCGTCCACCGCGCAGGCCGGGCTGTTCGCGACCTCCCCCCAGTACCTGCAGATCTCCAACAACGAACTCGGCGGATCCAGCGGATCCAGCGGCGCCAGCCAGGCCACGGCCGGCTTCGGCGACGTCCGCCTGACCGGGGCGGCCGCCGGCCGGGGCTGGACCGGCCAGGGGATCGACACCGCCGCCGACGCCGACTACCCCGTCCAGGGCGGCGGGTACCGCCAGGCCGGCGGGACGTTCACGGTGACCGGATCGGGGGACATCGCCCCGGCCGTCCCCGGCCCCGGCTCCACGTTCCCGACCGCGACCATCGAGGACCACCTCGTGGGCGTGTTCGCCGGGCTAATCGCGGTGCTCGTGGTGGCCGCGATGTTCTTCACCGCCGAGTACCGGCGGGGCCTGATCCGGGTCACGCTGGCCGCGAGCCCGCGCCGGGGCCAGGTGCTGGCCGCGAAGGCCGTGGTGATCGGCGCGGTCGCGTTCGTGGCGGGCCTGGTCGCGGCCGGGATCGTGGTGCCGATCGGCATCCGGATGACCCGCGCCCAGGGGCAGTACGTGATGCCGGTGTCGCTGCTGACCGAGGTGCGCGTCATCGTCGGGACCGGCGCCCTGGTCGCCGTGGCCGCGGTGCTCGCCCTGGCCATCGGCGCGGCGATGCGGCGCAGCGCCGCGGCCGTCACCACGGCGATCGTGGTCATCGTGCTCCCGTACCTGCTCGCAATGGCCCAGATCGTGCCCCCGGGCGCCGGCGACTGGCTGCTGCGGCTCACCCCGACCGCCGGGTTCGCGATCCAGCAGAGTATCCCGGCGTACCCGCAGCTCAACGTGCCTTACACGCCCAACGCCGGCTTCTACCCGCTGGCCCCGTGGGCCGGTTTCGCCGTGCTGTGCGGCTTCGCCGCGCTGGCCCTGGGCGTGGCCGTGTTCCTGCTGCGGCGGAGGGACGCATGAGCCGCATGCTGCGCGCGGAGTGGACCAAGCTGCGCACCACCGCGGGCCCGGCCTGGCTGCTGGTCGCGGCCGTGGCCGCGACCGTGGCGCTGAGCGTTCTCGCGGTCGCGGCCACCTCCTGCCCGGCCGGGAGCGGCTGCCCGGTGGACACGACCAAGCTGAGCCTGACCGGCGTGCAACTCGGCCAGGCGCTCGTCGCGATCCTGGCCGTGCTGGTGATCAGCGGCGAGTACAGCACCGGCATGATCCGGATCACGTTCACCGCGCTGCCGCGGCGGCTTGGCGTGCTGGCGGCCAAGGGCGTGCTCGTCACCGGGCTGGTGCTGGCCGCGGGGACGCTGGCCGTGCTCGGCGGCCTGCTGGCCGGCCGGCTGATCCTGCCCGGCCACGGGTTCAGCGTCGCGCACGGGTTCGCGGCGCTGTCGCTGGCGCACGGGCCGACGCTGCGCGCCGCGGCCGGGTCGGTGCTGTACCTCGCGCTGATCGGGCTGCTGAGCCTGGGCGTGGCCGCCATGGTGCGGGATTCCGCGGTGGCCATCGGCGTGATCCTGGCCCTGCTGTACCTGTTCCCGATCGTGGCCACGGTGACCAGCGACCCGAAATGGCAGCGGCACCTGGAGCAGATCGGCCCGATGACCGCGGGCCTGGCCATCCAGGCCACGACCGGCCTGCGCAGCCTGCCGATCAGCCCGTGGGCGGGCCTGGGCGTGCTCGGCGCGTGGGCCGCCGGCGCGCTGCTGGCCGGCGGCCTGCTGCTGCGCCTTCGGGATGCCTGACCGGCCCGCGCGCCGCGTTCGGAATGATTGTTTTCAGGCGTCCGTGGCCGGCGCCGCGCTGCTGGCCGGCATCCTGTCCGCCGCCGCGCCGCGGGTTCGCGAGGCGGTCGGGGCGGGTAATCCCCATCGGGCGGGGCGTAGTTGCTGATCTCGATGAGGTTGTTGTCGGGGTCGCGGAGGTAGACGCTGCGGATGGGGCCGGCCGCTCCGGTGCCGAATGCCGAAGGCCAGGGCCCGGCGGCCGTCGCCGAACGTCACCGCTCGCATGCCCAGGACCTGTTCGTAGAAGACCACGGTGGCGTCGATGTCCGCCACCGTCAGCACCAGGTGGTCAAGCCGGTCGATCCGCACCGCGCCTCCGGGTCAGCGGCTGAGCACCCCGCGGCCGAGTTCGGTCAGCCGCTTGCGGGTCCTGGTCACCTCGGCGGGCTCGGTCGCCGCGGACGTCCAGGACTGCAGCGCGGACAAACCGGCCGCCCGGTGCTCGGCCAGATCCGACAGCCGGGCCGAGTCGGCGGCCTGCTCCGCGAGGTACAGGTGGGCCAGGGCCACGCCCACGCCGAACTGCTGGTCGGCCCGCAGGTCCAGGCTGGCGGCGAGCAGGCTGGCCGCCTTGCGCCGGTCGCCGCCGGGCTCGGCGAACAGCGCCGTGCCCTGGTGCTGCAGGCAGCGGGCCTGGCCGTCGACATCCCCAGCCTGCTCGTAGAGGTCGCGGGCCTGCGCCCACTCCCGGGACGCCCGGTTCGGGTGGCCGCTGCGCCACCCGACGATCCCGAGCAGTTCGTGCGCGTGGGCCTGGGCGCCGACGTCGGCCGAGTCCTCCGCGACGTCGAGAGCCTGGGTCAGCGTGCCGCGCGCGGCGGGCACGTCGTCGGCGCGCAGTTCCAGAGCGGCCTGGTTGATGAGGTCGGCGCTGCGCCCGGCCGCGTCGCGGCGCGGCCGGGCCTGCCGGCTGGCGAGCAGGTGATCCCGGGCGGCGTCCAGGTCACCGGTGGTCATGAAGTAGACGGCGCTCTCGTTGTGGAGCTGGGTACGCCACGGGTCGTTCGGGGACAGCAGGCTGTGCGCCCGCTCCAGTCCCTTCCCGGCCGCGATGAGGTCGCCGCGCTCCCGGGCGATGGCCGACAGCCGCAGTTCGGCCACGGCGGCGGCGGTGTCGTCACCAAGGTAGGCGGCGGCCTCCGCCATGGCCTGCGCGGCGGAACGCCGGTCCTCCTGCCGGTGCTCGCGGCCGAACCAGGTGTCGAGCGCCGCGGCGATCTGCCACAGGTGCGGCGCGGCCCGCGGCGGCGGCGCCGTCGCGATGACCAGGTGCAGCAGCGTCACGTCCTCGGCCCGGAACCACTCGGCGGCCTTCTGGACCGGCCCCGGCGCCTGGCCCGGTCCGAGCGCCTCGGCGTGCATGGCGGTGAGCCCGGCGTAGTACCTGGCGAGCCGGGTCCGCGCCCGGGCCGCCACCTTGTCCGGCAGCGGCTCGGCGAGTTCCCTGGCCACGGTGGTGATCCGGCACCGGGACGGTCGGCCCCACTCCACGAGCGACCGGCTGGCCAGCTCGGCCAGATGCTCGCCGGTCCGTTCCAGGCTGGCGTCGGCCATGGCGGCCACAGCGGCCTGCGGGAGCTCGTCGACCGGCGCGCAGGCCAGCAGCCCGAGCAGCCGCCGGGCCCCGGCCGAGGTCCCGTCGAGCTGGCGGCGCAGGATGAACGCCAGTTCGGAGCTGCGCTGGGCGGTGTGCAGGTCCTGCACCACCGCGGCCAGGCTGACCTGCGGGTTGGCCGCCAGCCACCGGCCCATCTCGATCGCCACCCGCGGGAATCCGAGGTAGCGCCCGGCCAGTTCCGCGGCGGCGGCCCGGTCGGCGCGGATCCGGTCCGCGACCGTGTTGGCCGCAGCGTGACGCCGGGACAGGCGCTGCCGCAGCCGGTCGATCGACCTGTGCGGGGCGACCTGGTACTCCGCGGCCTCGCCCTGCCGGGCCAGCAGTTCCAGCGCGGCGTCGGCGCTCAGCGGGGGAACGCGCACGCTGGGCAGGTCGTCGGGCAGTTCGCGGCCCGGGACGTCGCCGGCCACGATCACGTACGCGCCGCGCACCCCGCGCGCGATCCAGTAGACCTGCTCGGCCTGGTCGGCGTTGTCCAGGATCAGCACGATCCCGGTGTTGCGCAGGGTCTCGGCCAGGCTGGCCGTGGCGCGCTGCAGGTCGGACGCGGAACTGGGCCGCACGCCGATGACGCTGAGCACGCGGATGACCGACCGGCGCGGGCTTTCCGGGTTGCGCAGGCTCTGCCCGCGCAGGTCGACATAGCGCTGGCGGTCCGGGTGAGGCGCGAGCAGCCGGCCGGCCGCCGCGGCGATCGCGGACGCCCCGATCCCGGCCGGGCCGTACACGACCACGACGCCGTGGCGGCGGGCCCGGGCGGCGACCTCGCGCACGGTGTCCTCCTGGCCGACCAGCGAGGTGACGGGCGGGAAAGCGGTATCGGGACCCGGGCCGGCGTCGTCGGCGCGCACCCGGGCCCGCTCGGTGATGAACCGGCGGGTCACGAATCCCACCAGTACGACCAGGGTCAGCCCGACCAGCACGGGCCAGTAGCGCAGCAGCGAGGTCCACGGGTTGCGCACCTGGTTTGCGAGCCAGTTGATGAAGAAGTCGCCCAGCAACGCGCTCAGGAACAGGATGGTGCTGACCAGCAGGCCCCTCTGGTCGCGGTCGCGGCGCTGCTCCTCGGTCATCGCTGCACGCCCTCGGCCAGGCCGCGCAACAGCCACCGGCCGGTGGCCAGGACCAAGATCAGCGGCAGCAGCGTGATCACGACCGCGTCGGCGGCCAGCGGCCCGGCCGAGGTGGCGAACTGCCGGACCTGCTCGAACATGACCAACGTCACCGACCCCGCCTCGGTGCCGCCGAACAGCAGCCCGATCACCAGGTCGTTCCAGACCAGGACGATCTCGAACACGGCCACGGTCAGCAGCGCGGGCCAGCAGCGCGTGATCACCGCGAACAGCGCCGAGCCCCGCACCGGGTCGAGTTGGCGGGCGGACACGAGGTCGCGCGACACCGACGCGAACGCGCCGCGCAGCAGCAGGATCGCCAGCGGCACGCCGAACGCCACGTGCACCAGGATCAGCGGGGTGGCCGCGCCGAGCAGTTGCAGGTTGTCCAGGACGGTGCCGAGCGGGGTCGCGATGACCTGCGGCGGCAACACGGCCAGCACCGTGGCCGCCGCGACCAGGGCCCGGACCACCGGCCGGGGCAGGCCGCCCCAGGTCAGCGCGTACGCGGCGGGCACGGCCAGCACCAGCAGCAGCGCGGCCGCGACCAGTGCCCGCACCGCCGTGCTGCCCAGCGTGGACAGCAGCATGCCGTCGGCGAACGCGGCCTGGTAGGAACCCCAGCCCCAGCCGCCGGACCACCAGCCCGCCGCGGCCGCCGCGCGCGGCGAATGCAGCGAGGTCAGCAGCAGGACGACGAGCGGCACCACCCACAGGACTACGGCCAGCCCGCCGAACGCCCACAGCCCCCAGCGCCGCCCAGCCGACAGGTTTTCCGAAGTCTCGGCTGGCCGCCCGGCCGACAGGTTTTCCGAAGTCTCGGCTGGCCGCCCAGCCGGCCATTCCCGGCGCAGGCCCCACAGACCGGCCAGCGCGACGATCGCCACGAACAACAGCAGCACGACCGCGAGCGCCGCCGACTCGCCGGTGCCGAGCAATGGTCCGAACCGCCACAGGTGCACGCCGACCACGTCGACTTGGTCCTGGATCGCGCCGGGCGCGGCCGCGAGCACCAACTCGAAGACCCGGGCCGCCGCCACCAACACGATGATCAGCATCAGCGCGCCCACGGGCAGCAGGGCGGGCAGGACCACGGCCCGGGCCTGGCGCAACCGCCCGGCCCCGAACGCGCGGGCGACCCGCAGCAGGTCCCAGGGCATCTCGGCCACGCTGGCCCGGAACACGACGGCGACCAGCCCGAGCCACTGCCAGGTGAAGGCCAGGCCGAGCACCACCCAGATCCAGCCCGGCCCGAGGAACGTGACACCGCCGAAGACCGCGGTCGCGGTCCCGGACTGAGGCGCGAACAGCAGCCGGAAAGCCGCGCCGGTGACCAGGGCGGAGACCGCGACCGGCGCCGCGAGCACCGCGATCACCACCCGCCCAGTCCGCCGCCGGCGGCCGGGCCAGGACAGGGCCAGCCCGGCCAGGCAGACCACCGGGGCGAACACGAGCCAGCGCAGGCTGTTCACGATGGCGTGCCGGACCGAGGAGTCGCGCGCCAGGGCCTCGTAGTTGTGCAGCGCGCCGCCTCCGGCGGCGAAGCTCTCCACCACCGTGACGACCAGCGGCGCGACCAGGACGGCCCCGGTCAGCGTGAGCGCGGGCAGCAACAGCACGACGGCACGCCAGTGCGTGGGCGAGTGGCGCCGCATCGGCGGGTTGATGGCCTCGCGCGGCGCGATCTCGAAGATCGGCTCGGCCCGGTTGGTCATGCCCCGCTCACCCCGTTGTCCAGCGCGCTGATCACCGCGTCGATCGCGCCGTCCACCGCCGAGCGGTGCACCGCGACCTCGGTGAAGAAGTCCGTGAAGATCTTCCAGGTGCCCTCGCCGTCCCCGCCGCCCAGCGAGCCGCCCAGTTCGTCGGCGACATCGAACGTGGCGGGCCCCCCGTCCGGGCTGCCCTGCTGCACGTTCGCGATCAGGTCGGCGGGGCGCATGGCCGCCGGGTAGGGGTAATCCTCCTTGGTGACCTGGTCGTTGATGGACAGGAACCCGCCCGCCCCAGCCCAGATGCGGGCCGCCTTCGCGCTGGCCAGCCAGTCGATGAGCGCCAGCCCGACCGGACTCTCGGAGGGCCGCTTGAACAGCACGGCGGCGTCGCCGGCCACGACGATGGGGGCCTTCTCCGGCGGCCGGCTGGGAAACGGGAACCAGCGGACCCGCCCCGGCGGGAACGAGGTGGACTGGGTGATGATCGGCCAGAAGAAGTCGCTGCCCACCACCATGGCGGCCTGCCGGTACTGGAAGACCTCGAGCACGGACTCGTCGAACTGTGTGACCAGGGCGCGCTCGGGACCGCCGGGGAACATCCCGGTGACCCGCCACAGGTCGGCGAGCCGGGTCAGGGCCTCGCGGACGCTGCCGTTGTCCCAGCCCGGCCCGGTGCCCGCCTTGCGGCCGGTCGCGTACCCGCTGACCAGGCTCCGGTAGACGGCCGGGTCGATGCTGAGCAGCACGTTGGCGAACCAGCCCGCCAGTACCCAGCCGTCGGCGGCGCCGACGGCGAGCGGCGGCCGCCCGGCCCGGGCCTCGTCGCGGCACCAGGCCGTCCAGGTGTCCCAGTCCCAGCCGGCAGCCGGCAGCGGCAGGTCGTCGCGGTGCCACACCATCGACTCGTAGGCCGCCTTGAACCACACGCCGTACTGGCCGCCGGGACCCGCCCCGCTGAGCAGCACGCTGCGCCAGGCGGCGGCGTCCGGCCGGGGCCAGCCCACGTCGGCGAGGCGCGGCGCGCTGGAACGCACCAGGCCAGGCTGGGGGACCAGGGCCACGTCGGGCTGCGCGTCCGCCGTGACCTCGTTGGCCAGGAACGCGGTGGTGTCGTCGCCCATGGACAGGATGCTGTAGCCGTAGCCATACCGTTCGCTGAACGCGTTCATCACCCGGACGAACTGGCTGAGTTCCCAGCCGCTCCAGACCACGGCCACCCGGACGATCGAGTCGCTGGCGCAGCCTGCGGTGCCCAGCCCGGCCAGGCACGGCAGGGCCAGCGCCTTCAGCGCCGTTCTGCGGGTGATCGCCATGCGCGCCCCCGGTTCAGAGCACCGCGGCGCGACACGCGGCCTGGGCGACCGCACCGAGCACGCCGCCGCGTTCCGGAATATCGGTGATTACCAGGACGGACAGATCCTGCGCGACCGCGGTCATCACCGCCGCGCGGCAGGGGAACTGGCCCTGCCGGTCCTCGATCACCACCGCGACCGGTTCGACCGAGGCGCACATCGCCCGCGCGACCGCCACGCGCAGGCGCTGCACCGGCGAGATCTCGTGCGGCCGCAGCCGGCGCAGGCTTTCCAGCTGAAGCTGGCTGAGCACCTCGTCGACCCGCCCGCGCCGCCCCGACCGGGACGCGCGGCCGCCCAGCCCGAACGCGACGTTGCGCTCGACCGTCAGGTGGGGGAGCAGGCCGCCGCCGCAAGGGACCAGCGCGATCGGGCGCTGCCCGGGTGGCTGGCCGGTGACCGGCGCACCCTTGACGCTCACGGTTCCGCGCAGCGGGTCCGAGATCCCGATGAGCACGTCCGCGAGCGCAGCGCCGACCGCCGGGTCAGCGACGACGACCGTCACCGCGGCCGGGCCCACCCGCAGCGGATCGGTGTCGATGGCGTATACCCCGTCGGCCGGCCACGCCAGGCTCTGTAACACCAAGCCCGTTGCTGTTGCCGTACGCACAAACCGACCCTACATCGCCATCGGTGACAAAACAGATATCTGAACGCGGGGCCCGGGCGGGTCCGGCCGCCCCCGGGCCAGGTGTGGCCGGGGGGAGCCCGCGCGCCCCGGCCCGCCCGTTCGCCGCCGTTACCCAGGCCCGCGCTACCGGAAAGCCTTGCACTTATAACAACGGGGAACCTGGTTTGTAAGTTCCGATGCGCGGTGTGACATTTCACCTATTCGTCAGCCCTTTTCATGCGGATGGTAACCCCGCATACTGCAATTCCCTCCCAGGCCCCAAGAAAGGATGGCAGCATGCCCATTCAAGAAGGCGCCACTGCCGCATATCCGCAGGCCGAGCGGCTGGAATTGCGAGAAGAACTGCACGGGCGTGAGGTCGCCGACCCCTACCGGTGGCTGGAGGACACCGGCGATCCGCGGACCCGGGAATGGTCCGCGGGCCAGGACGAGCTGTTCGCGGCCTGCCAGGCGCGCTGGCTCGGCGGCGCGGCGAACCCGGCTCCGGCGGCGCCTCACGCGCCGCTGGTGAATTCCGCGGCCCACGACAGGATCACCGCGTCCACGGCGTCCGTCAGCCGGGGGGCGGGGGGCCGCCGGGCCGCGGGGGCTAGGCGGGGGCGGGGAGCCGGGCTAGGACGAGTTGGGGGAGGTGGTCCGAGCCCGCGACCGGAAGCACCTCGGCGGTCAGCGTGATGCCCGGCGCGGCCAGGCAGTAGTCGATGGGCTCGACCGGGTCGTCGGCCGGGTACGTGGCCACGGGCGGGTCCGGGCTCACCGTGACCGGGGCGTCGTCGCCGAGCCAGGACGACGGCGAGGTGTTGAAGTCGCCGCACAGCAGCCAGCGATCGCCAAGGCCGCTGGTGAGCGCCTCGAGCCGGTCCAGCGCCTTGTCCCTGGCCCAGGGGTCGTTGCGGGGCAGGTGCGTGGTGCCGACCCACACCGGCGCCGCGCCGAACTCCAGCCAGGCGAACAGGGCGGCCCGCGGCTCGGACGGTTCCGAGCCGTCGTACTGCCGGGACGGCCACAGCAACTGCCACTGCTGGGCGCCCAGGATCGGCAGCCGGGTCAGCAGCGCGTTGCCGAACCCGCCGGCCGGCGCGGTGCGCCCGAACTCGAAGGTGGGCACGAACAGCCAGGAGTACCGGTCGCCGGCCAGTTCGGCCACGGAGGCGGCCATGCCCCACGGCTCGTCGACCTCGGTCAGCGACACCACGTGCGGCTCGGTCCGGCGGATCAGGGCGGCGATGGCCTCCAGGTTGGGCCCGCCGGATGTGTCCCGCCAGGAATGGATATTCCAGTGCAGAATGCGGAGATGATCGTCGCCGGGCCCGCGGTCCTGGCCGCCGAATGACACCGGGCGCTCCTATTTCCGGGCGGGCCGGGATACGCGGGCCCGGCCGGCGGATTGGATAACTATTCAAGAGTTACCCAATGGGTGACGATCTCGCGTGGCCAGCGTATCCAGAGACGACACGAATGTAAGGCCCTGACGCGCCCGCTGCTACCCGGTGAACCTAGTAAAGAGCGCCGCCCCGGCTGCTGATCGTCCACGACGGACGGCTGACCGCCTCGAACAGGGCGGCCCCGCTGCCGGTGCCGCGCGCGTAGACGCGGATCGTGCCGGTGGTGTCCTGCACGGCGGCCGGCTGGCCGGTCACCGAGCCGCCCAGGTCGCTCCAGCCCGTCCAGGTCGTGGTGCCCGTGGGCAGTTCGTCGTCGTAGAGGTTCGAGGTGACCCCGGTCGCGAACACCCACACGGAGCCGCCGGAGCCGGCCAGCGCCTCCGGGTTGTCGCGCCAGGTGCCGCCCAGGCTGGTGAGGCCGGACCAGGTGGTGCTGCCCGAGGGCAGCGAGTCCGTCCACACCGCGCCCTTGCCGCCGCGGACGAACACCCGCACCGCCCCGGTCGTGTCCTGCACCGCCGCGGGCAGGCCCTGATTGCTGCCGCCCAGGCTGGTCCAGCCCGACCAGGTGCTGCCGCTCTGCGTGCCGGCGTACAGCGCGGCGTCGTTGCCGACCGCGAACACCTGGACGTCGCCGTCGGACTCGGCGAGCGCGGTGGCGTCGTTGGCCCAGGTGCCGCCCAGGCTGGTCAGGCCGGACCAGGTGGTGCTGCCGGGCGCCAGCGTGTCCTCCCAGAGCGCGCCCTTGACCCCGCGGACGAACACCCGCACGGTCCCGCCGCTGTCCTGCACCACGGTGGGCGTGCCCTGGTTGTTGCCGCCCAGGCTGCTCCAGCCCGACCAGCCGCTGGTGCTTTCGGTGTCGGCGTACAGGGCGTTGTTGGTGCCGACCGCGAACACCTGGACGTCGCCGTCCGCCTCGGTAAGCACCGCGGGGTCGTAGGGCCAGGTGCCGTTCAGGTCGGTGAAGCCGGTCCAGGACCCGCCCGCGGGCAGGTCATCGGTGTACATGGCGCGGTTGGTCCCGCGGACGAAGACGCGCACCGTGCCCGAGGCGTCGACCGTGGCGGCCGGCTCGGCCTTGCCGTAGGGCTGCTGCACGTCGAGGTAGTCCTGGTCGACGTTGAGCGTGTAACCGCCGTAGGTCTGGCTGACCCCGCCGTTGTACTGGTGGATGCGCTGGTGGTGGGCCCAGTCGCCGGCCGGGATGTTCGCGTCGCTGGTGTTCGCGTCGCCGTTCCACAGCGCGTCGTAGATCACGTCCGGTGCGGCGTCGGCCGAGTTGGAGAACGTGCCGGCCAGTGCGGTGACACCCGAGTCGGAGCTGGAGTAGATGCCCGACTCGTACTGGTAGCGGTGCAGTTCGATCGTCCACGCGGACACGAAGCTGACCACCGCGCTGTTGTCGCTGGATGGGTAGCTCTCCATGTCGTCGTACAACGTGGCGCCCGGCTCGATGCCCAGTCCCTCGGCGTCCCTGATCGCGGCGTCGGCCGCGGCCGTGCCCTGGCTGGCCGGGGAGGATAGCTGGCCGAACTCGGCTTGCGGGCCGACGTAGATCGGGATGAGCGCCCAGCCGGCGGCGGTCTGGGCGCTCACCCAGCCAGCGGTGAGGTTCGGCTGAGAGCATGCCTCTTCCGGGCCGCCGATGTAGATGCCTACCGCGCTGTAGGGCGAGTCGCTCTTCCACGCGCTCATGTTCGCCGAGCTTGGCGCCGTGCAGGCGTCGAAGCCCTTGCCCGTCTCGTTAGTCGGGCTCAGCGCGGCGGGAGCCGCCGCCGCGGTGGCGTTCGCGGCGGCGTTCGCGGCGCTGGCCGCGGGCGGGGCGGCCGCGGCGGGTCGCGGGGTCCGGGTTACCGGGGTCGGCAGCGCGGCGCTGGCCAGGATCTGTTGCACCTGGGCGCGGTCGCCGCCGTAGCTGGCGGTGACCTGGATCCGCGCGTCGCGCGCCGTGATCCGCTGGCTGACCGGGTCGTTGACCGCGCTGGGCGCGGTCGACGCCGCGGCGGGCTGGATCAGCAGCGCCTGGGTGGTATCACCGACGGCCCGGGCTGGGCAGGCCTGGTTCGCTCCCGGAGTACCCAGGTAGACCACGTTGCGGTCGAATTCCACGCAGTCTCGCGGATGAGCGGCCAGGTTGACCACCTGCCAGCCGCCCGGCACCGCGAACGTGTATCCCTCGTAGGTCACCCGCTGGTCCGCGGCGGCCCCGCCGCCACGGACGGTCGCCGCGCCGGCCGCCGTGGCCAGGCTGACCAGACCGACGGCTAGCGCCGCGCTGCCCGTGATGGCGACGAGACGCCGCCCTCGGCCGACCGGGCGGGGGGAACCCATGGGCACTCTAGTCACGCGTTACTCCTCATCGAAGGTGACGACCTGCGCCGGCTCATGCCCCGGGCTGGGCTCGGGCCGGCGCAGGAACCGTGGCTAGGGTGAGATCCAGCCCCTGGGCCGGGCGTCCCGCCGACCGACGGTGGTTGCGTCACTATCTAGAGTCGGGCCACGCGCTAAAGATGCGCTTAACCCGCGCTAGCAGCGCTTCACGTACCTGCGGACCGGTGCCGGGCGCCGACGAAACCACAGGTCCCGCCGGTTTGGCCGGTGCGGCCGGCTAGCGCCGCTAGCCGCGGTACGGGCATGGCGGGCCCGGCGGCCGGCGCGTTCCGGTACCTGGGGCCAGGAAATAGCACGGCCTCACGCCTCGACGACCGCCAGGCTGCGGAGCTTGGCCCGGACCTCGGTGGCGCTCGGGTCGCGGCCGTCGTCCAGTATGGCCATGGCCTGCTGCCACGCGCTGCGAGCCGCCTCCAGGTCGCCCGCGGCGCGCTGCGAGTCACCGAGGTGGGTGAGCACGATCGCCTCGGCGTCGGAGTCGGCGAGCCGCTTCAGCATGCCCAGGGCGCTCTGATAGAACGTGATCGCCTGCGGATAATGGCCGAGTTGATGGTGGGCGTAGCCGATGCTGTCCAGGGTGGCCGCCTCACCCGGCCGCGAACCCATCTCGCGGTGCAGGTCCAGGGCCTGCTGGCAGTAGTCCAGGGCGCGCTGGGGATCCCCGAACTTGGTGCTGTACCAGCCGGCGGCGTTCAGCGCCTGGGCCTGCCCGGCCCGGTCGGCGGCGTTCCGGTACAGGTCCAGGGCGAGCTCGGCGTGCTGGATGGCCTCCTGCTCGTCGTGGTCCTGCTGGTCGAACATCAGGGCCAGGCCAAGGTGGCAGTAGGCCTGCCCGGCCCTGTTGCCGAGCTGCCCGTACATGTCCAGGGCCCGGGAGAGATGGCTGAGCGCGTCGTCGTAGCGGCCCAGCCGGATGCAGATGAGGCCGAGTTCCCAGTGCACCCGGGCCTGGCCGGACAGGTGACCCTGGCGCTGGGCGGCGGTCAGCGCGGTGGTCAGGACCGTGCTCCACTCATGCTGGTGCCAGTGCCCCGACCGCTGCGCGAACGGCGCCAGCGTGCAGGTGAGCTGCCAGGCGTGGGTGTCGAACCCGTCGGCGACCGCCTGTGCGATCGCCGCCCGCAGGATCTGGTTCTCGGACCTGAACCAGGCCAGCGCCGCGCTTTCGTCGGCTAGTTCCTGCGGGGCGGAGCCGGGGCGGGGCGGGTTGAGCGCGATCGGCTCCCGGTTGAGCTGTGACAGCGTGGCCGCGGCGCGCGCGGTGTGCAGGTAATGGTCGAGAACCCGGTGCACGGCGGCCCGCCGCTCGCCGTCGTTCTCGGTGGCGCGGACAAGCTCGGCGGCGTAGGCGCGCAACAAGTCGTGGAACGCGAACCGGCCTGGCGCCGGCTCGGTCAGCAGACCCGCGCTGGTCAGCACGCGCAGCAGGCGGATGGCCTGCTGCGGCTCGGCCCCGGCCAGGCTCGCGGCGGCCGGGGCCGCGATGTCCGGCCCCGGATGCAGGGCCAGCAGCCGGAACAGGCGCGCGGCCTCGGCGCTGAGGTTCGCATACGACCAGGAGAACACGGCCCTGATGCTGGTCGTCGCCTCGCCGGTCTCCAGCGCGTCCAGCCGGGCCAGCTCGTCGTCAAGTTCGGACGCGAGCACGGTGAGCCGGACCCCGGGGTGGGCCGCGGCGCGGGCCGCGGTGATGGCCAGCGCCAGCGGCAGCCGAGCGCAGAGCCCGGCCAGATCGCTGACCGCGTCCGGCTCCCCGGCCAGCCGCTCGGCTCCCATCCGCCGGGCCAGCAACTCGCGGGCGTCGGCGTCGCTGAGCACGTCCAGGGTGAGCGGCTGCGCGCCGTCGGACGCGACAAGCCCGGTCAGGTGGCTCCGGCTGGTGACCACCACGACGCAGCCCGGGCCGCCGGGCAGCAGCGGCCGGACCTGGGCGGTGTCCTTGGCGTTGTCCAGCACGACCAGGACACGCCGGCCGGACGTCAGGCTCCGGTACAGCCCGGCCAGGGATTCCTGCCCGGCCGGGAGCTGCCCGGTCGGGACCGCGAAGGCATCCAGGAACCCGCGGAGTGCCTCGATGGGGGTCACCGGGCTCGCCGCCGGGCCGAAACCGCGCAGGTTGACGTAGAGCTGCCCGTCGGGGAACTGGCGGGCCACCTGATGCGCCCACTGCACGGCCAAGGCGGTCTTGCCGACGCCCGCGCTGCCGCCGATGACCGAGACCGGTACGGCGCCGGTTCCGTCCATGGCCTGGTCGAGCAGGCTCGACAGGGCCCTCATCTCGTCGGCCCGGCCGACGAAGTGCGACGCGGCGGCAGGGAGCTGACGCGGCACCACCGGGCCCGCCGAGCGCTCCCCGGCCTCCCGATGCCGTCGGTCCTCGGCCCGCTCGCCTGGGCGTTCGTCCGCGGCCGGGGAGGCGGTACCCGGGTCCGCGGCGGTTCCTGGGTGGGCAGTTCCTACGTGCGGGGTTGCTGGGTGGGCGGTTGCTGGGTGGGCGGTCTCTGCGTGCGCGGCGGCCGGGCGGGACGCGGGGGCCGGGCGGGACGCGGGTGACCCGGGGGCGGCCCGCGTGCCCGAGCCGGCGTCCGGGGCGGGCGTCGCGCCGAGGGTACCAAGGGTGCCGAGTGTGCCGGGGGTGCCGGTGCCGAGAGGGCCACGGGTGCCGGTGCCGGTGCTGGGGGTGCCGGTGCTGGGGGTGCCTGGGGTGCCGGTCAGCAGCGGCTCGGCGGCTGCGGCGGGGATGTGCTGGCGCAGCACGCGGGCGTGCGCCGCCGCGAGCTCGGCCCCGGGCCTGACGCCGATCTCGTCGTCCAGGCGGTGCCGGATCGCGTTGAAGACATCGAGCGCCGCGGCCTGCTGCCCGCTGCCGGCCAGGGCGATCATCAGCCGCGCGTGGGCTCGCTCGTTGAGCGGCTCGCGGGCGGCCAGGCTCCGCAGCGGCGCCAGCACCCGGCTGTGCCAGCCCTGCCCCGACGCCGCGCCCGCGTAGTGTTCCACCGCCTCGGCCCACTTCCGCGCCAGCCCGTCGACTGCGGGGTGCCCGCGCAGCGCGTCGATGTCGGCCAGCGGCTCGCCCTGCCACAGCTCCAGGGCCTGCTCGTAGAGCTCGCACGCCACGGCGGGCTGCCCGGTCCGCTCCGCCGTCCGTGCCTGGCCGCACAACTGCTCGAACGCGATCAGGTCCAGCTCCTCGCCGGTGGCCTGAAGCCGGTAGCCCGACCCGGAGGCGACCAGCAGACGGCCGCCATCGTCGGTAGAGCCGCCCGGGGCGTAAGCCGGGTCGAGGACCCGCCGCAGCTTCCCCACGTAGGACTGGATCATGCTGACCGCGGTCGCGGGCGGGTCACCCGGCCACAGCGCCTCACAGATCGCCTCCCGCCGCACCAGCGTGTTCGGCTGCACGGCCAGCAGGCCGAGTATGGCCCGCTGGCGCGCCGGGCCGAGGGCCACGGTCATGCCGTCCCGCCACACGGTGAGGGAACCGAGGACCTGCAGCCGGACCCGGCCGGCCCGCGGACCCGCGCCGTTGTCCGGGAAGGCGTCTGGGCCGGTATCCCCGGTGGCCGTCGCGGGCCCGAGGACTGGCTGGCCGTCGGCCCCGTTCGCGGTCGCGGACCGCTCACCGTGTGACCCGTTGCGCGGCTCACCGTGCGGCTCGTCGCGGCCCGGGGCGTCTGTGCCCGGCTCGTCGGGGCCCGGGGCGTCTGTGCCCGGGGCGATGCCGAGGGCCGCGGCGATCCGCGCCACTGACTGGCGTCGCGGTCGCTCCGTCCGGCCCTGCTCTAAATCACGGATGACTCCCACGCTGACCCCGGCCACCGAGGCAAGCTCCAGCTGAGTGAGACCCACTGCCTCCCGGCCGTCACGTACCAGCCTGGCCAGCCTGGCCGACGAGAACTCCTCGTCGGCTGCGCCGCCCGAGTGCTCCCAGCGCATACTTGACCACCCGCCCGCGGTCGCCCGATTACCGCAATTCATCACAATAAACGGCCGCCGCAGCTGTGCCGTGGCAAACCGCGGCAATCGCCGGTCCCGTGGGCGTTAATCGGGGCCACGGCGTGTCTTGCCGATCTTGCGGGGCTGCCGGGGATAACAGCGTTTCGTTACCGAAGATCTTCTGGGCAGGCACGCGCACGCCGCGCACCCCCGCCGCGCAGCGTCAGGTGTCGCGGAACAGGCGGAGGCGTGACTCGCCGCTGGCGACGGTCTAGGGCGTTCCGTGCGAGCCGGGGCTGGCCAGGCCGCTGGCGTAGGCGATCACGACCAGTTGGGCCCGGTCGCGGGCGGCGAGCTTGGTCATGGCCCGGCTGACGTGGGTCTTCGCGGTCAGCGGACTGACGACGAGCCGGGTGGCGATCTCGTCGTTGGAAAGCCCCGCGGCGACCAGCGTGACGACCTCGCGCTCCCGGTCGGTCAGCGAGGCGGTCGCCGGGGACGGCGCCGCGGGCCGGGGCGCGGCTGATGTCGCTGCCTCCGCCGCCGCGGCGGCCGCCGACCCGGCGCCGGCGGTGAAAGCGCTGATGACCGCCCTGGTCACGCTGGGGGCCAGCAGCGCGTCGCCGCCTGCCACCACGCGGATCGCCTGCAGCAGCTCGGCCGGTTCCAGGTCCTTGACCAGGAACCCGTACGCGCCGGCGCGCAACGCGGCGAGCACGCTGTCGTCGTCGTCGAACGTGGTCAGCACCACGACCCTGACCGAGGCCAGCCGCGGGTCGGCCGTGATCCTGCGGGTGGCCGTAACGCCGTCCACCTCGGGCATCTTGATGTCCATCAGCACGACATCGGGGCGCAGTTCGCGGGCCAGGGCCACCGCCTGGCCTCCGTTCTGTGCCTCTCCCACCACGGCCATGTCCGGCGCGGACTCCACGAGCATCCGGAAACCGGCGCGGAGCAGTGCCTGGTCGTCGGCCAGGACGACCCTGATCACGGGTGCGCGGCGGCCCGGGGTGACGCCAGGGTCGCCCCGCTCGCCCGTTCCGCCGTCTCCTCCGCAGGCGCCGCCGTCGCATTGGACGGCTCCGGCAGCTTCGGTGGCTCCGCGCCGGGTGTGCCGACGGGGAGCATGGCGGTCACCTCGAACCCGCCACCCGGGCCGGGTCCGGCGGACAGGTCGCCGCCGACGGCCGCGGCCCGCTCGCTCATCCCGGTCAGGCCGTGCCCTCCGGCGTACCGCTCACCGCCGGCCCCGGTGCCGTCGTCGGTCACGCGGATGGTCAGGCGGCCGGGCGCGTAGCGCAGGCAGATGGTGGCGCTGGCGTCCGGGCCGGCGTGCCGTAGCACGTTGGTCAGCGATTCCTGCAAGATCCGGTAGGCCGCGTGGTCGACATCGGGCGGCAGCGGCGCCGGTTCGCCCTCGGTTGTCACGCTGACCGGGGCGCCGGCGGCGCGCACCGCTTCGGTCAGCGACTCCAGCCGGCTAAGCCCGGCCGTCCTGGTCTCCGCGGCGTCCACGTCGGCGTCGTAGCCGCGTAGCTGGCCCAGGGTCACCCGCATGTCGGCCAGCGCGCTCTTGCTGGTGTCCCTGATCGCGACCAGCGCGGCCCGGATCCCGGCAGGCCCGGCCCCACCGGCCCCACCGGGCGGCCCGGCCCGGCTGCCCGCATCCTCGTCGATCAAGTGCAGCGCGGACGCGGCCTGCACGGTGATCGTGGCCATGCTGTGCGCGACCGTGTCGTGCAGTTCCCTGGCGATCCGCAGCCGCTCCCCGGCCACCCGCGCCGCCGCTTCGGCCTCGCGCTCCTCGTCGGCGAGCCGGAGCCGGTAGGCGGTCTCGGCCGCCAGGGACCGCCGGGACCGGACCGTGTCACCGAGCACGATCGCCAGCGCCAGCACCACCACCGACGGCAGGAACTCGGCGGCGAGCGAGACCAGGCTCTGGTGGGTGCTCATGTCGACCACGAACAGGCCGACCGACATATAGAAGACCGGGATCACGATCGCGGCCGCCAGGTACCCGGCCACCGCGGCGTCGTACAGCGGCAGGCACAACAGCGGCGCGGGGGAGATGTTGCGCCGGAAGGACGTGTAATACAGGAAGAGCAACACGGAGCACACGATCAGCCCCGGCAGCGGCCACTTATGCCGCAGCAGCACCGGAAGCACCAGGACCGCGCCCGCCACGTATGCGGCGGCGTTCAGCGGCTTGGCCCCGGCGCCACCCCCAACGACCACGTTGATCTCGACCGCGATCATGATCACGAGGACCGCGCCGACGTCGATCGGCCGGATCCCGAGCCGCTCGCGGAGTATCCCCACGCCGTCACCGTACGCGACGCCCCGCTCCCGCGGAAACCACGCCGCCCGCAGGTCCCGCAGCCGGCGACCCCTCCCGGCGCCAGGCCCGGTTACTCCTCCGGGCGGGTGGCGGTGAAGCAGAACTGGGTGCAGGTGAAGTAGAACTCGCCGACGGCGTCGAGTTGCCGCTGCTCGGCCGACCAGGCGGCGGCGTCGTCCGGGCTGATCTCGTCGCGTCCGGCCACGAACTGCTCGATCAACGGCATCAGGGACGCTCCGAAGGTCTCCGGGCTGGCCTGCGTGGTCGCGAACGTGTGACCGGCCGCGCGGACGTCCTCGAAGCCGGCGGCCCGCAGGCGCGGGGCGAGGGTCCGCGGCAGCGACGGGTGGACCAGGTGCGCGTCCCAGGTCCGCAGCACCCGCCGCATGCGGTCGGGGTGGGCCGAGTGCCAGGACACCGTCGACCAGTCCACGTCCCAGATCAGGATCCTGCCGCCGGGCCGCAGCACCCGGTGCATCCCGGCCAGCGCGGCCGTCGCCTCGGGGACGTACTCCAGGACCTGGACGCACAGCGCCGCGTCGAAGGCGGCCGCGCCGGCCGGCAGGGATCGCACGTCGGCGGCCAGGAACCCGGCGCCGGCCCGGCCCGCGCAGCGCCGGGCGGCCAGCGCGAGCATCGCCGGGCTGGCGTCGACGCCGGTCACGTGGCCGTCCGGCCCGACCTCATCCAGCAGTTCGGCCACGAAGAAGCCCGGCCCGCAGCCCACGTCGAGAACGCGCTCGCCCTCGGTAGCGGCCAGGGCCTCGCGGGCCAGGTCGCGCCGGCGCACCATGTCGCGCGCGTGGTAGACGACCTCTAGCTGGTTCGAGAGGCGCTCGTTGAAGACCATCTGGGCCATGACAGCCAGAGCTTAACGCGGCCCGGCGGCGGGCGTGGCGAGCGGGCAGGCGGCGGGCTACCCCGGCCGGTGACCTGCGCATGTAACGTCGCTGCTAGGACCGGCCACTCACGGGCGTGATGGCGATCGAAGCGGGCGAGAGGTGCCGCTGATGGGATCACGAACCGAGCCGCCGGTGCGGTCGATCGGGACCGACCCCGCGGCGTTCACCGACTTCTATCGTGCGCACGTCGGCGAGGTGACCCGGTTCGTGGCCCGCCGGGTGGCGGACCCGCAACTGGCCGCCGACCTCACCGCCGAGGTGTTCCTCGCGGTGATCGAGGCGGCCGAGCACTACCGGGGCTCCCACGGCGGCCCGCGGACCTGGCTGTACGGGATCGCGCGCAACGTCATCGCGGCCGAGTTCCGCCGGTCGGCGCGCGAACGCCGCGCCGAGGGCCGGATCGCGGGCCGCCGGCTGCTCGACGCCGACGACGTCGAGCGCCTGGTGGAGAAGATCGACGCGGTCCGGCAGTTCCGTGCGCTGCACCGCAGGCTGCAGGCGCTGCCCGAGGGCGAGCGTGCCGTCCTGGAGTTGGTCGCGGTGGACGGCCTGACCGTGGCCGAGGCCGCCGCGGCCCTGGGCATCCGCCCGGTGGCCGCGCGGGTCCGGTTGCACCGCGCCCGCCGGGCCATGCGGGCCACGCCCTTTCCGCCCCTCATCGAAACCGAGGTGATCACGTGAACATCGGTGCGGCCAGGCCGTCCGCGAACTCGCCGGCCGGGTTCGAGCGCCGGCTGGAGGCCGAACTGGTCACGGTGGTGGCCGAGCGCCGGGCGGCCCGCCCCGCGGCGGTCCCGGCGGCCTGGGTCCCCCCGGGTCACGCCGAGCGGGCGGCCGCGCGGTTGCTGCGGTCGCCGGGGCTGGCCCGGGCGCTGGTGACCACGCCGTCGTTGCTGCTGCCGTGGCTGATCGCGACCACGGTCATCCTGGCCGCCGGGGCCGTCGCCACGCCGGGGACCGGGCAGCCGCTGGTCGCGTTGCTGGCCCCGGCGGTGGCGGCGGCGGGCATCGCGTACGCGTACGGGCCGGGGGTCGACCCGGCCTGGGAACTGTCGCGGAGCATGGCGGTCAGCGACCGGCTGGTGCTGCTGGTCCGCGCGCTGGCCGTGTTCGGCCTCGATGCCGCGCTCGGCCTGGCCGCCTCGGCCGCGTCCGGCGCCGCGTCCGGCGCCGCTGCCGCGGTCACGTTCGGCTGGCTGGTCCCGATGACCGCGCTGTGCGCCCTGGCCCTGGCCGTCTCGGCCGTGACCAGGTCGGCGAGCGCGGGCATGGCGGCCGGCCTGGGCTGCTGGGCGGTCACGGTCCTGTCCGCCAGGGTCGCGGACGGGCGGCTCACCACTGTGGTCAGCGATCCCAACCTGATCGTGCCCTACCTGGCGTTCGCCATGTGCTGCGCCGCGGTCGCGATGTACGCGACCCGGATTCCGAGAGGTGCCTGATGAATATCGAGATCACGGACGTGACCCGGCGGTTTGGCCGGACCCAGGCGGTGGCCGGGGTCAGCCTCGACGCCGGGCCGGGAGTGCTGGGACTGCTCGGCCCCAACGGCGCGGGCAAGACCTCGCTGCTGCGCATGCTGGCCACGGTCATCCCGCCGACCACCGGCGCCCTGCGGCTGCTGGGCCGCGACCCGCGCGGCTACACCCCGCGCCGCGAGATCCGCCGCCGCCTCGGCTACCTGCCGCAGAACCTCGGCTACTACCCCGGCTTCACCGTCACCGAGTTCGTCGAGTACTTCGCCCTGCTCAAGGAGATGCCCGCGGCGGCCGTGCCCGCCGCGGTCGCGGCCGCGATCGAACGGGTCGACCTGGGTGGCAAGGCCCGGGCCAAGTTGCGCACGCTGTCGGGCGGGATGCTGCGCCGGGTAGGGATCGCCCAGGCCATCGTCAACCAGCCTGATCTGCTGCTGCTCGACGAGCCCACCGCCGGGCTCGACCCCGAGCAGCGGGTCGCGTTCCGCGCCCTGCTGCGCGACCTGGGCCAGACCGCCACCGTCATCGTCAGTACGCACCTGGTCGAGGACGTCGGCGCCGCCTGCACCCAGGTCGCCGTCATGGACGCCGGCCGCATCGTCTTCCATGGCACCCCCGCCGAGCTCACCGAACGCGGCGAAGGCACCGACGCCGCCGGTGATGCTCCCCTCGAACGCGGCTACAGCGCCGTCCTGGCCGCCGCCCGAGCTAGTCTGCGGGCATCGGCATGACCGCCGCCAGCACCCCGGCCGTCCCGACGCGGGCCTGGCACCTGGCCCGACCCGGGCGGCTGCTGCGCCTGGAACTGCGGCGCAACCCCATGCTGTGGATGGTGCCGCTGCTCGCCGCGCTGTTCTGGTACGGCGTGTACCGGCCGTGCCTGGCGAACCCGCCGCTGTGGGTCCTGCGCGCGGCCACGATCCAGTCGCATGCCCTGCTGATCTTCGCGCCGTTGCTGGCGGGCGTGGCCGCCTGGACCGGATCGCGCGAGGGCCGCCGCCACACCGTTGACCTGGTGTCGATCACCGCGCTGCCGCGCTGGGCGGCGCAACTGGCGGCCTGGGCCGCGACTGCGGCCTGGGCCGAGGCGGTGTACCTGGGCGGCACCGCGGTCGTGTACGGGATCACCGCGCACCAGGCCACGTGGGGCGGGCCGCTGTGGTGGCCGATCGCGGTCGGCGCCGTGGGCGTCGCCGCGGCCTGCGCCGTGGGCTACGCCGCCGGGGCGCTGCTGCCTGGCCGGTTCACCGCCCCGCTGGCGGCGGTCCTGGTCTTCGTGGCGCTCGGCGCGGGCGCGATCTGGATCGAGCACAACGGCAGCTACGCGCAGATCTGGCCGCTGAACGTGCAAGGGCCGTTCCCCGACGACTCCTACGGAGTCTTCTACCCGTTCCTGCCCGACCTGGCCATCGCTCAGCTCATGTTGCTGGGCGGGGTGATGGCCGCGGCCCTTGGCGCGCTGGGCCTGGCCTCGGCCCGGGGCGGGCGCTGGCTGCGCGGGCTAGCGGCCTGGCTGACCGTCGCCGGTGTGGCCGCGGCCGCGGCCGCGATCGGGCTGGCCGGCACCGCCCGGGTCGAGGCCCACGGAATAGTGATCCCGGCGCTGCATGACGCGGCCAGCGACCGGCCCGTCTCCTATACCCCGGTGTGTGCCCGCTCCGCGGTGCCGGTCTGCCTGCAGCCGGCCTACGCGGCGATGCTGCCGGACGTGACCGCGACGCTCGGCCCGGTGCTCGACGAGATCACCGGCGTGCCCGGGGCGCCGGTCCGGGTGACCCAGGTCGCGGTGACAAGCATGCAGGCGCACGAGCCCGGCAACGGCATCGCGTTCGGCGGCCCGGTCCTGAGCGGTCACCCGGTCACGCTGCTGCTGCCGCTCAGCGGTCTGACGCTAGCTGGCGAGGGCAACACCACCGCGGCCCAGTTCAGCCAGCAGTTGCGGACGCAGGATGCGGCGATCCTGGATGCGCTGGTCGGCCTGGCCAGCCCGGTGGGCCCGCAAAGCGGTTCGTCCGGAGCCGTGATCGTCCCGGCCGACCTGAGCCCGGGCGCCGCGGCCCAGCACGCGATCGTGTCGGCTATGGCCAAAGTGGCCGGGCTGGAACTCGGCGAGGATCAGATCGGGAGACAGAGCGCGGGACAGCGCGGCACCGGGCCGCCGCCGGGGCCGCAGGCAGGTTCGCCGTCTTCCGCGAGCCGGCTCGCCGCGGCCGAGCGGTTCGCCGCCCTGCCGGCCGCGGCCCGGCACGCCTGGCTTGTCACCCACCTCGCCGCGCTGCGGGCGGGCCGGGTCACGCTCAGCGAGATCCCGTGACCGCGGCCGGGGCCGGTCGGCCCGTTCGGCGAGAGAGCGTGACCGCGATCGGGATCAGCCAGCCCGCGCCAGGGGCGGCGGTGGGCCAGCGGGTGCGCCCGGCCCGGCGGCGTGGGCCCGGCCTGCGGCTGGCCCGCCTGTACCTCGTCAGTCGCCGCGTCCTGACCTGTCTGCTGGTGCTCGCCGCGGCCGGGATTGCGCTGCGGATCGCGCTGCACTGGCTGCCGCGCACCGGGGTGGCCGCACGCCAGCTTCCGCTGACCATCGAGGCGGGCGCGGCGGCGGCGATTGGCGTCACCACCCGCAGCCCGTTCGGGGAACCCGAGGACACCGCCGGGCCGTGGGTGCGCTGGCTGCGGCTGGCCGTCAGCCTGGCCCTGGCCGGGGCCGCGTTCGGCGCGCTGGCCGCCGGCGCAGCGGGGCAGCACCTGGCCGACGGCACCCTGGGCCTGCTGCGCGACCTCGGCGGGTTCACCGGCCTCGCCCTGCTGACCGCCGCCCTGATCGGCGGCGGCCTGGCCTGGATCGGCCCGCTGGCCTACGTCGCGGTCACGCTCCCCGCCCTGGACGGGCCGTGGGCGACGCCGTGGACCTGGGCCGCCCGGCCGCCACACGACCGCGGCGCGGCGATATGCGCCGGGCTGGTCTTCGCCTCCGGCCTCGCGCTGCTCACCGCGCGCGGCGCCCGGGCACCGGATTCGGCGTTGGAAACAGCACTCCGCGTATACCCGAGTTTCCGCGCGAGAACCGACTATGGATACCCTGCAGTCTGCCGTGCGGTGTGCAGGCCGCGTCCGAGTTCTTTCCGCAACTCCCGCAACTGCCGGCGCCGCAAACTGTCGCGGCCGGAATAATCTCATGCTCGCCAGACTCAGTAATGGCCAATTCCCGGATCATCACCTTCCGCCGCTAAAATCATTCAGAGTTCCTCAGCCCTATTCGCCTGATAGTGCTCCCGCATCTTCGCGAGCAAACCCACGGGCGACGGATCCTCAAGCTCATCCTTCGCGCCGAACTGTGCCGTCGCTTTCCACGTGTCATCCGGCCCGGCCGGAACTGTGAAGGAGTAGCTGCGGCCCCAGTGGGTATTCAGGTAAATGAGCTGCTGCTCGGCCGTGCCGGCAAGTTCCGCGCCGCGCCTGTTCTCTCGCTGGAGTCGCACGCCCGTTGCCCGCAGCGCGTTTGTCGCCTCGTCCAGAATGCGGGCGGCGCCAGCTTCGCCCAGATCCCCGAAAAACTCCCACGTGACAGCGCCGTCATCACCAATGCGGACCTCGCCGCGCTCGCGCGCCGCAGGATTAGTGGCAATTAGCTCTACGATGAGTTCCTCGCCGGGTTTGCCGTCGGAATAAGTTTCCACGCGGGAACTCAGGCCCCGGCTTTCCAGCTTTTCTGCAAGCTCCGTGAGCTTCTCCTCGCGGGCTCGCTCGCCGTTCGTGCTGTCAAGTTCCATATCTAATCCACTCCCGCCGATGCATGCCACATTCCGCCGCCCGCCGAACCGGCCACCACGCGCGAAGCCTGCGCCGCTGCTCTCTGCACCGAAAACATCTCCGCCACAAGCTGGCCGGGATCGGCGTAATGCAACACGGTTCCCTTCGGCACGCTGAAACACGGAAACGCGTAGAACTCCCGGTAATACAGGCTCCACATGACGAGCCACGCCGGATACTGCCGCTCAATCCGCGTCGCCGTCTCGCGCGGGCCGGAATGGCTGTCACCCGGTGCGGGTTCTCGCGTCCCTTTCACGACAGCGCCAGATCAGCCAGGCGCGCACGATCACATGGCCACACCTCGCCGCACCAGCCGCACAGCGCACCCTCGGGCAGATGCCTGGCAAGCTCGCTCACGGCAGTGCGGCGCAGCCGCTCTAACAACGCTTCGGCATCGCGCGGCCTACCCGGACTGGCCGACACTACGATCGGCGCGTAACGTGCGTTTCCGGTCATATTGCCCACCTCCCGTCCTGCTCGCGAGCTTGCAGATCGACACACAATAATGCCCTGAACGTGCTGCCTTTCCCATGTCCAATGCCATGCCATTTGCATGTCATTTAAATGACCAAATTATCTTCAGGCATATGACATGTACAGGGGCCGCAAGGCCGCGTAGCCTGGCACTATGACTCCTCGACAGAGTTCGGTATACTGACCCGATAACTGCATATCGCGCCGAATATCCGATATGGGTAGGAGCCGTGGATGGTCGACAGAGCTAAAGTACCGAATCACGTTCTGCGAAGAATCCGTGAAAACGAGCGTCAAGAGACACGCGCGGAATTTGCGGAAGCGATGCAGCGCAAGGGCCAGAGAGCTAGGCGAAGCAGTCTCACCGTCGGAGCGGTACGTTGCACGTCTTGAAGACGGAGATGTGAAATATCCGCACCCGGCATATCGCCGCGTTCTGTCAAAGCTTTGTGGTCGCCCATCTGAGGAACTTGGCTTTAGCATGCCAAAATTGACCGAAGATGTCAGTCGGCAGACTGCTCGCGAGAACAGCCCGATGCGGCTGGGCATCCAGAAAAACTCTCGGATCGCCTTGCCTAGCCTCCACGAAATTGAGTCGGTACGCAGGACACTTGACACAACGGTCAATGGAAGTTCGCTTAGCGAGGCAAGCATCGAGGATTGGGAAAGGACCGTTCTTCAGTATGGACGCGCGACACGTTACGAGGCTCCCGACGCGTTGATTGCTGAATTGACCGCGGACCTTTGTGAGCTGAGCGACGCGCTTTCTCGTTGCAGGTCTGCATCATCTGTCCGCCGCCTTACCATAGTGGTAGCACAGATGGCCGGCCTCATGTGCCTTACATTAGTTAAATTGGATGAGCGGGTCGCATTTCGGCGATGGGCGCGCACGGCTCGCATAGCCGCAGAAGAAGCAGGAGATCCGCAGACCTTTTCATGGGTCCGGGCTCGAGAGGCTTACGGCTATTATTATAGCGGCGACTTTGCGGTGTCGATAGATATAGCCCGTCACGCCCAGTATGCTGCAAAGGGAATACCCTGCGTAGGCGCTGCGCTTGCCGCAGCCCTCGAAG
>DATAVV010000394.1:0-16486 GCA_036267555.1 Streptosporangiaceae bacterium | reverse complement strand
TTCCAGGAACAGATGATGCAGATCGCGATCGACTGCGCCTCGTTCACGCCCACCGAGGCGGACCAGCTACGGCAGGCGATGAGCTCCAAGCGGGCCCCGGAGCGGATCGAGGAACTGCGCGCCCGGCTGCTCGACGGGATGACCGCGAACGGCATCCCGCCCGAGGTGGCCGAGGACATCTACGTCAAGATCCTGGCCTTCTCCAGCTACGGCTTCCCCGAGTCACACGCGATCAGTTTCGCCTACCTGGTCTACGCCAGCGCCTGGCTGAAGTGCTACTACCCGGCCGCGTTCACCGCCGCCCTGCTGCGCGCCCAGCCGATGGGCTTCTACGCCCCGGCCAGCCTGATCAGCGACGTGCGCCGGCACGGCGTCGAGGTCCGCGGCGTCGACGTCAACGCCAGCGACGTCAGCGCCACCCTGGAGTGGGGGGCCTCGGTGGCGCAGCCGGCGATCCGGGTGGGGCTGGCCGAGGTGCGCAACCTCGGGGAGCAGGCCGCGGCCGCGGTCGTGGCGGGGCAGCCGTACCGGGATCTGGAGGACTTCGCCCGCCGGACCCGGCTGCCGGTCCCGGCGCTGGAGGCGCTGGCCACGGCGGGCGCGTTCGGCTGCTTCGGGATCGGCAGGCGCGAGGCGCTGTGGGCGGCCGGGGCGGCGGCCACGATCAGGCCCGGCCAGCTGGCCGGGACGACGCCGGGACTGGCCGCGCCGCCGCTGCCCGCGATGACGGCGGCCGAGGAAACGTTCGCCGACCTGTGGGCCACCGGGACCTACGGCACCCACCCGGTCGAGCACATCAGGGACTCACTCACCGAGCACGGCGCGATCGGGGCGGCCGAGCTGAGAACGGCCCGGCCCGGGGCGAACGTGACGATCGCGGGGCTGGTCACCCACCGGCAGCAACCAGGAACCGCCCGCGGCGTGGTGTTCCTGAGCCTGGAAGACGAGACCGGGATGGCCAACATCATCTGCCCGCCCGCGGTCTGGGAACGGCACCGCCGGCTGGCCATGGAAGCGAACGCGCTGGTCGTCTTCGGTCGGGTCGAACGCCTCGACGGGGCGGCCAGCCTGCTCGCCATCCGGCTGCGGCGGCTGCGCGTGATCGCCGCCGCCCGCAGCCGCGACTTCCGCTAGAGGTGCTACGCGTCGGGCAGGCGCTCGCCGTTGACGGTCACCTCGGCCCGGCCCGGCCAGAAGCTCATGAGCCCGGTGATGCCCTCGGCCTGCGGGATCGGCGTCTCGTAGCTCCACACGAGGTTCTCGTGGGTCTCGCCGCCGACCTGGGCGGACCAGTACGAGGCGTCACCCTTGAACGGGCAGTGCGTGGAGTGGTCCGTGGCCGCGAGCAGTTCCGTGCGCACGTCTTCCTTGGGGAGGTAGTAACGCGTCGGCAGCCCGGTCTCGTCGAGGAGGACCGGCCGGTCCGAGACGGCCAGTTTCTCGCCGTCCAGGGTGATCTCGACGTGATCGCTGGCGGGATTGATCGTGATCGTGTGTCCAGAAGCCATGCTGGTGCCAACCCCGGGTGGGGGGCCAAGATTCCGCGCGAGCGCGGCGGGCGGCTGGCGGGGAGCGGCTGGCGGGCGGTGGCGTGGGCGGCGGTCTCCAGGCCGGGCTGCAGGTCCTCCAGCCAGGGCGACCGGCCGCCCTCGGCCATGTCGGCGATCACCAGCCGAGGCCCGGGCCAGGTTCGGCCGCTAGCTGCGGGGCGTACGGTCCGCGCGCCAGCAGCGGGAGCGGACCGGCACGTCGATCTGCTCCGCGCCAGGAAACAGACGGCTCAACGCGGCGCGAGCCCGGTCAAGGGCGTCCGCCGCGTCCTGTGGACTCGCGGTGATAAGCCCGCTGTACGTGGCCAGCATGGCCACGACGTCGTCGATCGTCATCGTGCGCGAGTACGTGAACGACGCGGTCTGGGCCGGCCCGAACAGGCCGTCGGGCAGCCCGGCCGGGGTGCGGCCGCGGTGCCACGACGTGTTGTCGGTGTCACGGTCGGTGTCGTCACGGTCGGTGTCGTCACGGTCGGTGTCGCCGCCGTCCGGCTGTGCTGGATCGGGGCCGGGCTCGCGCAGCGCGTCGAGGTCACGCACCCAGTCCACCTCGCGGTCGCGGCCGGTCCAGAGCAGGCCGAAGCGGCCGCCGTCGCGCAGCACCCGCGCGATCTCGCGGGCGGCGGGGTCGGGGTCCATCCACTGCCAGGCCGACGACACGAACACCGCGTCGGCGCTGGCGTCGGGCAGCGGGATCTGCTCGCCGCGACCGGGAAGCACCTCTGTGCCCCCGGTAGCTGTGCCCCCGGTAGCTGTGCCGCCGGCCACGCTCGCCCGCAGCACGGCGGCCATCCGCTCGTCGGGTTCGACGGCCACGACCCGGGGCACCCGGCCGGCCAGGGCCCGGGTCAGCAGCCCCGTCCCCGCGGCCAGGTCCACGGCGACCTGGCAGCCCGCGGGCAGCAGCCAGTCGACCGCGTCCGGCGCTGGCCCCGGGCGAAGCCGGTTGTAGTCGTCGGCGATCGCCCCGAATGACATCGAACGCTCTGCGCGGCTAGCCACACCGGAAGGCTAGCCGAGGGGATCTGGGGTCTGGATGGCGGCGTGCCGGTGATCCTGCCCCGCACCGCGCTGGCCGGGGCCGTCGCCACGCTGCCGTGATCGCCGCGTTAAGGCTGAACGAGGTCCTGCAGGATCACCCCGCCGCGGGCCACCACCGTGCGCTGGTAGGTGCCGCCGTCGGGGTCCTGGGCCGTGATCGTGCCCGTGGTGTCGCCGTTGGTGATCGTGGCGGCGCTGTTGTCCTCCTCCAGCGCACCATAGCCGACGATGCTCTCCGAGAGGCTGGACCGGTAGCCGGGTCCGGGCCCGCCCGCCTGCGCGGCGACGTCGGTCAGTTGCTGGCTGACCGCCGCGGGCAGGAAGAAGTCGGAGCCGTCGGCGTTGGTCAGGTAACCGTTCGGGGCGTCGATGGTCCAGCTTGAGCTGTCGTGGCGGGTCACGTTCGCGCCCGGGCCCGATACGGTCTGCGCGGCCGACTGGGTCACCTCGCCGTGGACCCACTGGTAGCACGGCCCGGAGCAGGACGGGTTGATGTCGGACTGGTCGTCGCCGAACTGCAGCGACTGGCGCAGCGTGTCGGTCCAGGTGCGGCCGCCCTGGGTGACCCGGCCGGAGATGCCGTAACGGGCCGAGGCGGACTCGCTGGTCACCGGCTGGCTAGCCGAGCCCAGCGCGTCGGCCGTGGTGACCTGCGAGGTGGTGGGGAAGGACAGGGTGTCGGAGACCGGGCCGCCCGACGTCGGCGCGCCGCCCGCGGTGACCAGCAGGCTGCCGCCGGCCAGCCAGTACCCGGCGTTGCCCGCCACGGTCAGGCTGACCGTGTGGGTGCCCGCGAGCATCCCGGCGAACGGGGTGAGGTCCAGCCGGTAGGACGGGATGTCCATGGTGTGGATGCCGGTGACCGGCCGCCAGATCAGCGGGTTCACGCCGCCGGTGTAGACGTACGGGTAGGGCCAGACCGCGCCCGCGGGTTTGCCGTCGATCGACACCTCGATCTCGCGGAACGCCGGCTCCAGGCTCCACCAGAACTCGTCGGTGCCCTGGCCGACCGCGTACAGGTCCAGCGTGGCCGTGGTGACGTTGCCGGGCAGGCTCACCGTGGCCGACACGGTCTGGCCCGCGTTCACCGTGCTCAGCGTGTTGCTGGCGCCGGCCGGGAGTACCGGGACGACCTGGGTCGGCACGCCGGGGTGCTGCGCCGGCGCGGCGGGCCCGGCCTGGTTGATCGCGTCGCCGGCCAGCGCGGGCGCGGCCAGGCTGGCCGGCCGCGCGGCCGCGAACCCGCCCGCCGCCGGGTAGAACAGCAGCCTGGCCGTGATGACCGGGATCCCGGTGTCGACGCCGGACAGGTAGTTGTCCACGTAGGTGGAGAACGTGCGGGTGCCGCTCAGCGCCGGGAGGTACCCGGTGATGTCCTTCCGCACGTGCCAGGTGATGCCGGCCGGGGTCGGCTCGGGGGTCACGCCGAGGAAGATCTGCGCCGCGCCGTCGAAGATCTCGCACAGCCGGTCGTACTGCCGTCCGGTCTCGGTGCCGGTCACGTCGAGCACGACCTGCGCCCACGCGCCCCGGGGCAGCGTGACCGTATCGGTGGCCGGGGGCGGCCCGTTGCCGAACGCGGCGTGGTCGGCGATCGTGACCACGACCGGCCGGCTCGGCGGCACCCGGACCGAGGGATCGAGCGTGACCGGGTTGGCCGTCGTGGTGAACTCGCCGGGCGCGGCCTGACCCGGCTGAGCGCCGGCCTGGCTGGCGCCGGCCTGGCTGGCGCGGGCCTGGCTGGCGCGGGCCGGGCCGGCGGCAGGCGGGGCCACCCGGCGCGCGTGCGCGGCCCCGGCCAGGTACGCCGCCGCGCTGGCCGTGCCCGTTAAGGCGGCGACCGCCAGGACGGCCGCGGTGATGACCAGCCAGCGGCGGGCAGGCGACAGGCCAAGACGCATGGCGTCCTCCACGGGATTCGGCGGGTCGGCGCGGTCGCATCGTAATGTTTTGGCCGGTAATGCGGCAAGAGTGCCGCACTACCCGGCGGGCGCCGCCGGGATGGCGGATGGTGCGGTCAGTTGGGTGGTGAGGAACTGGTCCCAGGTCCGGCAGCCGACGGTGTGTCCCGGCGGCGGCAGCAGAGCGCCGCTGCGGACGGCCCGGGTGCCCGGTATCCGAACCGGCAGCACCCACCGGCGACGATGGCTGGCCTTCAGGTACCCCCGGAGCAGGTTCGTCCAGCTGGTCACCTGTGGTCCGGCCATGTCCGGCGCCCGGCCGACGGGGTCGCCCAGCGCTAGCTCGACGAGCCGGCCCGCCACGTCGCGGGGATCAACGGGCTGGACGGTGAAGCCCGCTGGCACTGGCGCCACGGGGAACCGGCTCAGCCTCTGCGCATTGGTCAGGCAGTAGTCGTAGAACTGCGTGACCCGCAGGATCGTCCAGGGCAGACCGGAGCTGGCCACGATATGCTCGGACTGGAGCTTCGTCTTCGGGTATCCCCAGGAGGCGATGCGGTCGATACCGACGATCGACACGTACACCAGGTGGGCAGACCCCGTCCGGGACGCGGCTGCCACCAGGTTGCGGGTTGCCTCGGCGTCGCCTCTCGTGCTGGTCGCGCAGTGGATGATGGCCGCGGCTGCGGCCACGGCCGGCTCGGTGCCCTGGCCGGTCCGCAGGTCTGCGGTGAAGAAAGTGGCGCCCCGCGGAATGGGCCGGTCGTGCCGGGCGAGCACGCGGACGTCGCGACCGCTCTCCTGTAGCCGCTCGACGACAAGCTTCCCGAGGCGACCTGTGCCGCCAGTGACAAGGACGGGCGAGACCATGGGCTCTCCTTACGCAATTAGCCCTCGCCGGGACACTGAACACCAAGCCGGCCTTCTGTCACATCGGCGGGGTCTGGACGGTCACTTCTATGTCCGACCACGACAAGAGAATGTGACCGATGGACGAACATGACCTGCTCGCGGAACGGTTCGAGACCCACCGGGCCCGGCTGCGGGCGATCGCCTACCAGACGCTCGGCTCGGCCAGCGACGCTGACGACGCTGTCCAGGAAGCCTGGCTGCGGCTGAGCCGCACCGACTCCGGCAACATCGACAATCTCGGCGGATGGCTCACGACGGTCGTCGCCCGGGTCTGCCTGAACATGCTGCAGTCACGTCGCGAAGAACCAGTGGGGATACAGCTGCCTGAATCAGTCGTGACCGGCGTGGACGGCATCGACCCCGAAAGCGAAGCGCTGCTTGCCGACTCCATCGGACCCGCGCTCCTGGTGATCCTGCACACGCTGGCCCCCGCCGAAAGGCTCGCGTTCGTCCTGCACGACATGTTCGCCGTCCCGTTCGATGACATCGCGCCCATCGTCGGGCGCTCACCCGCCGCGGCCCGCCAGCTGGCCAGTCGCGGCCGTCGGCGGGTCCAGGGCGTGGCTCCGGCCTCCGGCACCGATCTGACCCGGCAGCGGGCAATCGCCGGCGCCTTCCTCACCGCCGCCCGCAACGGCGACTTCAACGCGCTACTGGAGGCGCTCGACCCAGACGTCGTGGTGCGCTCCAACGGCACCGAGGCGGTCCGCGGTGCGGCGGCGGTGGCCGGGCGCGCGTTCCCCTTCACGCGAATCGCCCAGGTCACCCTGCCGGCACTGATCAACGGAGCCGTCGGCGTCGTCACGGCCGCGGACGGGAGGCCGATCACCCTCGTAGGGTTCACGATCACCGGTGCGAAGATCGTTGCGATTGACCTTATCGACGACCCGCACCGCATCGTCGAGGCCGACCTGGCCATCCTCGGCCGCTGATGGGCCGGCGGCGCGGTCATCGACGCATTTGACCGCCGCAAGACTCTGACGATGCACGCAAGCCTCACCATCGGGCCGGCCATCGCCGGCCTGATCACCGCCGCCGCCGGCCTGAAGACCTGCTACCTCATCGACGCAATCAGCTTCGGTTTTGCCCTGTACGCCGTGGCGCGGCTGCCATCGATGCGCCCGCAGGCCCAGGACTCACGGCCCGGCCTGAGCGCGATCGGCGAGGTGCTGCGGTTCGTCGTCCGCACCCGCATCAGGCGCGCGTCGTCACGGCGGCGGATGACCAGGATCCGGCCATCGCCGCGGACCACCACGGCGGTCACGCTCACTGAGTGCAAGGGCGTCACTGGTCCTGCCTCCAGCCGTAGACGAGCCGGGCGGCTCGTCCGGCGGGCCGCCGCGCTCATCGGTCAGCGCGGTCAGGGCCTCGTCCACGTCGCGGTCGGTGGTGTAGACGTGGCAGGCCAGGCGGGTCAGGCCCGCCCGGACGCTGGCCCGCAGGCCGGCCCGGGCCAGCCTGGCCTCGGCTCCGGGCACGTCGACCGAGACGATCGCGCTGTTACCCGGGGGCAGGCCCAGGCCCTGGCGCAGCCGGTTGGCCAGCCGCACGTCGTGGTCGTGAATGGCCTCGACCCCGATGCGCTCGACGACCTCCAGGGCGGGCCGGGTGCCGACCCAGGAGAACCGCGCGGTCGAGGTGTCGAACCGGCGGCTGCCGCCGGCCAGGCGCAGCGGCGGGCGGCGGACACGATGTCGTCGTAGGGTGCCACCTCGCCGGTGGCCGAGTGGACCGCGCTGAACGCGACCAGCGTCGTGCCCGCGTCGACGGCCTCGGCCAGGCGCGACAGCGGCGCCGAGGTGACGGTCACGCCGCGGTGGGCCTGGGCCAGCCACGGGAACAGGTTGGAGGTGAACTCGTCGTCGTTGACCAGCACCCGGGCCCGGTCCGGCAGCGCCGCCGCGACCAGGCCAAGCTGCTCGGACACGGTCGAGCCCACCGCCACGTCGGCGTCGTCCGCGCCGACCAGCCGGGCGAACGCCGCGCGCGAGCCCGCCACGTAGTCGTCCCACGGCTCCCAGCTCGTGTGCCCGGCCCGCCAGTCGGCCAGCACGGCCTGCAGGGCCTCGAACGCCGGCCGCGGCGGCAGCCCGTAGCTCGCGGTGTTGAAGTAACCAGGCTCGGTGTCCCATAGTCCGGCTATGTCCACGAGACCATTAGTACCCAGGTGCGAGCCCGCTGGCTAATGTCGGGAGCGTGGCCGACGAACTCAGCGAACTGGCCGCGGCGCTCCCCGAGGGTCGCGTGATCACCGACCCGGACATTGTGGCGTCGTACGCGCGGGACCAGACCACCGCGATCGTGGCGCCGGGCCGGGCCCGGTGCCTGGTGTCAGCGCGCGACACGGGCGAGGTGGCCGCCACGCTGCGCTGGGCGGCCGAGCACGGCGTCCCGGTCGTGCCGCGCGGCGCCGGCAGCGGGCTGGCGGGCGGCGCCACCGCGGTCGACGGCTGCGTGATCGTCTCGCTGGCCCGGATGAACGCGATCACCGAACTGGACCCGGTCAACGAGATCGCGGTGGTCGAGGCGGGCGTGCTCAACGCCGACGTGGACCGCGCGGCGGCCGAGCACGGGCTGATGTACCCGCCCGACCCTTCGAGCTACGAGATCTCGACGATCGGCGGGAACCTGGCCACGAACGCGGGCGGCCTGCGCTGCGTGAAGTACGGCGTGACCAGGGACGCCGTGCTCGGGCTCGAGGTCGTGCTGGCCGGCGGCCGGGTCGTGCGCACCGGCCGCCGGACGGTCAAGGGCGTGGCCGGCTACGACCTCACCAGCCTGTTCGTCGGCTCGGAGGGCACGCTCGGGATCATCACGTCCGCGACCCTGCGGCTGCGCCCCCGGCCCGCCGCCACCCCGGTGACCGTGGCCGCGAGCTTCCCCGGCTTCGGCGCCGCGGCCCGCGCGGTAACCGCGATCCTGCAGGCCCGGCTGCAGCCCAGCCTGCTCGAACTGCTTGACCGGGTCACGCTGCGCGCGATCGACGACTGGAAGCACCTGGGCTTCGGCGACGAGGTCGACGCGCTGCTGATCGCTCAGGACGACAGCGACGACGCCCCCCGGCGCGGCGCGCGCATGCGGGACATCTGTGCCGAGCACGGCGCCCTGCTGGCCGACGTATCGGCCTCCGAGTCCGAGGCCCGGCAACTGCTCGACATCCGCCGGATGGCCTACCACGCGACCGAGCGGCTCGGCGCGACGCTGGTCGAGGACGTGTGCGTGCCCCGCTCCAAGCTGCCCGACATGATCGAGCGCATCGAGCAGGCCGCCGCCCGGCACGGCGTCGTGATCGCCACCGTGGCCCACGCCGGTGACGGCAACCTGCACCCGGTGTTCGTGTTCGACCGCGGCGTGGCCGGGGGCGAGGTGCCCGGGCCCGTGTGGGCCGCGGCCGACGAGGTGTTCCGCGCCGCGCTCGACCTCGGCGGCACGCTGACCGGCGAGCACGGCGTCGGCGTGATCAAGCGGCGCTGGCTGGCCGCCGAACTCGGCGAGGAGTCGCTGGCTGTGCACCACGCGATCAAGGCCGCCCTCGACCCCAAGGGAGTGCTCAACCCCGGGAAAGCCATCTGAGCCGGCCCGCCTCAGGCGTTGACGGCGTAGAGGCGTTCGCTGTCGCAGAAGGCCTCGTCGTCGTGGCCCGCGGACGGGTCGGGCGCGAGCCCGCCCGGCGTGCAGGACTCCGCGATGATCACCGGCGGGCCGCTGACGGTCTGGCCGAGCACGTACAGGTCGCCGGCTGACGGGCCGCGCCACAGCACGCGCCCGGTCTGCGGGCTGACCCCTTCCAGCCGGGTAAAGCTGTACCCGCCGCTCCCGGCTTTCCGGGGCGCGGTGCTGGCCGCGGCCAGCATCCCCGAGCCGTACAGGTTCCAGTCGCTGTCATTCCCGCCGTCGCCCGTCTCGATCCCGGCGTCGCTGTAGGGGAACGCCCGGCCCAGCGGGATTGTGGCCGTGTCTCCGTCGGCCAGGCTGACCACCACGACGCGCCAGATGGCGCCGTGGGTGCCGGGGGGCGGCGGCGGCACCCCCGTCGGCACCGACGGGGCGACCAGGTACTCCAGGCTCGGCTCCGCGGCATCCGGCCCGGCCTGCCCGGTCCCGGTGATGCCCAGGGGCAGGCTGCGGCTCCAGACCGGCCGCCCGGTGGCCGGGTCGAGGCGGGCGACCGTGAGGCCGTTGTGCGCCAGCAGGTCGTCCGGATCCGCGCCGGGCGGCGCGATGATGCCGCTCTGCTGGCCGCGCAGGCTGGCGGGGAGCGGGAGCGCGGGCAGGGCCCGGCCGCCGGCCAGGTCGACGCGCTGCAGGGCGGTGCCCCGATCCCGGCTGTTCACGCCGGCTGAGGAGTTCTCGTCGGCGGCGAGGCGGTCGTTGTCGGCGTAGAGCACGTTCCCGATCACGGTCTCGCCGGTCCACGGCCGCAGCGGCACATGCCAGCGAACCGCCCCGGTCACCGGGTCGACGTCCTGGACCTGCGCGTCCGTGACCAGCGCCACGCTCTGCCCGGTCACCGGCAGCACGGCCAGCGCGGCCGACGGGCCGACGGCGACCGAGTCCGGGATCAGCCGGGGCGCGCTCGCCGCGCCGGTCGCCGCGTTCAGCAGCCACCAGGCGCTGTCGGCCGGGTCGTAGGCCGTGATCATGCCGTTTGCCGCGGCCAGCGTGAGATCCACGGCACCGGGCGTGGTGTCCGCATCGGCGGGCGGCCGCGTCAGCCGGGTGACCCACTGCCGTCGGCCGGTCGCCGGGTCGACCGCCTCGACCATCGGCCGCCCGGGCGGCTGGAACACCACCTGGCCGGGAGCCACGGCCACGGGGGCCAGGTAGTCATTGGGTATGCCGCCGAAGCTAACTATCCCGGCCGCGGCGGCCCCGGGCATGTTCAGGATCGACATCCCGGTGCTGATGTCGAACGAGGCCGATCCCGGCAGCGGCACCGACCACCGCACGGTGCCGGGCGCCGTGCACGTCCGCGAACTGCCCGGGCAGGTCAGCGTGCGAACGGGGGTGAGCGGCGAGGCGGGCACCGACGGCGATGACGAGCAGCCCGCCACCGCGACCAGCGTTACCACGGCCGCCACCGCGCCGGCCCGCCGCGCGCCGGCTTGCCACGCGCCGGGCGCCCCCCGTGCTCCCATTTCCCGCTCCATCCCCTTATGCCGTAGCGAAACGGCCGGAAGCCTAGGTTAGCGGGTCAAATACCACGGGTCTTGCCGCTGCCGTTCCCGCCCGTTTCCCGGTAACCTGAACACATGGCTTCGCACCGCGGCCTGCTTCTCCTCGAGCCGCGCTGACCACCTCAGGTCCGCGCGGCAGCCCCTCATGTTTGAGGGGCTTTTTCATTTGCCTCACGCGGCCCTCCCACGAAAGCAGAGCCCCATGAGCAGCCAGAACCAGACGGATCAGCCGGACGGCCAGCCGCCGTTCCGGTACAACGCCGCGCTGGCGGACCGGATCGAGCTGGCCTGGCAGCAGCGGTGGGAGGCCGAGGGCACGTTCTACGCGCCCAACCCGGCCGGGCCGCTGGCCGCCGGCTTCGAGCAGGCCGCGGGACGGCCCAAGTTCTACGTGCTCGACTTCTTCCCCTATCCGAGCGGGGCCGGCCTGCACGTGGGCCACCCGCTCGGCTACATCGCCACCGACGTCTACGCCCGGTTCCTGCGCATGACCGGCCATACCGTGCTGCACTCGCTGGGCTACGACGCGTTCGGCCTGCCCGCCGAGCAGTACGCGATCAGCACCGGCCAGCACCCGGCGGTCAGCACCGGCCGCAACATCGACAACATGCGCTGGCAACTGCGCCGGCTGGGCCTGGGCTACGACAACCGGCGCGAGATCTCCACCACCGACCCCGGCTTCTACCGCTGGACCCAGTGGATCTTCCTGCAGATCTTCAACAGCTGGTTCGACGAGCAGCAGGAGCGGGCCCGGCCGATCGCCGAGCTGATCGCCGAGTTCGAGGCCGGAACGCGGCGGCCGGAGGGCCCGGCCAACCCCGGCGGCCAGCCTTGGGCACGGCTGGATGAGACCGCGCGCCGGCGGGTCGTGGACGGCCGGCGGCTGGCCTACATCAGCGAGGGGATGGTCAACTGGTCGCCGGGCCTGGGCACGGTGCTGGCCAACGAGGAGGTCACCGCCGACGGGCGCAGCGAGGTCGGCAACTTCCCGGTGTACCGGCGGCCGCTGCGGCAGTGGATGCTGCGGATCACCGCCTACGCCGAGCGGCTGCTGGACGGCCTGGACGGCCTGGACTGGCCCGAGCCGGTCAAGCAGCAGCAGCGGAACTGGATCGGCGCCAGCGACGGCGCCGTCATCGAGTTCTCCGTCGCGGGCCAGGCCGGGCGCGTCGCCGCGTTCACGACCCGGCCGGACACGCTGCCCGGCGCGACCTACCTGGTCCTGGCGCCCGAGCACCCGCTGGCCGGGGTGCTGGCCGCCGGCTCGTGGCCGCCCGGAACCCCGCCTTCCTGGCGGTTCCCCGACGGCCAGCCCGACGGGCAGCCCGGCAGCCAGCCCGGCAGCGACCACGGCTGGACCCCGAAAGCCGCGGTGCGGGCCTACCAGGCACGCACGTCGACGATCGGCGACCGGCAGCGGATGGCCGCCCGGGACAAGACCGGCGTGTTCACCGGCGCCTACGCCGTCAACCCGGTCACCGGCGGCCAGATCCCGGTGTTCCTGGCCGACTACGTGCTGACGGGCTACGGCACCGGGGCCATCATGGCGGTGCCCGCGCACGACGAGCGCGACGCCGAGTTCGCGGCCCGGTTCGGGCTGGAGGTCGCGGGCGTGCCCGGCGACTGGCTGGGCCAGACCGGCGCCGCGATCGCCTGGCTGGAGGAGTCCGGCCACGGGCACCGCCGGCGCACCTACCGGCTGCGCGACTGGCTGTTCTCCCGCCAGCGGTACTGGGGCGAGCCGTTCCCGATCGTGTACGACGCCGGCGGCCTGCCGGTCGCCCTGCCGGAGGACATGCTGCCGGTCACGCTGCCCGAGATGCCCGACGCCGCGGCCGCCCGGGCCGCGGATCCCGACCCCGACGCGGACCCGGTGCCGCCACTGGCCCGCGCGGCGGGCTGGGCCGACGTCGAACTGGACCTGGGCCAGGGCCGGCAGGTCTACCGGCGCGAGCTGAACACGATGCCGCAGTGGGCCGGGTCGTGCTGGTACTACCTGCGCTATCTCGACCCGGGCAACGACACCGCCTTCGTCGGCCCGGCGGCCGAGCGGTACTGGATGGTGCCGCCGGGCGCGGCGCCCGGGGACGGCGGCGTGGACCTGTACGTGGGCGGCGTGGAGCACGCCGTGCTGCACCTGCTGTACGCCCGGTTCTGGCACAAGGTGCTGTTCGACCTGGGCCACGTCTCCACCCGGGAGCCGTTCCGGCGGCTGGTCAACCAGGGGTACATCACCGCGGACGCGTTCACCGACGCGCGCGGCATGTACGTGCCGGCGGCGCAGGTGCGGCCGGAGGCCGGCGGCACGTTCAGCCACGACGGCCAGCCGGTGCACCGCCGCGCCGGGAAAATGGGCAAGAGCCTGAAGAACAGCGTGACGCCGGACGACATGTACGTCCGCTACGGCGCGGACACCCTGCGGCTGTACGAGATGTCGATGGGGCCGCTGGATGCCGACCGGCCCTGGCACACCGACGACATCGTCGGCGTCTACCGGTTCCTGCAGCGGCTGTGGCGCACGATGGTCAGCGAGCAGACCGGCGACCTGACCGTCGGCGACGGCGGGCCGGGTGACCTGGACGAGGCGACGGCCCGGCTGCTGCACCGGACGATCGCCGCGGCGGCTGGGCACTACGAGGGGCTGCGGTTCAACATCGTGATCGCCCGGCTGCAGGAACTGCTGACCCACGCGGCGCGCGTCGCCGCCGCGCAGGGCGCGCTGCCCCGGGCCCTGGCCGAGCCGCTGCTGCTGATGGTCGCGCCGCTGGCGCCGCACATCGCCGAGGAACTGTGGGCCCGGCTGGGCCACGGCACCTCGATCGCGCACGCCGCGTTTCCCGTGGCCGACCCGGTCCTGGCCGCCGAGCCCACGGTCGTGCTCCCGGTCCAGGTCGACGGCAAGACCCGGCTGCGCATCGAGGTCCCCGCCGACGCCGACGCCGGCCGGATCGAGCAAATCGTGACCGCTCACCCCGACCTGGCCCGCTACCTCGGCGGGGCGACGATCGACCGCCTGGTCGTCGTGCCGGGCCGCATCGCCAACGTCGTGACCCGGTAGGTTCTTCGGCATGGCCAGACAGGCATGGGGCGAAGCGATCGTCACGGTGACGCAGGCCGGCGCGGCGCTGGACTACTTCTTTCCCGACCCGCGGCTCGGCCCGCCGGGCGGGTCCGGCCCGCTCGGGGCGCGGCCCGACCGCGACGATCCGGTCCGGGCGGTCCGGATGACGGTGCGCCGGGTGGAGATCGCCGACCTCGACGCGCCGCCCGCCGACCCGGGCGACGGGTACCTGCGGCTGCATTTGCTGTCCCACCGCCTGGTCCGGCCGAACAGCATCAACGTCGACGGCATCTTCGGGGTGCTGCCCACCGTCTGCTGGACCTCGCAGGGACCGGTCGCGGCGGACGACGCGGTGAACGCGCAGGTGCGGGCGCGGGCCGACGGCCGGCTGCTGACGGTCAGGGCCGTCGACAAGTTCCCGCCGATGCTGGACTACGTGACCCCGGCCGGCGTCCGCGTGGCCGACGCGAGCCGGGTCCGCCTCGGTGCCTACCTGGCCGAGGGCACGGTCGTCATGCACGAGGGGTTCGTGAACTTCAACGCCGGGACGCTCGGTGCCTCCATGGTCGAGGGCCGCATCAGCCAGGGCGTCGTGGTCGGCGCCGGGTCCGACGTGGGCGGCGGCGCCTCGATCATGGGCACGCTGTCCGGCGGCGGCAAGGAGCGGGTCAGCGTGGGGGAGCGCTGCCTGATCGGCGCCAACGCCGGGCTCGGCATCTCGCTGGGCGACGACTGCGTGATCGAGGCCGGGCTGTACCTGACCGCGGGCACGGTCGTGACCCGGCTGCCCGGCGGCGAGCAGGTCAAGGCGCGCGAACTGAGCGGCCAGCCCGGCCTCATGTTCATCCGCCACTCGGTCACCGGCCGGGTCGAGGCGCGCCCGCGGGCCGGCGCCTGGGGTGAGCTCAACGCCGCCCTGCACACCGCCGCGCCCCCCCAGCCCTCACCGGCTCCCTGAACCCTTCTCTTCTTGCTGACGTCCTGCAATCCGAGGTCACCTGACGGCTGGCCGTGCCCCGTTACCTGCTGGCAAGCTCGGCGGTGTAGCGTCGTGCGGGCGGCCACTGACGCCTGTCGGCCATGGCCCAGGATCCGGCTAGGAGGCACACCGTGGACGCGCGGGAAAAAGGTCCGGAGGCGGGCGCACTCGTAATCTTCGGCATCACCGGGGACCTCGCCAAGAAGATGACGCTGCGGGCCCTGTACCGGCTCGAGGTCCACCACCACCTGGCCTGCAAGGTGATCGGCGTGGCCCGGCAGGACTGGAGCCACGAGGATCTCGTCGAGCACGCCCGCACGTCGATCGAGGCCTCCGGGGAGAAGATCGACGAGGCCGTGTTCAAGCGCTTCGCCAAGCGCCTGTCGTACCTGGCCGGCAACTTCGACGACGACGGCACCTACCAGCGGCTGGGGCAGGCCCTGTCCGGGGTGAAGCACCCGCTGTTCTACCTGGAGATCCCGCCCAGCCTGTTCGCCGGGGTGGTCGCGTCGCTGGCCAAGGCCGGGCTGACCGAGGGCGCCCGGGTCGCGGTGGAGAAGCCGTTCGGCCACGACCTGGCGTCGGCCCGCCAGCTCAACGCCGACCTGCGCCAGTACCTGGCCGAGGACCAGATCCTGCGCGTCGACCACTTCCTCGGCAAGGAGCCGGTGCTGGACATCCAGTACATCCGGTTCGCCAACGAACTGCTCGAGCCGGTGTGGAACCGCGACCACGTCTCCAGCGTGCAGATCACGATGGCCGAGAACTTCGGGGTCGAGGACCGGGGCCAGTTCTACGACCCGGTGGGCGCGCTGCGCGACGTGGTGCAGAACCACCTGATGCAGGTGGTCGCGCTGATCGCGATGGAGCCGCCCGTGGGCAAGGCCGCCGACGACCTGCGGGACAAGAAGGCCGAGGTGTTCCGGGCCATGCCGGACGCCAACCCGGCCCAGTACGTGCGCGGCCAGTACCAGGGTTACCTGGACGTCGACGGGGTGGCCAAGGACTCCGCCACCGAGACCTTCGCCGCCCTGCGGCTGGAGATCGACAACTGGCGCTGGGCCGGCGTCCCGTTCTTCTTCCGGGCCGGCAAGGCCATGGAGACCCGGGTGACCGAGGTGCGGCTGATCTTCCGGCGGCCGCCCAAGCTCCGCTTCATCGGCGGCCTGACGAACTGCGAGCCGAACCAGGTCGTGCTGCGCATCGACCCCAACCCCGGCCTGCGGACCGTGCTCGCGTCCCGGGGCAGCGGGCAGCGCGCCTGGCAGCCGGTGCACCTCGACATGAGCTTCGACACCGAACTCGGCCCGTCCCTGGAGCCCTACGAGCGGCTGCTGCGCGACGCCATGAACGGGGACACGCACCTGTTCACCCGCGAGGACGGGGTCGAGGAGACCTGGCGGATCATGCAGCCGCTGATCGACAACCCGCCGCCGGTGCGCCCGTACCAGCAGGGCTCATGGGGCCCGCAGGAGGCAGCCAGGCTGGTTAACGGGTATGCCGACTGGCACAAGCCGTGGTTGCCCGCGGACAACTCCGACAAGGCGGATAAGGGAGAACACAATGCCAGCCACTGAGATCAGGCAGCTTGGCATGGTCGGGCTGGGCCGGATGGGTGCCAACCTGGTCCGCCGGCTCATGCGCGACGGCCACGAGTGCGTCGTCTACAACCGGGCCCCCGCACCGATCGAGCAGCTAGCCAGCGAGGGCGCGGTCGGGACCCATTCGCTCGACGAGTTCGTCGCCGCGCTCAAGAAACCGCGGTCGGCCTGGGTGATGGTGCCGGCCGGAGACGTCACCGGGCAGGTGATCGACGACCTGGCCAGCCGCATGGAGCCGGGCGACATCATCATCGACGGCGGCAA
>DATAVV010000393.1:0-17971 GCA_036267555.1 Streptosporangiaceae bacterium | reverse complement strand
GCGGATGGTGGCTGCTGTCGGCCCGGCACTGGTTCCGCGGTCCCGTACGCCAGGGCACCGTCGAGGAACTGGAGGCGCTGGATAACGCGGCGGCCGGGTCGGCCGCCATTCCCCTCGCCGAGGTCGCCGACGGGGGCGACGCCGTCGGCGGCAGCACCGACGACCGCGGTCCCCGGTAGCAGCGATGCCGCCACCCGCCCCGCCGCCGGGCCTGGCCCGGGCGCAGGACGCCGCCCGGGAGTTGTGGCCGCAGGCCGCGGCCGTGATCGAACCGCTGGCCGGCGGCATCACGAACGAGAACTACAAGGTGACCGTGGGCGCCGACACCTACGTCATCCGGGTGTTCGGGCAGGACGCCGAGTTGCTGCTGATCGACCGGGCCCGTGAGTGCGAGATCACCGCGCTCGCGGCCCGGATCGGGGTCGGCCCCGAACTCGTCGCGGCCCGGCTCGACCGCGGGGTCCTGGTGACGCGCTACATCCCCGGGAACACGGTCACCGCCGCCCAGTTGCGCGACCCCGCCATGCTGCGCGAGGTCGCGCAGACGCTGCGCAAGGTGCACGCGGTCCCGGACGAGATCGGCCGGCTCGACCCCTTCCGCGACGTCGACTACTACGCCACCGAGGCGTTCAACCGCGGCGTGCGGGCCCACCAGGACTTCCACGACGCGCTCGTGCTGGCGGGCGAGATCGCGGACCTGGTCAGCTATTTGCCGTCCGGCCTGTGCCACGGCGATCTCCTGAGCGCCAACTTCATCTGCTCGGACCGGGGGGTGTTCGTGGTCGACTGGGAGTACGCGGGGCGGGGCGACCCGCTGTTCGACCTGGCCAACATGTCGGTGAACCACCAGTTCACCCCCGACCAGGACGCGCTGCTGCTGGAGTTCTACCAGGGCCGGGCGGACCGGGCCGACCTGGCCAAGGTGCGGGTACTGCGGTTCGTCTCGGCGCTGCGCGAAGCGGGCTGGTCCTACCTGCAACTGGCCATCTCCGCGCTGGACGTGGACTTCGGCGCCTACGCCGACGCGTGCCTGGACAACATGCGCGAGGCCGCCGCCGAGCCGTCGTTCACCGGCGCCCTGGAGGCGCTGCGGCGCGGCCGCGCCCCCGGCGCCGGGCTCCGGACGGGCCGGCCATGACCGCCGACCTGGTCGAGGCCGACGTCGCCGTCGTCGGGGCCGGAGTGGTGGGGACGGCCATCGCGCTGCGCCTGTCCCGGCTCGACCTGTCCGTCGCGGTCATCGAGGCCCGGCACGACGTGGGGGACGGCACGTCCAAGTCCAACAGCGGGATCACCGCCAGCGGCTGGACGCTGCCCTCGTCCAGCCTGGAGGCCCGGCTGGTCACCGCGTCCAGCCCGCGCTGGGAGGATCTCACCGCCCGGCTCGGCGTCCAGTTCCGGCGCTGCGGCATGGTCGCGCTGTACCGCGAGGCCGACGAGGCCCGGCGCGCGGCCGAACTCGTCGCGAACGCGGGCCGCAACGGGGTGCCGGCGCACCTGGCCGAGGGCGCGGAACTGGCGGCCGTGGCCCCGCACGCGAGCCCGGACGCCCGGGGCGGGGTGGTCATCCCGGCCGAGGGCGTCATCGACTCGGTGCGCCTGCCGGTCGCCTACGCCCAGCTATCGGCCCGCAACGGCGTCCGGTTCTTCCTCGGCGAACCGGTGACCGCGGCCGAGCGGCAGGGCCGGGCGGTGACCGAGTTGCGCACGCCCCGGCACCGGTTCCGGCCGCGCTTCGTCGTGAACTGCGCGGGCCTGGGCGCCGACCAGGTGTCCAGCCTGCTCGGCTCCGAGGACTTCACGGTGGGGCCGCGGCGCGGCCAGTGGCTGCTGCTCGACCGCGACGTGGGCGACCAGGTGCCCTGCATCCTGACCGGCCTGCCGACCGAGCGGACCCACGGGGTTATGGTCATCCCGACCGCGCACGGGTCGGTGCTGCTCGGCCCGACCGCCGAGGACATCGGCGAGAAGCAGGACCGGGCCACCGATGCCGAAACGATCGCGGCCGTGCTGGCCGGCTGCCGGATGCTGATGCCCGCCATCGACTCCAGCCGTGTGATCAAGACCTTCGCCGGGGTGCGGTCGCACTCCGTGCCCACCTACCGCATCGAGCGGTCCGAGCGGGCGGACAACCTGGTCACCGTGGCCGGGATCCGGTCCACCGGGGTATCCGGCTCGCCCGGCATCGCGGACTACGTGGCCGAACTGCTGGCCGACGCCGGGCTGCCCACGGTCGAGAAGAGCCGGGTCGTCGAGCGCCTCGACGAGCCCGCGCCGCTGCGCGTGTCCGGCGACTGTGCCCGCAGCGCCGAGTACGACCTGGGCCGCACGGTCGTGTGCACCTGTGAGAAGGTCACCGTGGCCGAGATCCACCGCGCCCTGCAGGGCCCGGTCCCGGCCCGCTCGATCGGCGGCATCGCCCGGCGCACGCACGCCACCTGGGGCCGGTGCCAGGGCTCCGCCTGCCTGTCCGGGGTGACCTTCATCGCCTCCCTCTACCTGGGCGTCGAGGCCTGGCAGCTACCCGCGGGCGAGCCGGGCTCGACCCTGGGCGTCGCCCCGGCCCGGCCGGTGTAGGCCATGGAAACAAGTGTTCCCAACGCCGGGGCCGGCCGGCGCAGGCCCGGGCTCGAAACGAATGTTTTCATAGCGGGGGCGGGGCGCTCGGGCCTGCACGCGGCCCGGCTGCTGGCCGGCCACGGGCTCGCCGTCACGCTGGTCGAACGGCTGCCCGCGCCCGGCGGCCAGGAACCCGAACCCGACGCCGAGGCCCTGGCCCGCGCCACCCGCGTCGCCGGCGTCCGGTTCGTGCTCGGCACGCTGGCGGTGAGCCTGACCGGGAGCGGAGTCGACACGCTCGGCATCGACGGCGCGCGGACCTTTCCCGCGGACGCGCTCGTGGTCGCCACCGGCACCAGGCCCGCCACGCTGGCCGAACTCGGCGCGACCGGGGACCGTTGCGCCGGGGTGCTGCCGGGCTCGGCCGCGGTGCACCTGATCGAGTCCGGTGTGCTGCCCGGCTGGCGCCCGGTGATCGTCGGCCGCGGCGACCTGGCCCGGCACTGCCTGTCGCTCTGCCTGCGCGCGGGCGCGCGCGGGGCCAGCCTGGTCAGCCCGCCCGGGCCGCCGGGCGCCGGGGTTCCGGTCCCGGGCGGGCGGGGGCAGGACGCGGTCGATGTCTACGACGGGTGGCGGCTGGCCAGCGTGCACGGCCAGCCCCGCGTCGGCCACGTCGTCGTGGCCAGGGACGGCCAGACGCTGCGGATACCGGCCGACGCGGTGATCCTGGCCCAGGATCGCCGCCCGATGCGCAACATCGAGAACGCGGTGCGGGACGCAGGTGTCGTCGTCGGCTGCCATTCGAGCGCGGACCCCAAGACCGACGACGATGCCGTGGCGACCGCGCGGATGGCCACCGAGCGCGTACTCGAACTCGTCGGCCCGGCTCACCTGGTACGTGAGCGCCAGTCAGAGAGGTGATCCAGCATGCGCGTGCTCTCCCCGGTAGGGACCTTCCCGTTGCGCCTGACCGGTGCCCGGCTCAAGGACGGCAGGCCCGTGCTCGACACCGCGATGGGCGTGTGGCGGTCGGAGGTCAGCTTCGAGCTGAGCGACCTGCCGCTGGCCGCGCTCGCGGCCGGGCTGCTCGCGGGCGCGTTCGCCGCCGGGCGGGCCAGCGCGCGCTCGGTGAAGTGAGGAGGCAGGCCGTGCCCGTGTCCTCACTCCGTTCGGTCCTGAGCCCGGCGTTCGATCTCCGGTACGGCGTGCCCGCCTTCAACGTGGTCAACGACCTGACCATGCAGGCCGTGGTCGACGCGGCGGTCGAGGCCCGGGCCCCGGTCATCGTGCAGACGTCGGTCAAGACCGTGCGCGCGGCCGGGGCCGCGGTCCTCGCCGGGCTGCACCGGGCCATCGCCGAGCGGGCCCCGGTACCGGTTGTGCTGCACCTGGACCACTGCCAGGACCGGGCGGTGGTGACCGAGTGCGTGCGGCACGGGTGGAACTCGGTCCTGTTCGACGGCTCCGGCCTGGACCTGGCCGAATGCACCCGCCAGACCCGCGAGGTGGTGGCCGAGGCCCACGCCAGCGGGGTGGACGTCGAGGGCGAGATCGAGGGCATCAAGGGCGTCGAGGACGACGTCGGGTCCGACCTGGACACCGGGGTCTACTCGATCGACAGCAGCGTCGAGTTCATCAAGGCCACCGGCATCGACTGCTTCGCCCCGGCAATCGGGAACGCGCACGGCATGTACCGCTCCACGCCCACCCTGGACGCGGAGCGGGTGACGCAGATCGTGGCCCGGGCCGGCATCCCGATCGCCCTGCACGGCGGCAGCGGTCTGACCGAGGCGCAGTTCGGCGACCTGGTCAGCCGGGGCTGCGCCAAGGTCAACGTCTCTACCGCGTTGAAGCAGGCATTCCTCGGCAGCAACCGGGCCTACCTGGCGGACAATCCCGGGGTGACCGAGCCGCTCCGCCTGCTCGGCCACGTCCGCCAGGCGGTCAAGGAGATGGCGCTCTACCACATCTCCAGCGTGGGAGCCGCGGGCCGGGCATGACGGAAGCACTGATCTTCGACTGCGACGGCGTGCTGGCGGAGACCGAGCGCGACGGCCACCGGGTGGCGTTCAACGCGATGTTCGGGGAGTTCGGGCTGCCGGTCCGCTGGGACCCGGCCGGCTACGCGCGGAAGGTCCAGATCGCGGGCGGCAAGGAGCGCCTGCGCAGCCTGCTCACCACCGAGTTCGTGGCGCGGGCCGGCCTGCCCGCCGCCGGGCCGGCTCAGGACGAACTGGTCGCCCGCTGGCACAAGCGCAAGACCGAGATCTACGGCGACCTGGTGGCGGGGGGCGCCATCGCCCCGCGCACGGGCGTGCGCCGGCTCGCCCAGGCGGCGCACGGCGCGGGCTGGCGCCTGGCCGTAGCGTCCACCTCGGCGGAACCCTCGGTCCGGGCCGTGCTCGAACGCGCGGTGGGGCCCGCCCTGGCCGCCCGGTTCGCCGTGTTCGCGGGCGACATCGTCCGCCACAAGAAGCCGTCCCCGGACATCTACCGGCACGCGCTGGACGCCCTGAACGTCCGGCCCGGCCAGGCCGCCGTCATCGAAGACTCCGGCAACGGCGTCTCCTCGGCCCACGCCGCCGGGATCGCCTGCCTGGTCACGCCCAGCGAGTACTCGGCCGACGACGACGTCTCCGTGGCCGCGATCGTGGTCTCCGAACTCGGCGACCCCGGCCTCCCCCCGGTCGAGGTCCTGGCCAACCGCACCCCCCGCGCCATCGTCAACTACGTCACCCTGGCCAACGTCGAGGCGATGCTCGCCGCCGGACCTTGATCCGTTTTGCTGGACACTTATATGCGCTATACGCCGAAAAGTGGCCACGATAAGGGATCTTCGCGGGCCGGGGCCGGGGGAGCGCAAGGAATATATGGCGGTATCGCCGTGATTGCTAGGATTGCCGGGCAATGCTGAAGCGCAGGGAGACGAAGGAGTAGCTATGCGGGGGATCCCGGCGCCGCCAGATAGCTCGCCGGGTCGTCGTCGCGTGCTCGCGAGTACCGCGGCTCTCGCCGCCGAGGTGCAGCGGGAGCTAGGCCGCACGGTCCCGTTCGACTGGCTGTGCGTGGGCATCACGGACCCGTCGTCCGGGTTGGTAACGATGGCCCAGGACTGCACGCCCATCGGGCCGCCCGAGGTATATATCGCGACGGAATTCCTGATCCCTGACGTGAATCGCATCGCCTGGCTGGCTGGCCAGCCCGATCCTGTCGGCGTGCTCTCGCGCGCGACCGGCGGCGACGTGTCCAAGAGCTACCGGTACCGGCACGCGCTGCGGCCGAGCGGGATCGAGCACGAACTGCGCGCGGCCCTGGTCATCGACGGGGCCTGCTGGGGCTACCTGGTCCTGTTGCGCGGGCCCGGACGCCCGGACTTCTCCCGCGGCGAGGCGCGCCAGGTCCGGGCGGCCGTACCCGGCCTGGCGGGCGGCCTGCGATCTGGCCTGCTGGCTGTCCCGCCGGCGGCGCAGTCCGGGCCGCCCGGGTCCGGAGTCGCGGTGATCGGCGACGACGGCTCGGTAGTCGCGGCGAACGCACGGGCCATGGAGGTGTTCGAGCGCCTCGCCGCGCAGCACCCGGCCGTGCCGCTGAAGCTGCCGGTGCCGGTAACGGCGGTGGTGGCCAGCCTGGGGGACCCGGCGGGGCCCGAGTGCCGCCGGGTGCTGCTGCGCTGTCCTGACGACGGCTGGCTGGTGCTCGAGGGCAGCCGGGTCAGCTCTCCGCAGGGGGGTTCACGCGCGGTGGTCTCGGCCGCGCCGGCCGGGCCGCTGACGCTGGCGCCGCTGCTGTTGCAGGCATGCGGCCTGACCGAGCGCGAGATCGCTGTCGCGGAGTGCGTGCTGGGCGGCATGTCCACCGCTGAGATCGCCGGGTACCTGCACATTTCGATGTACACCGTTCAGGACCACCTGAAGGCCGTGTTCACCAAGACCGGGGTCAGGGCCCGCAGGGCATTTGTCCGCTTCGTCCTCGCTTCTGCCGCCCCAAGCGCCGCATCCTGAAGGATTACCCCTCAGGCATCCCAGATTTCCTGGGGTTTTGTGAGTGATTGGTCCGCTTATAGGCTCTGCTGCGCTTCTTGCGCTATATGGTCCTGCCAGCCATGACATCATCAGCACAACAACCAGTGAACGGCGTCTTCGTAACCGGCCCCGGCTACGCGCTCGGCGAGATCAAGGCGCACGTCACCGAGTCGGCGGCGGCCGGGCGCCTGCACTCAGCGCCCGATGACCTTGCCTCAGCCGGATTCGCCTGGCATTACGTCAGCGCGCCCGGCTCAACCGCCTACGACCTGGCCAGGTCCGCGGTCCGCGCCCTCCCGGGCAAAGCACTGTCCGGCGGGGTCGACGCGGTGATCCATGCCACCTGCCTGCCGTGCAACGGGAACGTTGGCAGCAGCCAGGCGTGGCGGGCCACCCGGGACGTGACGCACTTGATGGATTACCCGGGCAGCCGGCTACAGGCCGACTTCGCGCTTGACCGCGCCATCGTCATCGGACTGAGCCAGCAGGGCTGCACGTCCATGCTCGGCGCGATCCGGCTCGGCGCCGCGCTGCTCGCCAGCGAACCGCAGTGGGCCAAGGTCCTGTGCGTCACCGCCGACCGCTTTCCCGCAGAGGCCCGGTACGAACACAGCTACAACCTGGTCTCGGACAGCGCGGCCGCCTGCGTGGTGACCAGGCAGCAGGCCGGGTTCCGGCTGCTCACCGCGCACCAGATCACTAACGGCGGGCTGCACGGGGCAACCGACGACGAGACCGTTGGCACCTACTTCTCCTACGTGAGCCTCCTGGTCAACCAGACACTGGACCGGGCCGGTGTCGGCATCGGCGACATCTCCTGGATCGTGCCGCAGAACACGAATCAGAGGGCCTGGCAGATCCTGTCCCGGATGCTCGGCGTCGAATTCGGCCAGGTCTGGCAGCCGTCGCTACCCGACCACGGGCACGCCATCTCCGCCGACAATCTCATCAACCTGGCCGCACTCGCCGACTCCGGCCAGCTCCGCGCGGGGCAGCGAATTCTGCTCGTGGTAGCCGGGTACGGGCTGAACTGGCAGGCGATGCTGCTCGAGGCGACGGGCGCGACCGCATGACGGGTCAGGAAGCGGTGCCGACGCTGGCCGACGCGCTGTCCGCCATGGACGAGACGGTCGCCCGGCTCAGCAGGCTGTCCCGCGACAAATACCAGAATCCCTACACCGCGCTGAGCTGGCCGGACTCGGTTGACCCGGAAGCCGACCTGTTCTTCACGCCCGAGCTCAGCTCGCTCTTCCAGACCTGCTACTGGGCGGACCTGGGGGACGCCGGGGTCCGGCAGCTTGCCTTCCGCGAGGCGGCCAACTTCTTCAGCCTGAACATCCACGGCGAGAAGGCCCTCATGGCCGGGCTGGCCAGCCGGCTCTACCGCAGCGATCTCGGCCGGCTGGTCGACTACCTGCATCATTTCCTCGACGAGGAGAACAAGCACAGCGTCTACTTCGGCGGCTTCTGCAACCGCTACGCGCGGGTGTACCCCAGCCGGCACGTCGCCTTCCCGGGCAGCCCCGACCGCGAGGTCTCCGACCTGCTGTTCTTCACCAAGGTCTTCATCTTCGAAGAGATCGCCGACCGGTACAACGTGCTGCAGGCGCGGGACGAGCGGTTGCACGAACTGCCGAGGTTCATCAACGCGGCGCATCATGCCGATGAATCACGGCACCTGGTATTCAACCGGGCGATCGTCAAGGCGTTCTGGGACGTCTACTCACCCGGTTGGGACGAGCGTGCGCTCGCCGATATACGCGCCTACATCGGGCAGTTCCTGACCACGACGTGGCGTGAGTACTACAACCCCGATGTCTACGCCGACTGCGGGTTCAGCCAGCCCTACCAGGTCGCGGACGATGCCTGGGCCGCGCCGCCGCAGCGCAAGCACCGCCGGCGGATCTCCCTCAAGTGCCTCGACTTCCTGTTGTCCAGCGGCGTGCTCCTGGAGGAACCAGCCGATGTCTTCTGAACCAACGCAGGATAGAACCACACCGCAGCTCGCCGCGCTCCGAAGCTGGGTGGCGCAGAAGGCACGGGACGTGCCAGCGGGCGGCCTCACCGACGACTTGCCGCTGCTGGCCGGGCGGCACCTGACCTCGCTGCACATACCGGAACTGCTGCTGCTGCTCGAGCGGCTGCGCGGGCGCCCCATCGACGCCGACCGGCTGCAGCCGGGCGACTTCCGGGACATCCAGACCATCGCCGCCCGCTTTCTGGCGCCGGACGCCGCACCCGCCGAGACGGCCGCGCGATGAACCAGGCCGTGCCGGCCGGCGCGCTTACCGCGGCCGGGCTTGGCTGGCAGGCCAGCGGCCACGCAACGCTGGCCGGCCCGCTGTACCGGCTGGCCGACGCCTGCGACCAGGCGTTCCTCGCGCTAGCCAGCCTGTGGGCCGCGGAGCCGGAGGAACACCCGGCCATGATCGCCGCGGCCACCCTGCAGCGCGTCGGCTACCTGACGTCGTTTCCCCATCAGGCGACGTTCCCGGTCTGCCTGGACGCCGACTCCGGCAACCTGCTCGCCTTCACCGGCAGCGACCCAGTGAACAGCGACGGCGTCGTGCGGCTCGCCCGGACCGCGCCCGCCCGCGACCTGCTCACCCCGGCCGCCTGCTATCACATCTACCCGCACCACGAGGGCGAGCAGCTTGGCGCCCTCCGGTACATCACCACCCGCAACACCTGCTTCCGGAGGGAGACGTACTACGAGCCGCTGCGCCGGCAGTGGAGCTTCCGGATGCGCGAGATCGTCTGCCTCGGCACCCGCGGCGAGGTGCAGGACTTCCTGGCGCACGCCAAGTCCGCGGTCAGCCTGCTGTTGCGCGAACTCGACCTGCCGGTCCACTGGGAGGTCGCCACCGACCCGTTCTTCGAGCCGGCCAGCAACCCGCATTACCTGGCCCAGGTGCTGCAGCCGGTCAAGCACGAGGCACGGTTCGGCGCCGATCTGGCCATCGCGTCGCTGAACCTGCACGAGGACCACTTCGGCGCGGCGTTCGGGATCAGCCGGGCGAGCCAGCCCGCGACCAGCGGCTGCGTGGCGTTCGGCATCGAACGCTGGCTCTACGCGATCGCGAGCCGGCACGGCTGCGACCCGGCGGCGTGGCCCGACCCGGTGGCCGCCGCCCGCCGGGCGGCGGCCGCGCTGGCCGCCGCCGATGCCCGGATACTCACCGAGGTGGGGCAGGCGTAGCCGATGAGCGGCACAGTTCTCATCACCGGCGGGGACGGGTACCTCGGCCGCCGCATCGCCGCGTACCTACTCGCCACGGCGGACGACCGGCTGATCTTGACCGTGCATGCGTCCAGCGGCGCTGACCTCGCGGCCAGGACGGCCGCACTGCGCCAGGAGTTCGCGGCGGCCGGCCTGCCCGTCCAGCGGGTAAGCACGGTTCCCGCCGACCTGGCCGCGCCCGATCCGTTCGCGGCGGTCAGCCCGGCCGGGATAACCGGTGTGGTCCACACGGCGGCACGAACCGCCTTCAATATCCAGCAGCCTCTGGCCCGGCAGGTCAATCTCGGCGGAGCGCAGCGGGTCGCCAGCTTCGCCTGGCGCTGCCCGAAGCTTGAGCGGCTGCTCGTGCTGTCCACGCTGTACAGCGCGGGCCGCCAGACGGGGACGGTCGCGGAGGCACCGCTCGCCGGGGGCCGCAGCTTCGTCAACCACTATGAGTGGTCCAAGCACGCCGCGGAGCGGCATGTCCTCGACACCTGCGCTGGCCTGCCGCTGTCGATCGCGAGACTGGCCACCGTGGTGGCCGACGACACGACCGGGTCGGTGACTCAGTACAACGCCTTTCATAACACGCTGAAGCTGTTCTTCTACGGGCTGCTCTCCCTGATGCCCGGCGACCCGGCCACGCACCTCTACCTCACGACCGGCAGCTTCGCCAGCCGGGCGGTGGCCCGGCTGCTCCGGCCGGAGGTACCGGCGGGCGTCTACCACGTGGCGCCCGGCCCGGATGAGACGCTCACGCTCGGTGCGGCGATCGACATCGTGTTCAGCGCGTTCGAGGCCGATGCCGCCTTCCGGCGCAGGCGGCTGCTGCGCCCGGCCTTCTGCGATCTGCCGAGCTTCCGTGACCTGGCCGCCGCGGCCCAGGGCCTTTCCGTGAGCCCGCTGGCCCAGGCGATGGGCTCGGTGGCGCCATTCGCCGAGCAGATGTTCCTGCCCAAAGAGTTCGAGAACTGCCGGCTCAGGAGCGTGTGGCCGGAGTACTCGCCCACCGAGCCGGCCCTGCTCCTCGCGGCCGTCAGCGCCTGGCTGATCGCGACTCGGTGGGGACGGGAAAGCCCGCAAGCCGCGGAGGTGTACTGATGACCCTGGCCGATAACGACCGGTGGCTGCTGAGTTTCTACCGCAGTTCAGAGATCAACGGCGCGCTCTTCTTCGGCCGGATAGCCCGGACGGTCAACGCCGGGAGACTCCAGGCCGAAGTCACCCACCACTTCACTGACGAGGCCAATCACGCCTGGTACTGGACGGAGTGCCTCAATGACCTCGACGCCAGCCCGATCAAGCTGCGGGAGGCCTACCAGGACCAGTATCTCCAGGCGATCGGCCTGCCCGCGAACCTCATGGAGGTCATGGCCATCACGCAGGTCTTCGAAAAGCGGGTGATCAGCCAGTACCGCCAGCACCTGCGCGCTCCAGGGCTGCACCCGCGGGTCCGCCAGACGATCGAGAAGATCATGATCGACGAACGATGGCACGTTCAGTACGTGCGGGACGCGCTGCGGGACATGGAAGGCAAGTACGGGGCCGACCGGGTCGCCGCGACGATCGCCAGATTCACCGCGGCCGACGAGGAGATCTACGCCAAGACGCTGGCCGAGTACGGCGAGCGGATCGGCTTCCTCGACCCGGCGGCCGTGCAGATTGCCGAGGCACCGTAAGGATGCCGGCCGGTATGCTGCTCGCCACGTGCGACACGCCCCTCGCCCCGGATGAGCTGACGCCGGGCGAGCGTCGGGTCTTCTCGGCTCTGCCGTCCAGCGGACCGCGGCAGCGGACCTGGCTCACCGCGCGGCGCGCCCTCCGCCGTGCGCTCGCCGCCAGCGGCCGCCCCGCCGACACGTCGCGCTACCCGATGCCGAACCGGGTGGTATCCGTCTCGCACACCGCCCGGCTCGCGGTCGCGGCGGTGCTGCCCAGCGCCTGCGCCGCCGTGACCGGGCTGGGCGTGGATATCGAACTCGGCCGCCGCCCCAAGCCCGCCAGCGCGCGGTTCTTCCTCTCCGGCCCGGAGCAGCGATGGCTCGCCGCGGTGCCGGCGCAGAACCAGCCGGACGCCCTGCTGCGGCTGTGGACGGTCAAGGAAGCGGTCTTCAAGGCCGACCGGGCAAATGCCGTCGCGACGCTGGGTGACTACGAGGTGGCGGCGCCAGCCGGGTACCGGGGACACGCCCGGCGGACCCGCCCGCCCGGCAGCGTACTGCCCGCGCCAGGCGAGCACAGCCCGCAGGAAACACAGTTCAGATACCGGACCGTCGCGCTGCCGCGGGGGTTCCTCAGCGTCGCCATCGCTCTTTCCCCTTCCTGGAGGACAGCACCCATGCAGACGGTCGACTTCGGACAGGTGGCCCAGCGGGTCAGCTCGCTGATCTCGGTGCCCGTAGCGCGGCTCACGCCAGAGACGAAGATCGCCGAACTGGTACCGGACAGCTTCACGTTCGTCGAGGTGGCGGTGGACTTCCAGGAGGAGTACGACGTGGTATTCGACCAGGAAGACCTGAAGGCGCTGCACACCCTGGGTGATCTGGCCGCCTTGCTGGACAGCCGCCGGGCGGACCGTGATGACTGAGCCCGTCCTGCTGCTGATCTTGCTTGATTTCGCGTCGGTCGGCCTGCTGGGCGCGGCGTTCTTCCGCCGGGGTGGCCGGCCCGGCCTGAAGTGGTGGGCGACCGTGCTTCCGATCATGCTCTGTCCGGTGCTGCTGGTCGCCGCGTACGCCGCGGGTCTCACCCCGCTGACCCCGGCGCGCTGGGCCGGCCCGGCCCAGCAGGCCGCGGTGGTGCTCAGCGCGGCGTCGATCGCGCTGATGTTCTACACCTGGGGGACGCACCGGGTCCGGCTCTACCTCTGGCATCAGACGGGCGACGCACCGCAGGAGATCGTGACCTACGGCGCGTACCGGTGGATCCGGCATCCCTTCTACACCGCGTACCTGCTGCTCTTCCTCGCCGCCGCGGCGTTCTTCCCGTCCTGGGCCACGTTCGGCTTGGTCGCTTACATGCTGGTCGCGCTGACCCTTACCGCGGCCGGCGAGGAGCAGCGGCTCAGCGCCTCGGCCTTCGGAGCCGAGTACCGCAGGTACCTCGCCAGCACCGGGCGGTTCGTGCCGCGCCTCGCGGCATGGCCGGGCATCCGCCGCGCGACGCACGAGGAGCCGACGTGACGGGCGCATGCGGCCAGCCGGGGTCCGCCCTCCTCGACCCGTCGCCAGCGCCGCCCGCGACGGACGGGCTGTGGCTGCCAGGGATCCTGCAGGAGACGGCGCGGCGGTCCCCGGACCGGATCGTGCTGACCGCGCTGGACCGGCACGGCCGCGCCGCTGCGACGCTGACCGCCGACGGTCTGCTGAGCGCAGCGGGCGAACTGGCCGGACGGCTCAGGCGGGTGGCGCAGCCCGGCGACCGGGTGCTGCTGACCGCCATGCCGGAACTGCGGTTCCACGTCGCCTTTATGGCGTGCCTGCTGGCCCGGATGGTCCCGGTCCCCGTGCCGCCCGTGCTCGTGCCATCCCGGGTCGGTCCGGACGGCATCAGGACCGGGCGCGGCGCCCGGCTGGCGGCGATCTGCGCGGATGTCGGTCCCGCGGTGGCCGTCGTCCCCGGTGCCGAGGCCCAGGACCTCGCCGCGTCCTGGACGGGCAGCGAGACCTTCGGCCAGATCACGGTGCTGCCGGCAGAGGCGGGCGCCGCAGCCGGTGCGCGGCCGGAGGAGCTGCCGCCCCCGGCGCCAGACGAGCTCGCCTTCATCCAGTACACGTCCGGCTCCACCTCGACGCCGCACGGTGTCATGATCACGCACGGCGCCATGCTCGCCAACCAGGCCATCATCCGCGAGCACATGAGCATCACCCCGCAGACAACAATGGTCAGCTGGCTGCCGCCCTACCATGACATGGGACTGTGCCTGGGGCTGCTGCTCCCGCTCTACGCCGGCGCGGCGGCCGTGGTGCTCACCCCCGAGACCTTCCTGATCCGCCCGGAGCGCTGGCTGCGGGCCATCTCGGCGCAGCGGGATGTCGCGTCGGCGGCGCCGGACTTCGCGTACGCCTGGTGCGCGCGGCGGGTCGCCGGCATGGACAAGGCCGCGCTCGACCTGAGCGGGTGGCGGATAGCGGTCAACGGCGCGGAGCCGGTGCGCGCGGACACCTTGCGTTCCTTCCGCTCGGCCTTCGCCGATGCCGGGCTCAGCGACCGGACCATGACCCCGAGTTACGGGCTGGCCGAGTCCACCCTGTTCGTCAGCGGGGGCTCGGGAGACGAGGAACCGGTCATCCGCCGCTACGACCGCGGCGAACTCGGCGCCGGGCGGGTCCGGAGCGCTGGCGGCGGCCGGGCCGCGGACAGTGTCGAGGTCGCCGGCTGCGGGCGCCCCGGGCCTGGCGTCCGGGTGATGATCGTCGATCCCGGCACCCGGCTTCCTCGGCCGCCCCGGGCCGTCGGCGAGATCTGGGTGCAGTCACCGAGTAACGGCGTGGGTTACTGGGGACGCCCGGACAAAAGCGCGGAGACCTTCCGCGCCCGGCTGGCCACATCCGACGGTGAGCGCGAGGGCGACTGGCTGCGCACGGGCGACCTCGGCTTCTTCGATGACGGGGAGCTCTTCGTCACCGGCCGCCGCAAAGACATCATCGTCATCCGCGGCTCGAACTACTACCCGCAGGACTTCGAGCGGCTGGCGCAGCAGGCCCACCCCGAACTGGCCGCCGGGGCGGCCGCCGCCTTCGCGGCCCGCGATGAGGCGCGGGTGATCGTGGTGGTGGAGACGACGCAGCGGCGCGCCACCGCCGCCACGGTGGACACCGCCTCGGCCGCGGTCCGCACGATCACAGCCGAGCTGCCCGTGACCACTGAGGTACTGGTGGTGCGGCGCGGCCAGGTTCCGCGGACCACGAGCGGCAAGGCACGGCGGCAGGAATGCGCGCGGCGGCTGCGGGACGGGGAGCTTGCCGTGCTCGCCCGGTGGCCACGCGACGCGGGCGGACGAGCATGACGACGAAAACGGAGAACATCGCGATGACCAGCAAGCCCGCCATCTTGATCACCGGCTGCTCGTCCGGGGTCGGCCTGGCCGCCGCGCGGCGGTTCCTGCGCGGCGGATACCCCGTCTATGCGACGGCACGCAAGCCCGAGAGCCTGGCCGAACTGGCCCGGGCGGGCGCCGCCACGCTCGCGCTCGACGTCACCGACGAGGAATCGATGACGGCGGCGGTGAAGCAGGTGGAGACCGACCACGGCGCGGTCGGCGTCCTGGTCAACAACGCCGCGTACGGATGGCAAGGCGCGATGGAGACGGTGCCGCTCGACCAGGCTCGCGCTCAGTTCGAGACGAATCTGTTCGGCCTGATCAGGCTGAGTCAGCTCGCGCTGCCCGCGATGCGCGCCCGGCGCTGCGGGCGGATCGTCAACGTATCCGCGATGGGCGGGCACTTCTCGCTGCCGGGGACCGGCGTCTTGCATGCCTCCAAGCACGCCGTGCGAGCCGTCTCCAACGCGATGCGACTGGAGCTGCGCGCCTTCGGCATCGCGGTGACCATGGTGGAGCCAGGACCGATCCGGACCCCGTTCGCGGCTAAGGCGAACGCCACGCTCCCGCCGCCCGGCAGCTCACCAGGCTATGACCGGTTCCATGCCGAACTCGCCATCCGCCTGGAGGCCGCCTACCGGGAAAAGGCCCTGTCGCCCGCACTGAGCCCGGAAAAGGTGGCCCGCGCGATCGAGCGGGCCGCGCTCGCCGGCCGGCCGCGCGCCCGGTATCCGGTAGGGATCATGTCCCGGTACGTGATCACGCTCACCCGGGTGTTGCCCGATAGGACGCTCGACGCCATGGTCCGCCAGCAATTCCCGGTGCCTCGGCCTTAGTGAGGGTGCCCGTCCGGCTAACGGCGGCCGAGGTGGACGCGCCCCAGAACTCGCGGGCGGGTCAGCCGGCTACGCGTTCGCTGAACAGGCGGGAGAACTCCTGGGCGGCCGGGGAAAACGGGTTGCTGGCCAGGCGGGCGAGGGAGACGTGGCCGCGGACCGGCGGCACGTCGGACACCTGGAACGTGACGAGGTCGCCGCGCTGGCATTCCTCCACCACGGTGTGGCCGGACAGGAAACCGACGCCCAGGCCGGTCCGGGCAGCCCGCTTGACCGCCTCGATCGAGCCGAGTTCCCAGACGTGGCTCCACTGCGTCCCGTTCCCCGCCAGCAGGTCCTCGGCGAACTGCCGGGTGCTGGAGCCGAGCTCCTGGACCAGCAGCGTCTCCCCGTTGAGCTCCGTGGAGCTGATCGTCCCCTCGCCGTCCAGCGCCAGCCGCCCCGGGCGGGCGACGCCGACGATCTGGTCCTCCATCAGCGGCTGCAGCGTGATGCGCTCGTCGTCGACGCTGGTGCAGATCGCGGCGAGCTGGATGCGCCCGGCGGTCAGGTCGCCGAGGACCTGGCGGGTGGGCGAGACGGTCAGGCTCAGGGCGATGCCGGGGTAGATCCGGGCGAAGTCGGCGAGGACCTCCGGCAGGATGTAGATCCCGGGCACCGGTGACGCGCCCAGCCGCAGCGATCCCGTGGCCAGGCCCGCGCGCGACGCGAGATGCTGCTCGCCCGCCTCCAGGCTGGCCAGCGCGTGGGCGGCGTGCGACGCGAGAACCTGACCCACCTCGGTGAGGCGCAGCCCGTGGCCGGTCCGCACGGCCAGTTGCTCGCCCGCGGCCCGCTCCAGCAGGTGCAGGTGCTCGCTGGCCGCCGACTGGCCGATGCCGATGGCCCGCGCGGCCTTGGACAGGCTGCCGTGCCGCTCGAGCGCGACCAGCAGTTGCATGCGGGTGCTGTCCCACAGTCCGTGCAGTGTCGTCGGCATGCAACCTCCTGCCGGGCCGGCCGCCGGCCCCGCGGCCTAGCGGGGGTCGGGGCGGTCCACGTTGAAGTGGCGGATGACCCCGGCGAGCCACATGTCGTCTTGCGGGCGCAGGTTGAACTGGCTGATCATTCGCTGGCCGCCCTCGTAGTCGCTGTAGAGCAGGCTCAGCATCAGCATCTCGCTGCCGATGACCCCGGCGACCATGTTCTTGTACTCGTCGGTGTCCGCGCCGCGGAACGCACCCTCCCAGAACCCGACCTCGCCGGGGGCCAGGAAGATGTCGAGCTGCTGGGCGATGAAGTCCTCCAGCGACGGCCGCACCCGGTCGCGCTGCGGGCCCACGCGCATGCACCAGCCGTGCAGCACGGCCAGGCCGGTGCCGACGTTGCGGATCGACAGGGCCATGTAGACCGCGTTGTCGGTGACCTTGATCGCGGCGCGGCCGCCGAGGATGTCGAGGTACTCGCCTTCGCGGAAGCTGACTCGCTGCTTGGGGTCCTGCAGCCGCGAGTTCACCAGCAGCGGGCGCTGCGCGGCGAGCAGCGACTGCTCCGCGATGCGGGCGGCGCGCTCGGAGATGCGGGTCGCGCGCTGACCCTGCCGGACGGAGACGAACGTGGCCACGGCCAGCACCAGGGTGCCCCCGGCGGTGGCCAGCTCAGAAACCGTTTCCCAGTTAGCCGTCATCCGCCGCAGCGTAACCCGCCCCGCCGGGCGGCGTCGGCTGCGCCTCGTGACCGTCGTCCGCGCCGTCGCCGTGGCCGTCGCCGTAGAAGGGGACCGGGTCGCGGGCGGCGGCGGCCGCGGCCCGGTAGGCGCGCAGGTCGTCCGGCTCGGCCTGGGCGGCCAGGTCCGCGGCGACCGCGTCCCGGTAGCGGGACAGTTCCCGGTCGGCCCGCGCCCGGTCCCAGCCCAGTTCGGCGGCGGCCAGGGCCGCCGCGTGCGGGGCGGCGGCCAGGCCCCGGTCCCGGACCTCGATCGCGATGCGGGTCCGGCGGGCGAGCACGTCGTCCAGGCGCAGCGCGCCCTCGTGCGTGCACGCGTAGACGATCTCGGCGCCGAGGTAACCGCCGCCGCCCTCGATCGGCTGCCCGAGTTCCGGCCGCGCGGCGATGAGCCCGAGCAGGTCGTCCACGCGCGACCCGTACCGGCCGAGCAGCCGCTCGGCCTGGTCCGCGGGCAGGCCGCTGGCCTGCGCCAGCCGCTGTCGCCCGGCCCACCGCTCGCGGTACCCGGCCGCGCCGGTCAGCGGGACGGTTTCGGTGCGCGAGCGCGGGACCGGCCCGTGCAGGTCGGCCGCGGCCGCGTCGA
>DATAVV010000392.1:0-17768 GCA_036267555.1 Streptosporangiaceae bacterium | reverse complement strand
TGATATCTGTTCTGGACAGGCGTACTTATCCGCGAATACTGGAACTCAGTTGGATGCTTGCCAGCCAAGGTCTTGCCGACCAGCATCATATGTGTGCGCCCTCCTATTCTGGCTCGGCACGTCGTAGTTATGAAGAGTATGCACTGACACTGCCTGATTATCATGCGGTGCAGGCGCTGGTCGATGGCTCATACCAAGGCCTTCTGGATGCGGGGTTATATGTCACCTTCAACTCGTTCTGGCCAGCCACGGGTGAGCACGGGGCATCAGAGCGGCTGCGGACGCTGACGCTCAGCCAGGCCCGTGAGCGTACCAAGGATCTCTACGCGATCGTGCGCTCCAATGGCGACGTGCGCACAGCCGCAGCTTCCTGGGGGCGTGAAACGGTAGGTGACGCCGTCGTCGGTAGCCTGGGAGAGGAATCTGCCTCTGCCTTGCTGGCGCGCGCTGACGCTGCTTACCGGACCGGGAATATCCGCCAGCTCCCCCGAGAGGTGGAGGCCGGCAGTAAGTTCCAGGTCGGCCGCTATGCCGGAAGAGCGGCTGCTAATGCTCTTGTTTCCATGAGAAGCGCGCCGTTTGAGAAACTCGACCTGCCGGTGCCCACGCAACCGGTTCGCCCGTTGAGTGAGCTTGACATGCTCGCTAACCCGTTTGGCGACATGGACATGGCCGACCTGGCATGGCAGATAGCGGCATCCCCTGGGCAATGGCGGTTAGTCAGCCGTGAGCGGCATCGATATAGCCTTCAACCGTGCGACCTCCCACGTCACTCTGCTTAAGCCGGGAGAGACGGACATACTACTCCGTGAATATGATGCACATAGGTAAACCGAGATGGCCTACAACGGCGCTTCGTTACGCCTGGCTTTTACGGCGCAACCGCCCTGCGCTTCGGTCACTCAACACGGCGATCTCGGCCGAGGTTCTCACTAGGAGTTCACTTGAGGCTCAAGCCAGGAACTGTAGTCTCTATCGGTACGGGCACATCTTGCCGACAAGGTGAAGTCCTCGGAGTTATGAATGAACGCGGTCTACATGTCCGCTGGGAAGATGGGCACGAGACACGGATTGATCCAGACTCCACTGATGACTTTCGCATAAGACGCCATTTCCTCCCCCCACGGCCTGGGCGCCACGACTGCAGAAACTTCCTCCTTCGCAATCTTCCTAGGGGAAGCGTTGGCGCGGAAGTAGGCGTATGGAAGGGCGACTTCTCCGAGCAGATGATCCGGCTTGTCAAACCACGGCGCCTCTTTCTAGTAGATCCATGGCAATTTATGCCCGATAACGAGCATGCGCACACTCGGTATGGTGGTGGCGTAGCCACGTCGCAAGGAGCCATGGATGACATTTACGCAGAAGTGCAACGCCGTTTTTCAAGGCGCATCAGCGAAAACATCGTTTGCCTGCACCGCGGAACGCTCGAAACGCTGAGCAGGTCGTCAGGACGAGATGAGCTATTCCTCGACTGGATATATATCGACGGAGATCATAACTACGGCTCAGTGCGCTCGGACCTGCAACATGCCGCTAAGTATGTCAGGCCGAGCGGATTCATAATGGGCGACGACTACACATACGACGGCTGGTGGCACGATTCCGTAATACGCGCCGTACACGAGCTGGTCGCAAGCGGCGGCGCGAAGATTGAGCTAATTTATCGCATGCAGTATGTCCTGATGCGGAAATGAACAGATCGTTCCTACCTCCGAGATTCCCGTCACGCAGGACCATGACAAGACGAATGACGGGCGTGCCGAGGCTGGCGGCGCGGCCCCGCAGATCCTCCCCTTAAAACCCGGACAGAGCGGAAAAACTAGCTACCTTGCGTTAGCATCCATACCGGGCTAATGGAGGGACGCCGTGTCGGTGCCGCGTATCGGGGTCGTCATCGTAACGATGGGGACTCGGCCGGAAGAGCTTGATGCCTTGCTGAAGGCGGTAGCACGGCAAAGCGTACCGGCGACGCACGTAGTGGTCGTCGGCAACGGAACACCGCTGACCGGCCTACCGAGGTGGGTGACCAGGGTGCCGCTGGAAGAGAACCTGGGATGCCCCGGCGGACGCAACGTCGGGCTGAGGCTCCTGCTGGAGCCGGGCGACATTGATGTGATCGTCGAGCTAGATGATGACGGGCTGCTGATCGCTGATGACGTGCTCGCGCGAGTGCAGCGGCTCTACGCGGCTGACCCTGCTCTGGGGATCGTGTCGTTCCGGGTGGCCGATGAGCAGGGGCGGACGCTGCGACGGCACGTTCCCCGGCTGCGGGCGGGTGATCCGCTGCGGCGGGGGCTGGTGACGGCGTTTCTGGGCGGCGGGCATGCTCTGTCGGCACGTATGCTGCGGCAGATCGGTGACTGGCCGGGCCATTTCTTCTTCGAGCATGAGGAGACTGACCTGGCGTGGAGGGCGCTGGATGCCGGGTGGGATATCTGGTACGAACCGGATCTGGTGCTGCAGCATCCGAGGATGCCTCCGGACCGGCATGCGGTGCATTACCGGCTGACGGCGCGGAACCGGGTGTGGCTGGCCCGGCGGCGACTGCCGGCCGTGCTGGTGCCTGCGTACCTGGGGATTTGGATCGCAATCACCCTAGCCAGGACGCACTCGGCAGCCGCATTGCGGGCATGGGCCACCGGGTTCTGGGAGGGCATCCGCACGCCATGCGGGCCGCGCCAGCCGATGCAGTGGCGAACCGTGTGGCGAATGACCCGGCTCGGACGACCGCCAGTGATCTGACCCGATTGCGCGAGTAGCGCAATGGGTCTGACCTGCGGTTCCCTGGCATACAGTTTGCGTCGGCAAGGGTGTGTACAACCCGACTTGCAGCGGTCGTTGTCGGCGTAGACAACCTGAGCGGGCGGCACCGCGCCCTCGGTCATCTCGTGCACCGCGCCCGCCGCAAGCAGGCCCGCGCCCAGGTCCAGAAATTGGCGGATCCCCGCTTCCTGGCACAAGAACCGCACCGCATGGGACAGAAAAGCCCGGTTCTCTCGCGCCGCCACCGCCGCATCCGGCACCGCATCCAGCAGTTGCCCGGCGGCTTCGCGGTCGGCAGCGAAGTTGTCCTTCCCGCCCAAGAGCACGTCATAGACCCTGGCGACGTTGGGTCGGCTGACGTCAAAATGGGTGACGGACTCGGGGCCAGTTGAAAGTCATGCCCCGGAACGCTAGTCATCAGCGTTAAGCGGTTGTTTCCCGCCGGAAACCCTGTCAGATCAAATTCATCCGCCAGGCCATGCCCCGCAGATCTCGGCCCCCGGCCTCGCGGCGGGAACGGGTCAGCATGTCGGTGACCAATTCCCGGATGAGCGGGTGGTTGCGGGTCTGGGCGGGTGACAGCCGTTCTGCCTGGCGCAACTCGCGAACTGCCTCTGCGTCCTTGCTGAGCATCGCGTATGCGCGCGCCTTCTCCATCCGCAGGGCCGCACGGCGGTTGTTTGATGCCAGATTCCGGGGCTCGACGGCATCGGCGTAGGCCAGTGCGCGTTCTGCGTTGCCTGCGTCCACTGCGAAAGATGTCCGCCATACGCCAACGTTCGCGGGACCGAACAGCTCGAAGGCTTGCGGCTGGTCGCCAAGTGGCCGGGCCACCTTCTCCGCTTCGGCGCCATGCGCATCGGCGGCGGCGTGGTCACCCTGCACGACGCAGGCGAGACCGGCGGACAGGTGGAGCATTCCATAGACCTCGTGTGCGAAGGGGTCATCGCCAATGTGCGGCTGTAGTTCGTCAGCGCGGCGGGGTGCTGACAGCAGGGCTCGTGACCTGTTAGCGGCTGGGCGGCCTTGCCCGCATTCGAACGCGGCTGCTGCCGGCCAGATCGGATCGCCGAGCAGTTCAGCCGCTCGACGCCCCCGTTCAGCACTGACCCAGGCCAGATCGGTTAGCCCGAAATGGCGCAGCATGATCATGGCCGATGCACACGCCTGGATCAGCAAGCGAAGCGCCAAGTCGCGGTCAGCCCCGGTAGCGGGGCGTGCCCGTTCTCTATCTTGCTCAGCCAGCCTTTAGAACGACGGCTCAGGCCAGCCAGCGTTTCGAGACTCATTCCACGCGAGCGGCGAGCAGCGCGAACGTTGCTCCCTATACGCAGCTCGTCTCCGTCGGAGGGTGTCATCGAAGAGGTCCTCCGGGGCCGTTGGATTGCCTCCTCATCAGCATAGATCCTGCGTCACCGCAGCGAGTCGGCCGTAGGCCGTCCTCTGTAGGCGATGGCGAGTGCCTGGACTCGGGCCCGCGAGGGCGAGCACCCGGCCGCTGGTGCTAGGCGGGGCGGGTGCCGATGATCACGGTGGCGTCTAGTTCCTCGGAGGCGGTCACCCGCGGGATCAGCCCGGCCTTGGCGAAGGCCTGACCGGCCGACGGCGCCTGTTCCTCGCTGGTCTCGACCAGCAGGTGGCCGTCTGGAGCCAGCCAGCGCGGCGCCGCCGATGCCACGCGCCGCAGGATGTCCAGACCGTCCGCGCCGCCGTCGAGCGCGACCCGCGGCTCGTGCACCCGGGCCTCGGCGGGCAGGGTGTCGATCGCCCCGGCCGGTATGTACGGCACGTTGGCGGTGAGCAGGCCGACGTGGCCCCTCAGCCTCGGGGGCAACGGATCGTAGAGGTCGCCCACGTAAACCGTGCCGCCGAACGCGGCGACGTTGCGCCGGGCACACGCCGCCGCGGCGGGGTCGATGTCGGCCGCGTGCAGTTCGACCCGGACCGCGCCCGTCCCCAGGGCCGTGGCTGCCGCGGTACCCACCGCACCCGAGCCGCAACACAGGTCCACGAGCACCACGGCGTCCGAGCCCGCGGGCGCGGTCTCCCGGGCCAGGGTCACGGCCACGGCCTGGCTGGCCAGGAACTCGGTGCGGCGACGGGGCACGAACACGCCCGGGTCCACGGCGATCCGCAGGCCGCAGAACTCGGCCCAGCCGAGAACGTGCTCCAGGGGCAGCCCGCCGGCCCGCCGCGCCACCATCGCATCGAGTTCGGCGGGGGTCCGGGCCGTGGCGAGCATCAGCCGCGCTTCGTCTTCGGCGAAGACGCAGCCCGCGGCGCGGAGCCGGCCGGTCACGTCCGCCAGGCGGCCCGGCGGCAGCGATTCCGAGGGAGGCAGCGGGGGCGGCATGGATTGCGGGGGAACAGAGCCAGGAGAGGGGGAGGCGGAAGCTGACATGAAAGCGCCTTTCGGTGAGCCGGTGGCGCTCTCCCGGCCGCCTGCGCGGTGCCGCTGTCGCTACGCGGTGCCGCTGTCGCTACGCGGTGCGGCTCACGGCCGGAGGCGGGAGCACCCAACCTGATGTGGAAATGGGTCTCACCTCCTCGACTCGCCTGCTTGCTGGCGGCCGCCACTTTATCAGAGCAGGACATGCTGGCTCGCGGTCCAGGTCGCCGGGCCGCTGGGGTCCGGGCTCCTGCGGCCCGGGCTCCCGGCCCGGCAGTATCGTGTCCGACTGTGACGATCATTCCGGATACCAAGGACTGGACCTGGGTCCTGCAGCGCCCGTGCCCGGAGTGCGGCCTCGACACCCAGCGCTTCGCCCGCGAGGCGGTCGCGGACATGACCCGGGTCAACGCCGCGGCCTGGCACGACCTGCTGACCGGCCCGACGCTGCTGGCCTCGGGGGGGCGACCCCTCCAGACCCCCCCGAGTGACGTGCGCAGCCGTCCGGCGCCGGAGGTCTGGTCGGCGCTGGAGTATGGCTGCCACGTCCGGGACGTGTTCCGGCGGTTCGACGAGCGCCTGGCCGCGATGCTCACCGCCGACGGGCCGCGGTTCGCCAACTGGGACCAGGACGCCACGGCCGTGGCCGACCACTACGGCGACCAGGAGCCCGCGGCGGTCGCGGCGCAGTTGCGCGAGGCCGCGGAGGTGCTCGCGGCGCGGTTCGGCGCTGTGTCCGGGGACCAGTGGCAACGGACGGGCACGCGCAGCGACGGGGCCGCGTTCACGATCGAGTCGTTCGCCCGCTATTTCATCCACGACCCGGTGCACCATCTCTACGACGTCACCCGGGCCCAGCACGCGCACCCGCAGGAAGAGCGGTGACGGCCGGCATCACGGCGGTCTGCGTATTCTGCGGCAGCAACCGCGGGACCGACCCGCAGTTCGAGCGGGTGGCGCAGACCGTCGGGCGGCTCATCGCCGGGCAGCGCCTCACGCTCGTGTACGGCGGCGCTCAGCTAGGGCTCATGGGCACGGTGGCCAACGCCGCGCTGGCCGCGGGCGGCCGGGTCGTCGGCGTCATCCCGCGCAACTTCAGCGACCTCGAGGTGCCGCATCACAACCTGAGCGAAGTGGTCCTCGTCGGCTCGATGCACGAGCGCAAGGCCCTCATGGCGGAGCGGTCTGACGCGTTCTTCGTGCTGCCGGGCGGCCTCGGCACGCTGGAGGAAGCGGCCGAGACCATGAGCTGGACCCAGCTTGGCCTGCAGAGCATGCCGACCGGTTTCCTCAACGTGAACGGCTTCTACGACCCGCTCCTGGCGCAGCTTGACCGGATGGTCGAGCAGGGGTTCGTGCGCCCGGAGATGCGCGCCGGCATCTACGCCGACGACAGCCCGGAGCGGCTGCTGGCCCGGCTCGCCGAGTTCGAGCCGCCGGTCCAGCACAAATGGATCGATCTTGAGCCTTAACGCTTAAGCGGCGCCGGTCGTCGTGCGCCTAGCCGGGAGTTGGCCGGGGTCGTAGTCGTACAGCCATGCGGTCGCCTGCTCGTAGAACCGGGGGACCATCACCGGCATGATCATGTCCCGGAGCCGGGCGGCGACAGGCCCGGCGGTCTTGGCCTCGTTGCTGGACGCCGCGGTCTTGGCCAGCTTGCCGGCCCGGCCCCGGCGCCGCTCGTCGAACGCGGCCAGTGCGCTCGAAACATTGCTTTCCACGATGCCGTTCGAAACATATGTTTCGATGGCGGCGGCGTGGCGCAGTTGGTTGGCGAGGGCCACGGCGTCCTCGAGCGCCATCGACGCCCCCTGGCCGGCGCCGGCCGGGTGCGCGGCGTCGCCGACCAGCACGGTGCTCTGGCCGTGCCGGCGGGGCACCGGGGCGAGCACGTGGTGCACGGACGCCGTGTGGATCTGCTGGGCGGCGTCCAGGATCGCCACCGCGCGCTCCTCGGCGCGGAACAGCGCGGTTAGGTCGGCGGCGGTGACAGCCACCAGGTCGGCGGGCGGTCGCGGCGCGCTGACCTGGGCCGACCACCAGATGCGGCCATCGGGCGCGGGCAGGTAGATGAAGGCGCCCCGCCGTCCGAAGATCATGTTCCACGAACTGGGCTCGGCCGGGCCCGGCCCGCCGGGGTGCTCACGCGCGTGCCGTGAGACGCCCGGCACCTCGCCGGAGATACCCGAGACGCTGTAGAGCCCGGCGTAGGCCGGCTCGGGTGCACCCGGGTCCAGCGCGCGGCGGGTTTCCGACCAGATCCCGTCGGCCCCGACGACCAGGTCGGCGCCGTCCGGACGGGCCTGGCCCAGGAAGTCCCGGCCCAGCCGGCGCCCGGCGACGATCCGCACCCCGGACCGGGCGGCCTCGTCCCGCAGAATGCTCACCAGGTCGCCGCGCATCAGCGTCACGCTGTGCAGCGAGTCGCCCGATCGCCGTCCGCGGGGCACGTCGCCGAGCAGCTTGCCCCGGCCCGACCACATCCGGTGCCGCTCCACGTCCAAGCCGGCCGCCTGGACCGGGGCCAGCACGCCGAGGACGTCGAGGGCCCGCAGGCCGTTGACGGCCAGGCTCACGAACGAGCCGGCCGGGCCGGCCGGCTCACGGTAGGCCTCGTACACGGTGACCTCGGCGCCGATGCGGGCCAGCGCGATCGCGCACGACGCCCCGGCCACCCCGCCGCCCGCCACGACCACCCGTATGCCGCGTTCTGCCATCATCTCATGCTCCCCGAATCCAGCTTCACTGAATTTAAATTCAGTGAATTAAGGTTCAGTATGCTGGAGTGCCGGGGCGGGTGTCAAGCCGGGCCGGGTGGCCGCGGACACGAGAGACTGCGACACGGAAGACCGCGATACGGAAGGACATGGGACATGGGCGTGCGCAAGGCCCGGGCGGCGGGCACCGAGGCCGCGCTCAAGGACGCGGCGCGCCGGCTGTTCGTCGAGCGCGGCTACCTGAACACGAAGATCACCGACATCACGGCCGCGGCCGGGCGGGCCACGGGCTCGTTCTACGACCATTTCTCCGGCAAGGAGGACCTGCTCCGGGCGCTGCTGGCCGACCTGCGCCAGCAGGCCAGCGAGGACATCGGCCGGCAGGAGCACCCGGCGGACCACGACCTCACCGACCGCGCCCAGTTGCGCGCGCACCTGGCGGCGGCCTGGCACGCGATGCGCGCGAACCTCCCCGTCCTGGTCGCCCTGCACGAGGTGGCCGCGGCGGCCGGCCCCGGGTCGGGCGAGGCCTGGACGCAGATGGTCCGCGAGACCGACATGCTCCGCGACCACCTGGAGTACCTGCGCGACCGGGGCCACCCGCTGCCGGGTGACCCCGTGCTGGTGGCCGCGGCCATGGGCGGCATGCTGTCCGCGCTCGCCTACGCGATGCTGCCGTCCGGGGCCGGGTACCCCGACGACGAGATCATCGACACGCTCACGGGGCTGCTGCTCGCCGGCCTCGCCGCGCGCGCGGATGTATCAGCGGATGTATCAGGGGACGGCCCATGACCCGCCTGACGGTTCAACCACGTGCCCGGGGCCCGGCGAATGGCAAGATCGGGTCCATGGCCTTCGACGACCTGGACAAGCGCATCGTCGCCGCGCTGGTGGACGACGGCCGGGCCACCTACGCTGAAGTCGGCGCCCAGGTGGGGCTGTCGGCCCCGGCGGTCAAGCGGCGCGTCGACCGGCTGCGCGCCTCGGGCGCCATCACCGGGTTCTCCGCCCGGGTCGATCCGTCGGCCCTCGGCTGGACCACCGAGGCCTACGTGGAGCTTTTCTGCCGGGGCCGGACCTCGCCCGAGCAGATCGCCGCGGCGGTCGGCAAGCATCCCGAGGTCGTCGCGGCCTGCACGGTGACCGGCGAGGCCGACGCGCTGCTGCACATCAGGTCGGCGGACATGCGTCACTTCGAGCAGGTGGTGGAGCGGATTGGCGCCGAGCCGCTCGTGGTGCGCACCCGCAGCGTAATTGTGCTGTCGCAGCTAGTGCACCGGCCGGACACCGTGCTGCCCGGCCGGGCCGGGTGAATCCGGCCGCCGCGGCGGCGGGGAGCTTGCGTCCGCGCTGCCGCTTTCGCGCCGTTCTAGCCTGACCAGGCTGTTCGGCTGCGCGTCATCGGCTATGGTCTTGCCATGTCTGAGCGTGACACCGGCTTCTCCGCCGGCACTGAGAACTCCGCGGCCCCGGATTCTTCGCGCAGCACGGCCGAGTTCCGCGCGTTCGCCACCCAGGGCGGCGCCGAGGCTGAGCAGCCGTGGAAGATGAAGGCCCCGGGCCGCAAGGTAGCCCTGCTGGCCGCAATCGTGATCGCCGTCGTAGTGGTGCTTATCCTCATCGGGATCGCGGTGTTAAACGGGTAACTAACCTCGCCTCGGCGGGCCGGGCTGCCCCGGTGTTCGTGGGCATGCTTGTATGACGGTCATGACCGGCCAGGCGGGGGGAGAAGACCAAGAGGAACGGCATCGGCTGACCGCCCTCGAGGGCCTTGCCGCACTGTCACTGGACGCGCTGTCGTCGGTGGCGTACGGGCCCGAGGCGATCGTGATCGTGCTGGCCGCGGCCGGGACGGTCGGCCTGAACTACACGCTGCCGGTGACGATCGCGATCGTCGTCCTGCTGACCGTGCTGGTCATCTCATACCGCCAGGTCATCGAGGCGTTTCCCAACGGCGGCGGTGCGTACGCGGTGGCACGCCGGCACCTGGGCCGGCAGCCGAGCCTGATCGCGGCCGCCTCCCTGATCGTCGATTACATCCTGAACGCCGCTGTCGGCGTCTCGGCCGGCGTGGCCGCGCTGACGTCCGCGTTCTCCTCCCTCTACCCCGACCGGGTCGTGATCTGCCTTGTCGTGCTGGCCCTGATCACCGGGGCCAACATGCTGGGGGCGGCCGAGTCGGCCCGGATCTTCATCGTTCCGACCCTGGTGTTCATCCTGGCGATCGCCGTCGTGATCGTCGGCGGTCTTGTGCGGTCCCATCCGGCGGTCCCGCCGACCGGCCACGTGGGCCAGGCCGTCGAGTCGGTCGGGATCCTGCTGCTGCTCAAGGCGTTCGCCTCGGGTTGCTCGGCCCTGACCGGGGTCGAGGCGATCGCCAACGCCGTGCCCTCGTTCCGCAAGCCCCGGGCCCGGCGGGCGCAGCACACCGAGATGGGCCTGGGCATCATCCTCGGCGTGATGCTGATCGGGATCGCGGTGCTGATCCACAAGTTCCACGTCGGCCCGTCGTCCACCCAGACCACGCTGGCTCAGCTCGCGGCGGCCACGGTCGGGCACAACATCGTCTTCTACGCGATCCAGCTCATCACCACGGTGCTGCTGGCCCTGGCCGCGAACACCTCATTCGGTGGCCTCCCGGTCCTGGCCAGCCTGCTGGCCAGGGACAATTTCCTGCCGCACCTGTTCTCGCTGCGCGCGGACCGGCAGGTGCACCGGTACGGCATCAGCGTGCTCGCGGTCGCCGCCGCGATCCTGCTCGTGGTGTCCCAGGGCAACACGCAGGCGCTGATCCCGCTGTTCGCGATCGGCGTGTTCGTCGGGTTCACGCTGTCCCAGGTCGGCATGGTGCGGCACTGGCACGAACAGCATTCGGACGGCTGGGCCCGCCGCGCGGCCATCAACGGTCTTGGCGCGGTGCTCACGATGGCCGCCCTGGTCATCGAGCTGGTCAGCAAGTTCACCGAGGGCGCATGGGTGGTCGTGATCGTGGTTCCGCTGCTGGTGCTGCTGTTCGGCCGGATCCATACCACCTACGACCGGATCGGCACGGCCCTGCAACTCGGCCGCAAGCCTTCGGCGCCGCAGCGCCGCACGGCCAAGGTCGTCGTCCCCGTGGCGCAAATGTCCCGGCTGACCTTGGAGGCGGTCTCCACGGCACTGTCGATCGGCGACGAGGTCGTCGCGGTCACGGTCTGCTACGGGAGCCCGGACGACGAACAGGTCGACGCCCATTTCCGCGACGAGTGGGAAGCCTGGCACCCGAACGTGCCGCTGGTCACCCTGCGCTCGATGCACCGCTCGCTCGCCTCGCCGATCGTCGACTACCTGCGCAAGGTCGAGAAGTCCAGCGCGATGGACCGGGTCCTCGTGCTGATTCCCGAGGTGCAGCCGGCGCACTGGTGGCAGAGCGTGCTGTACAACCAGCGCGGCTTCGTGCTGCAGCGGGCCATCGAGCGCGACACCGCGAACGTGGTGATCTGCCGGCTGCGTTACCGACTGGCCACGGTGGCCGGCCACGACGACGTCTAACCGAGCTCGTCAGATTGTTCGGGCTGGAACCGATAGCCCATGCCTGGTTCGGTGAGCAGCCAGCGGGGCCGGGCCGGGTCCGGTTCGAGCTTGCGCCGCAGTTGCGCCATGTAGAGCCGCAGGTTGCCGGCCGCGTCGGCGTATCCGGGGCCCCACACCTGCTTGAGCAGGTACTGCTGGCCGAGCAGCTTGCCGGGGTGGCGCAGCAGCACCTCGAGCAGGTGCCATTCGGTCGGGGTCAGCCTGATGTCCGCGCCCGGCTCGTTGCCCGGCTCGGAGCCGGAGCCGCCGCCCGGGGCCCGCACGACCCGCTTGGCCGCGAGATCCACGACCAGGTTCCCGAGCCGGACCCGGGGCTGGTCATCTTCGGTGATCACGCGCCGCCCGACCGCGCGCATCCGGGCCAGCAGCTCCTCCATCCCGAACGGCTTGGTCACGTAGTCGTCCGCGCCCGCGTCCAGGGCCTCCACCTTGTCCATGCTGTCCGCCCGCCCGGACAGCACGATGATGGGCGCCGCCGTCCAGCCCCGCAGTCCCTGGATTACCTCCACGCCGTCCAGGTCCGGCAGCCCGAGGTCCAGGATGACCAGGTCCGGGGGGTGCTTCGCGGCCTGTTCGAGCGCCTCGGCACCGGTCGCGGCGGTGTGGACCTCATACTCGCGGACCCGGAGGTTTATCCGGAGCGCGCGCAGTATCTGGGGCTCGTCGTCGACGACGAGGACGGTGCTCACCGTATAACCGTGCCACGGTTACCGGGGCCGCGGGTAGCGAGAGCGTCATGGTCAGCCCGCCGCCCGGGGTGTCTTCCGGTTCCAGCGTGCCCCCCATCGCCTCGGTCAGGCCGCGCGACAGGGCCAGCCCCAGCCCGACCCCGGAGGTGTTGTCGGTGTCGCCGAGCCGCTGGAACGGCACGAATATCCGGTCCCGGTCCGCCTCGGGGATCCCCGGCCCCCGGTCCACGATGCGCAGTTCCACCCAATCGCCCAGGACGCTCGCGGTCAGCAGCGGCGGCGACCCGGCGGGTGAGTACCGCAGCGCGTTGGCGGTCACGTTGGCGATGACCCGTTCCAGGATCGCCGGATCGACCCGGATCTCGGGCAGCGTGCCGGGCATCTCCACCACCACGGCCCGGCCCGCGGGCCCGAGGTCGTCGAGCGACCGGGAGACGATCTCATCCAGGTCCGCCGGGCGGGGGAACACCGACATCGCGCCCGCCTGCAGCCTGCTCATGTCCAGCAGGTTGTCGACCAGGTGCGCGAGCCGGTCCAGGGACTCGTCGGCGGTGGCGAGCAACTCGTCGCGATCCTCGTCGGCCCACTGCACATCGTGGCTGCGCAGGCTGGTCACGGCGGCCTTGGCCGAGGCCAGTGGCGTGCGCAGGTCGTGGCTGACCGCGGCGAGCAGCGCGGTCCGCATCCGGTCGGCCTCGGCGATGGGCCGGGCGGCCTGGGCTTCGGCGGTGAGCCGCTGCTGTTCCAGCGCGGCGGCGGCGTAGGCGGCGAACGCGCCGAGCACCCGGCGGTCGCTGGCGGTCAGGGGCCGCCCGCGCAGCGCGAGGCTGAGGCTGTCGGTGACCGGCACGTCCACGTCGGCGTCCTCCGGCCGCGTCAGCGGCGGCTCGCCGGACGTCCCGGTCGGCACCCAGTCGCCTCCCGGTGCGCGGTGCGCGTCGGCCGGACGCTCCAGGAGCGTCACCGACTCCATCCCGAACGCCTCCCGCACCCGGTCCAGGACCGCGGACAGCGCCTGCTGGCCGCGCAGCACACTGCCCGCCGCCGTAACCAGCAACTCGGATTCGGCGTTGGCCCGGGCCGCCTGTTTGCTGCGCCGGGCCGCGCCGTCCACCACCGAACTGACCACGAGCCCGACCGCCACGAAGATGCCCAGCGCCAGCGCGTTGTTGGCCTCGGCGATCGTGAACATGTGGATGGGCGGCGTGAAGTAGTAGTTGAGCAGCAGCGAGCCCGCTATGGCCTCGAGCACGGCCGGGACGAACCCGCCGACCAGGGCGACCGCGATCACCGCGACCAGGAAGCAGAGCACATCGCTGGTCAGGTTGACCTGGCTGCGCAGGCTGGCCAGGAACAGGGTGAGCAGCGGGGCGAGCACCACCGCCAGCGCGTAGCCGGCCAGCTTGCGGCGCAGCGGCAGCCCGCCCCGGGCCCGCGGCAGCCCCCGGCCGCGGCCCATCTGTGCGTGCGTGACCATGTGCACGTCGATGTCGCCGGACCCGCGGATCGTGCGGTTGCTGACGCCGGGCCCGGTCAGCAGCGCCGACAGCCAGTTCCGGCGGCTCACGCCCAGCACAAGCTGGGTCGCGTTCTCGGACCGGGCGAAGGTGAGCAGCGCGTCGGACACGTCGTCACCCACGATCTGGTGGTAGCTGCCGCCGAGGGACTCGGCCAGCCGGCGCTGCTCGGCCAGCGCCGCCGGGTTGGCCCCGGTCAGCCCGTCCGACTTGGTCACGTGCACCGCGAGCAGGTCGCCACCCGACGAGCGCGCGGCGATACGGGCCGCCCGCCGGATCAGTGTGTCCCCTTCGGGTCCTCCGGTGAGCGCGACCACCACCCGCTCGCGTGCCTCCCAGGTGCCCTGGATGTCGTGCGCGGCCCGGTAGCGCTGCAGGCCCTCGTCGACCTTGTCGGCCAGCCAGAGCAGGGCGAGTTCGCGCAGCGCGGCCAGGTTCCCGGCCCGGAAGTAATGCGTCAGCGCCGCGTCGATCTTCTCGGCCGGGTAGATGTTGCCGTGGGCCATCCGGCGGCGCAGCGCCTCGGGGGTCATGTCGATGAGTTCGACCTGGTCGGCCGCGCGGACGATCGCGTCGGGGACGGTCTCCCGCTGCGGCACACCGGTGATCTTCTCGACGACGTCGTTCAGGGACGCCAGGTGCTGGATGTTGACGTTGGAGATGACGTCGATGCCCGCCGCGAGCAGTTCCTCCACGTCCTGCCAGCGTTTCTCGTTCCGCGGCCCCGGCACGTTGGTGTGGGCGAACTCGTCCACCAGCGCCACCTCGGGCCGCCGGGCCAGGACGGCGTCGACGTCCATTTCCTCGAAGGACGTGCCCCGGTAGGGCACGCGCTTGCGGGAGATCACCTCCAGCCCCTCGATCAGGGCCGCGGTGTGCGGCCGGCCATGAGTCTCCACGAACGCCACGACGACCTCGGTGCCGCGCTCGGCGCGCCGATGGCCCTCGCCGAGCATGGAGAACGTCTTCCCCACGCCGGCGGCCGAGCCCAGGTAGATTCTGAGCTGGCCGCGGCCGTGGGGACCGCGCTGGTCCGGGTAGCTCGTGTCACTCATCGTGGCTGGTCGGCACCCCTGTTTCGCCGGGAGACCTGCTTCTGCCCTGACAATAAGGCACCGCGAGGCCGCGCGGCCGGCCGGCCGGGACGGCCGGCCGTGCCAAACTCATACGAATCCCATGCGCGGGTAATGAAGGCCCCAACGGCGGGCATCCCGTACCGGCGGCGGTTCCCCGCAGTCTCCGGCCCCGTCCCAGGCCCGGCGCATCGGCCTCTACCTGCGCGAACGCCCCCTAGCGGACCGTGAAAGTACGGTAACCGGATGACAAGCCGCCCGTTATGCGCCGCTCCCATCCTTAGGGGATATCTTGCCCCTCTCGCAGTAAGGCATGGGCGTGATCGGTCGCGGATCGTCGGGTTGGGCATGGCGCGGGTTGCGGTGGTCGCGGTGGGCGCTAGTGCCCGAGAGCAGACGCACGCGTTTGCTCGCGGCCGGGACCGCGGTGTGCGTGTGCGCGGCGATGAGCCTGGTGGCGGTGGAGTTGACCACCGGGGGGTCGTCGGGTCCGCCCTCGCAGCAGGCGGGGACGGCGGCGGGCCGGCCGCACCGGGTCCCCGCGTCCGCGACGATCGCGCGGCTAGCGGGTGGCCGCGTGGTCCGGTCCGGGGCGCGGGGGGTGCCCCGGACCCGGACCGGGGTGTCGGCTGAGGTGGCGGCGGCCGAGGCGAAGGCCACGCTGCCCGCGTCGCGTCGGCCCAAGGGGGCCCTGCCGGCGTCGGCCCCGGCCCCGCGGCTGAAGTTCCCCGTGCGAGGCCGGGCACCCAAGCCGGAGCAAGCGAAGGTGCTGCGCGCGCCCGCGGCCAAGGCCAAGCCCGGGTACAGCGCCAAGACCAGCCGGGTGCTGTCCGGGCAGACCTCCTCGAACCAGGTCGTGTACCAGAACGCCGACGGCACCAGGACCGCGATGGTGTACCAGTCGCCGGAGTTCTACCGGCGCGCGGACGGCACCTGGGCCACCATCAGCACTGACCTCGTGCCTGCCACGGTCGCGGCGAACGGGGTGATGGCGCCGTCGGCGGTGACGGCCAGGCCCCTCGCCACCGCGTCCCCGTCGCCGATGGTCTCCCCGTCCCCGTCCCCGTCCCCGTCCCCGACCCCGTCCCCGTCGCTGGTCCCGCCTGCGTCCCCCTCGCCATCGGCCCCGGCCTCGACCCCGGCGTCGGCGCCGGATGGCTGGCGGGTGAAGGCGGCGGCGTCGGAGGAGTCGTTCGCGCCGTACGCGGACGCGGGCACGCTGGTGAACCTGCCGCTGGGCGGCGGGCAGGCGGTCGGGTTCGGCGTGAACGGCGCGGCGCACGCGGCGGGGTCGGCCTCGGGGGACACGGTGACCTACCCGGGAGCGCTGCCCGACAGCGACCTGCGCTACCTGGCCGGGTCGGGCCTGGTCACCGAGCGGTTGATCCTGGACTCGCGCGGCGCCGCGTCGAGTTACGTGTTCCCGCTGACGCTGACCGGCGGGGTCAGCGCGGTGCAGAAGCCGGGCGGCCCGGTCGAGTTCACCGACGGGGCGGGTCAGGTCGTGGCCGTGGTCGAGCCCGGTTACATGACCGACTCCGGCATCGGCCCGCACTCCGGCGATGGCGCCTACTCGGCCGGGGTCACCTACACGCTGGTGAAGCAGAGCGGCCGGTCGGCGATCAGGATGACGCTGGACACCGCGTGGCTGGACGCCAGCGCGCGGGTCTTCCCGGTGACCGTCGACCCGAGCGTGTCCGACGTCAATGCGAACGGCACCACGTACGTCGAGTCCCCGGGCTCCTCGGACTACTCCTCGGACACCGAGATCAAGGTCGGCACCTACGACGGCGGCTCGAACGTGGCCAAGTCGTTCCTGAAGTTCGACAACATCTCGTCGAACCTGAAGAACGACTACGTACTCGGGGCCCGGCTGGGCGTGTTCAACTCCTGGTCCTACAGTTGCTCCCCGCGCAGCGTCTCGGTGTACCCGGTGACCTCGTCCTGGTCGGTGTCGGGGTCGAAGTCCTACCCAGGCCCCTCGACCGGGAAGGCCCTGGCCTCGAAGTCGTTCGCCACGGGCTGGGTGGCGCTGGGCAACCCGCAGTCCGACTCGCCCTGCCCCAACCAGTGGGAGGGCTTCAACCTCGGCACGGCCGGGAACGCGCTGCTGAACGGGTGGACGCACGGCACGACCGCCAACAACGGTCTCGCGCTGGGTGCGTCGTCTTCGGACAGTTACGGGTGGAAGAAGTTCACCAGCGACAACTCCAGCGGCGGGGACCCGTTCCTGGCCGTGACCTACAGCACCGACGGCGCCAGCTACAGCCTGGTGTCCAAGACCCCGGTCCAGCAGGTCAGCCCGACCGCGAACGGCATGATCGCGATCCGGGTCACCAACCTGGGCTCGACGACGTGGACGCCGACCAACGGCTATGAGCTGTCCTACGAGGTGTACAACGCCAAGGGCCAGCGGGTACCGGTGAGCCCGCAGGCGTTCACGCCGATGCCGTCCACCGTGGCGCCGAACCAGTCGGTGATCGTGAACGCGAAGGTCAACGAACTGCCGGTGGGCAGCTACGCGATCAACTTCGACATGTACAAGAACGCGACCGGGTCTTCGCCGGTCTCGTTCCTCTCCGAGGGCATCCAGCCGTTCGCGGTCGGCCTGTACGTGCCGCAGCCCCCGCCGGTCGTCTCCGGCGTGTACCCGCCGAACGGGTACAGCACCCCGACCGACACGCCGCAACTGGCCACGACCGCGTTCTCGACCACCAACACCACAATCACCTACAACTTCACCCTCACTTGCGATCCCCTGCCGGGGACCGTGTGCCCGGCCAGCACGGTGTCGTCGGGGACCGTCTACACCCCGTACTGGACGGTGTCCCCGGCGCTGGACTGGGATGAGCCCTACACCTGGACGGTGACCGCCACGACGAACGGCGCGTCGACCACGGTCGGGCCGGTGTCGATCACGCCCCAGGTGCCTCAGCCCGACATCTCGTCGCAGCTCGGCCAGTCCGGCGGACCGGCCCAGTCCGGCGGGTCGAGCGGCGAGCCGTTCGACCCCGAAAGCGGGAACTACTCCACCTCGGCTACGGACG
>DATAVV010000391.1:0-3988 GCA_036267555.1 Streptosporangiaceae bacterium | reverse complement strand
GATCATGGCCACGAAGCCGACCGCGATGCCGATCGCGGCCACCGGCCCGAGGCCGGAGATGTCCGCGGAGTCCGCGACGAGCAGGCACAGCATGCCGGCGATCACGGTGGCCGCGCTGGCCAGGATCGCGGGCCCGGCCCGGCGCAGCGCCTCGGCCATCGCCTCGTGCCGGTCTTCGTGGCGGCGCAGTTCTTCCCGGTAGCGGGCGATGAGCAGCAGTGCGTAGTCGGTCCCCGCGCCCAGCACCAGGACGACCAGGATGCCCGCGCTCTGGCCGTTGACGGTCAGGCCGTGCTTGGTGAACAGGTAGATGACGGCCTCGGCCACGGTCAGCGCGATGCCCGCGGACACGATCGGCAGCAGCCACAGCACCGGGCTGCGGTAGGTGATCAGCAGCAGCACGATGACCACGGCCAGGGTGGCGAACAGCAGCGTGCTGTCGATGCTCTTGAAGATCTTCACCTCGTCCGCGGCGCTGGCGGCGGGCCCGGTGATGTGCACGGTCAGCCCCGGGTCACCCCGGGCGGCCGTGCCGTTCAGGCCGTTGACGAACGCGCTGAAGTTGGCATTGTTGCCCAGGTCGGCCCCGACGATGGTTTCCAGGGCCTGGTGGTCGGCCGACGGGATCGGGCCGGTCACCCGGCCGTGCACGTTGGACAGCGTGCCGAAGCTCTTGGCGTCGGCCGCCGCCTTGCGGATGTCGGCCTGGGTGATCCCGGACGAGCGGGTGTAGACCACGACGGCCGGGTTCAGGTTCGGCGAGGAGAACTTGCCCTGCAGGTTCAGTTCCTGCGTGGACTCCGCGCTGGCCGGCAGGTATGACGACGCGTCGTTGCGCTCCGCCCCCTGCAACTTGCCCGCCAGCGATCCCGTCACCGCCACCACGATCAGCCAGAACACGACGACAACCCATTTAGAACGTTTGCCGCAAGGCAACGTGGTGATCTTTCTGGCCTTGCTGGTGCGCGCGCTAGTCACGCCAAACCTCCCCGTGGCTGAGAGCTAACCGGTCCACCGGCCCCTTGCGGGCCGCATGCTCGACACATACGATGTATCGCGTCTTAGGGCAATGTCAAGTTATATCTCGAACAATGCTCCCACGGGTTCCTCGTACGGAAAGCACAATCCGCCCCGCTCCACCAGCCCGTTCCCCCGGCACCCTGACCCGGCTGGCCATTGTGCCAGGTCTACCCCGGTCTGGGCCAAGCAATTTTCGCGGCCCGAGCAGCCGCTACGGCCGGCGACGACGGCCCGCCAAGCCTCGCCCCCCGCCGACCCGGAGCCCACCGCCCGTTCCATGATCTGGGTTGATGGCACGCACATTTAGCACGCGCATACAGCACGCGAATCACCCAGATCATGAAAAAAGACCCGTGGGCGGGCCGCTTACAGGTCGGCGGGGAGGTCGGCGGTCCAGAGGACGACGCGGGTGCGGTCGCCGCGGAACAGGTCGCGGGCGTATTCCAGGGGTTCGCCCGACCGGGCGTAGGCGGTGCGCTCGACCAGCATCAGCGGGGCGCCCTCGGGGACGCCGAGAGCCTCGGCCTCGCGCGCGCCCGCGATGACCGGCTCCATGGTCTCGCGGGCCCGGTGCGGGCGCAGGCCGTACGTGACCTCGAGCAGTTCGTAGAGCGAGCCGTCCAGCGGGCAGTCCAGCATGCCGGGGAACCGGGCCGCGGGGAACAACGAGCGCTCGACCGCGATCGGCCGCCCGTCGGCCAGCCGGATCCGGCGCACCTCATAGACCGGGTCCTGCTCGTCGATCTGGAGCGCCTGCCCCGCGGCGGGGCCGGCCGGGCGCTCGCCGGCGGTCAGCACCCGGGCCCCGGCCACCACTCCGTGCCGCCGCAGCTGCTCGGAGAACCCGGACAGCGTGGTCAGGTCCTGTTCCAGCTTGGGCGCGGCGACGAACGTGCCGCCGTGCCGCCCGACCGTCCGGGTGACCAGGCCGCGCCGGGCCAGTTCGGCCAGGGCGTGGCGCAGGGTCATGCGGCTGACCCCGAACCAGGCCGCCAGGTCCTTCTCGGTGGGCAACCGGTCGCCGGGCACCAGGGCGCCGACAGCGATCTCGCCCGCCAGCCAGTCCTCGATCTGCCCGTGCACGGTGGTCCCCGGCCCCCGCACAATCTGCGGCGGCTGCCGGGCGCCGGTCCGCAGCGCGGGCCGGGCAATGCGCCTGGCCCTGGGGCGCCCCGCCCCGGCGGAACCCTCCGCCCCGGCGGAACCCTCTGCCTCGGCAGGAACCCCGGCCCCCGGCGGTGACGGCATAACCGCGCGGTCAGCCGCCCGGCTAGGCCGCGGTCTCGGCGGCGGCGGCCTCGGGCGGGTCGTCGTCGGGCGAGGGCGACGTCACCGGCGGGAACGTCTTGGCCCGCCCGACGGCCAGGTAGTAGATCGCCCCGATCAGCGCGATCACGACCACCACGGTCCACAAGATGGGGATCTTGTCGAGGAAGCCCACGCCCAGGCTCAGCAGGCCGCCGGTCTGGGCGGGTTCGGGGTTGCTGGCCACGCGCGGCCAGGCGAAGTTGACCAGCATCGCGCCGCCGTAGAGCAGCGCGACCACGTTCACGACCACACCCCAGCGGCCGAGCCGGAACGGCGCGCTCTTCAGCCCTCCCCCCCTCCCTGGCCAGCCGCGGGCGCGCGCCCGCATGATCACCAGGTTGCCCAGGAAGTAGCTCAGGTAGATCATGCCGGTCGCCGCGATCGCGATGATCCCGACGCCCGCGTACTTGATAAACGGTATGGCCGAGATCAGCGCGACCACGATGCAGGCCCCGACCGGCGTTTGCAGGCTCGGCGACACCTTGGCCAGCGGCCCGGAGAACGGCAACCGGTTGTCGCGCGCCATACCGAAGCAGAGCCGGATCGTCGCGGCCAGGATCGACAGGCAGCACACGAAGATCGCCGCCGAGACCACGAGCAGGTACAGGGTGGCGAACGGGGTGGAGAAGTTGGCTTCGATGATCGCGGCGGGCCCGAACGCGCCCTTGACCGCCGCGCCCATGTTCGGGATCGCGACCAGGGTGCCGAGCAGGAACACCCCGCCGATCACGAACGCGCCGACGACCGAGAACAGCACGGCCTTGGGCGCGTTCCGGCGCGGGTCGCGGGTCTCCTCGGAGAGCGTGGACGCGGTGTCGAAGCCGTAGATCACGAACAGGCTCATGAACATCGCGGCCAGGAACGAGTTCGGCGCCACATGGAAGCCCGCGCTGTTGGTCACGACCTTGAAGCCCTGGTGGTTGTGGAAGGCCATCAGCACGAGCGCGAACACGAACATGCCGAGGATCTCGAACAGCACCCCGGTGTTGTTGATGATCGCGACCAGCTTCACGCCGTAGATGTTCAGGACCGTGATAACGACCAGGGTGATCAGCGCGATGATCTCCTGGGTGCCCAGGCTGGCCGCGTTCAGGCCGTGCCAGCCCAGGCCGTTCAGGGCCGGGATCAGCGCCAGCGGCAGGGTCGCGACGACCGCGGTGACCGTGATGATGCCGGCGAACAGGTAGATCCAGCCGGTGAACCAGGAGTATGTCCGGTTGGACAGGTACTTGGTCCACTGGAAGACCGACCCGGCCACCGGGTAGTGGCTGGAGACCTCCGCGAAGTTCAGGGCCACGATGAACTGGCCCAGCGCTACGACCGGCCAGGTCCAGATGAACACGCCCCCCAGCGTGGTCAGGCCGAGGGCGAACAGCGTGAAGATGCCGGTCGACGGCGAGATGTAGCTGAACGCGACCGCGAACGAGCTGAACAGCCCGAGTCCGCGCTTGAGTTCCTGCTTGTAGCCGAACTGGGCCAGGTCGGCGCTGTCCCGCTCGTGCCCGCCCGGGGCCTGGGTGCCGGTGCTCATAGCGGTGGCCTCCTCTTGCGACAGGACCGCTCGCGACGCCGTCGCGGTTGACGCGTAGCGTAAAACGCCGGAGCGTTAAGGTCTAGACCCATAAGGCCGGGAGGGGCGGGAATGGCCAGCGGTGAGGCT
>DATAVV010000390.1:0-15293 GCA_036267555.1 Streptosporangiaceae bacterium | reverse complement strand
GTGATCTTATGGCGGGGTGAACCGACCGTTGCTGAACAGCCGGATGGCCGGGATGGGCGAGACGATCTTCGCGGAGATGTCGGCGCTCGCGGTGGCCACCGGATCCGTCAACCTGGGCCAGGGCTTCCCCGACACCGACGGCCCGCGCGAGGTCGCCGAGGCGGCGGCCGCCGCGATCCTGGAGGGCCGTGGCAACCAGTACCCGCCAGGCCCGGGCATCCTGCCGCTGCGCCAGGCCATCGCCGACCACCAGCAGCGGTTCTACGGGCTCGGCTTCGACCCGGACCGCGAGGTGCTGGTGACCGCGGGCGCGACCGAAGCGATCGCGGCCGCCCTGCTCGCGCTGCTCGAGCCCGGGGACGAGGTCATCGCGTTCGAGCCCTACTACGACTCGTACGCCGCCTGCGTGGCGCTGGCCGGGGGCGTCCGCGTCCCGGTCACGCTGCGCCCCCCCGATTTCCGGCCCGACCTGGACGCGGTGCGGTCCGCGATCACCCCGCGCACGCGGCTGATCCTGCTGAATTCGCCGCACAACCCGACCGGGTCGGTGTTCACCCGCGCCGAGCTCACCGCGATCGCCGCCCTGGCCTGCGAGCACGACCTGCTCGTGATCGCGGACGAGGTCTACGAGCACATGGTGTACGAGGGCGAGCACGTGCCGATCGGCTCGCTGCCGGGGATGCGCGAGCGCACGGTCTCGATCAGTTCGGCGGGCAAGACGTTCTCGTTCACCGGGTGGAAGATCGGCTGGGTCACGGCCGCACCCGGGCTGGTGGAGGCGGTCCGCGCGGTCAAGCAGTTCCTCACGTTCGTCAGCGGCGGCCCGTTCCAGTACGCGATCGCCGAGGCGCTGCGTATGCCCGACGCCTACTTCGCCTCGATCGGCGAGCGGCTGCGCGGCAAGCGCGACCTGCTCTGCGCGGGCCTTTCGCGGGCCGGGTTCGAGGTGTACCGGCCGCAGGGCACCTACTTCGTCACCACCGACATCCGGGTGCTCGGTGACGCCGACGGCGTGGAGTTCTGCCGCAACCTGCCGCGCCAGGCGGGCGTGGTCGCGATCCCGAACGCGGTGTTCTACGACGACCGCGGGGCCGGGGTGACGCAGGTGCGGTTCGCGTTCTGCAAGCGCGACGAGGTCCTGGCCGACGCGCTGGCCCGGCTGGAGAAGTGGGCCGGGCGCGGGTAGCGGGCCGACCCCCGGGGCGCCGTTTGCGTTGGAGTGCACTCTAACGCTTAGGGTCGAAGACGTGACGGGCTGGACCACCAGGCAAGCTGCCGAGAAGTGCGGGATGACCCAGTACACGCTGCGCTGGTACGAGCGGATCGGCCTGCTCGACCGCATCGAGCGCACCGCCGACGGGCGGCGGCGCTTCAGCGACGCCGACCTCGACTGGCTGCTGCTGCTGAGCAAGCTCCGGGCCACCGGCATGCCGGTGCGGGACATGCTGCACTACGCCGAGCTCGTGCGATCAGGAGCGCGCGAGGCCGAGCGGGTGGACCTGCTGCGGCGGCACCGCGAACGGGTCCGCCAGGCCCTGCTCGAGCAGCAGGAGTGCCTGAAACTGCTCGACGTCAAGATCAGCAACTACTGCAGCCGCCTGGCGGCGGCCGAATCGGACGGACGGAACTGACGTGCACAAGGTTTCACTGGGTGAGCTGACGGTCTCGGCGCAGGGCCTGGGCTGCATGGGGATGAGCGAGTGGTACGGCCGCCCCGACTGGGACGAGTCGATCGCGACCATCCACCGCGCGCTCGACCTCGGCGTGACGTTCCTCGACACCGCCGACATCTACGGCGCCGGCCACAACGAGGTCCTCGTCGGCCGCGGCCTGGCCGGCCGCCGGGACGAGGTCCAGCTCGCGACGAAGTTCGGCATCGACCGGTCGGGCGGCGACGCCAAGCGCGTCATCCGCGGCGAGCGCGGCTACGTCAAGCGGTCCTGCGAGTCGTCCCTGGTCCGGCTCGGCGTGGACGTGATCGACCTGTACTACCTGCACCGGCCGCCGCAGACCGCCGAGATCGAGGAGACCGTCGGGGCCATGGCCGAACTGGTCGCCGAGGGCAAGGTGCGCTACCTCGGGCTGTCCGAGGTGGACAACGACCTGCTGCGCCGGGCCTACGCGGTGCACCCGATCACGGCCGTGCAGAGCGAGTACTCGCTGTGGTCGCGGGACCCGGAGACCACGGTGCTGGACGCGATGCGGGAACTGAACGTCGCCCTGGTCGCCTACTCGCCGCTCGGCCGGGGCTTCCTGACCTCCACGGTGGACCTGGACGGCCTCGACGACCGCGACTTCCGCCGCCACAACCCGCGCTTCACCGGCGCGGCGCGCGAGGCCAACCAGGCCATCGCCGACGCGGTGCGCGAGGTGGCCGACGCCAAGGGGGTCACCCCCGCTCAGGTGGCGCTGGCCTGGGCGGCGGGCCAGGGCGAGCGGCTCGGCGTTCCGGTCGTCCCGATCCCGGGTACCAAGAGGGTGAAATGGCTTGAGCAGAACGTGGCCGCGCTCGACGTCACGTTCACGGCCGACGAACTGGCCGTGCTTGACAAGCTAGGCGATCAGGTCGTGGGCGCCCGCTACTGACGCCATCCAGCGGGCGGCCGGTCACGGTCGCGCACCGCGCGGGCGTGGTGATGCATGTTGCCGACACCGGGGGAGCGGACATGCGGCGGATTGGCCTGCCGGGCGCGGCCGGGGCGGCCGGGGTGACCCGGGCGGCCGGGGCGGCCTGGGTGGCCTGGGTGGCCGCCGCTGTGGCCGTGGTGGTCGGCATCGCAAGCTGCGGGACGGCCGGGGCACAGGACTCGGCCGCCCCGCCTGCGCGGCTCTCGCCCGGGCAACTGGACCGCAGCGTCGCGGGTGCCTACTCGTTCCTCGGTCAGATGATGGACAGGTACGCCGCAGGCTCGACCCCCCGGCTCGCGGCGAGCTTCACCGGCGGGGTTCTGGGTGGGCGGCACTTCACGGCGTCAGAGACCTACGACAACGCCCTGGTCATCGATGCTTACCTGGCCGCGAGGACCCCGGCCGGACGGTCGAGGGCGGAAATCATCGGCAACGGGCTGCTGTACGTGCAGGCCAACGATCCGCTGCATGACGGGCGCGTCCGCGCCGCGTACGCACCGACGCCGCTGCGCAGCCCGGGCGATGTCAAGCCCACCGACCCGGCCGCCCTCACGGGCAACATGGCCTGGGCGGGCCAGGCCCTGGTCCAGCTCTATGCGGCCACGGGCAGGAGGGCGTACCTGCGGGGAGCGGAGGCGATCGGGAACTGGGTCCAGGCGCACTGCCACGACACGCGGGGGCCTGGCGGGTACACCGGCGGCGAGACCGCGAACGGCCAGAAGATCGAATGGAAGTCCACCGAGCACAACATTGACCTGTATGCCCTGTTCAGCCTGCTCGCGAGGGAGACCGGCGATCCAGCCTGGTCAGCCAGGGCGACCTGGGCGAAGCGCTTCGTCATGGCGATGTGGGACGCGAAGGCGGGCCGCTTCGATGTCGGAACGGCCAGCGACGGCGCGGTCTCGAACCAGGCCGAAGTGCCCGAAGACGTCAACAGCTGGTCATACCTGGCGCTGCGGGATCCCGCGTACGCGGCGTCGGTCGGCTGGGACGTGCGAAACCTCGCCGTCACCAGTGGCCGGTTCGGCGGTGTGAGCTTCTGCCCCGCGGACCGTACCGGCACCTGGTTCGAGGGGACCGCGCACCTCGCGGACGCGCTGGAGTTCCGCCGCGGTCCCGGGGACGCCGCGCGGGCGGCCCAGTACCTGGCGGACATCTCCTATGCCCAGGCGCACGGGCCGGACAGCGACGGCCGCGGGATCATAGCGGCATCGAAGAACGGGCTCGGCGGCTGCGGTGGCGGCTCTTTCTACGCCTCGCTGCACACCGGGGCGACCGCCTGGTACATCCTGGCCGCCAAGAAGATCGACCCCTTCTCGCTGATCCCCGCCTCGTAGGCCTGCTCGCCGGCCCCCGCGGGCCCGTTCCTTGATCTGGGTGCATGGCGCGCGCATCTCGCGCGCGAATAACCCAGAGCCTGAAAAGGCACCCGCCGTTGCGCGGGCCGGCCCGCGCCGAGTCAGGGGGGCGCAGCTTTCAGCGGTCGGTGGTCAGGGTGTAGTGGACGTCCAGGCGGTCGGGGGAGCGGTTGGCGGTGATCGCGACGCTGTCGCCGGGCAGCACGGCGTGGTCGTCGACGATCGGGACGCCGGTCGCGGTGAGGCTGACCCTGTGGCTGAGCAGGGCGGGGCTGCCATCGGGGCGGTCCAGGTCGCGGGCGTCCTGGAGGTCGAGGGTGGTCGGGGTGATGGTCTCGCTGGCCTGAGTGACGGCCAGCCCGTGCCCGGCCAGCAGCGTGTAGAGGCCGGCCGGCTCGCCCGGGTCCTGGCCGAGCAGGATCTCGGTCAGCGGGGCGGGCAGGAGCGGGGCCGGGAGGTAGGAGGTCTGCACGATCAGCGGGCGGCCGCCGACCAGGCGCAGGCGGCGCAGGCGGAGCACCGAGGCCGGGCCGCCGAGGCGGGCGCCGACCGGCTCGGGCGGGGTGACGATCTGGCCGCCGAGCATCCTGGTGCTGATCTGCGCGCCCTGGGCGGCGAGATCGTCGGCGAAGCTGCGCAGGTGACCCAGGTCGTAGGCGTAACGCTCGGCCACGTAGGTGCCGCTGCCGTGGCGGGTGTCCACGAGCCCGTCGTCGATGAGCAACTGCAGGGCCTGGCGCAGCGTCATCAGGCTGACGCCGAACTCGTCCGCGAGTTCGCGCTGGGCGAGCAGCGGGCTCCCGGCCGGCCACTGGCCGCTGGTGATGCGGTCGCGCAGGAGCCCGTGGATCCGCAGGTACTTCGGCTGGCGCTCGGCGGCGCTGGGCCGCGCGAGGCTGGTCAACGGTCGGCCGCCGCCGGGGCCGCCGCGTCCAGGGCGGTGTTGTCCAGGGCGGTGTTGTCCAGGGCGGTGTTGTCCAAGGCGGTGTTGTCCAAGGCGGTGCGCAGGGCCGCGACCTCACGGCCGATGTCGGCCGCGCTGGCGCCGTCGAGGACCCGGCGCATCAGGGCCGAGGCCACGACCACGCCGTCGGCCTGCCGGGCCGCGGCGGCCGCCCGGTCCGGGGTGTCGATGCCGAACCCGATCAGCACCGGCCGCGGCCCGCTGTGCCGGCGGGCCCGGGCCGCCACCGCCCATCCGCGCGTGTCGTCCCGCTCGCCCGCGGGCCCGGTCGTGGCCATAACGCTCATGACGTAGAGGAAACCACGCGAGCGGCCGGCGATGGCCCGGATCTGCTCGTCGGGCGTGGCCGGAGTGACCATCAGCGTGGCGTCCAGGCCCGCGTCCCGCGCCGCGCCGAGGTACTCGTCGCACTCGCCGGCCGGCAGGTCGGGGATGATCGTGCCGCTGATCCCCGCGTCGGCCAGGTCGCGGCAGTAACGTCCCACGCCCCGGCTGTAGGCGTGGTTGGCGTAGGTCATCGCGATCAGCGGAACATCGCAGGCGACGGTCTCGCGCACCCGGGCGAGCAGGCCCGCGACGTTCGCGCCGCGGGCGATGGCCGCGGCCGACGCCTCCTGGATGACCGGGCCGTCCAGCATCGGGTCGGAAAACGGCAGCCCGATCTCGACCGCGTCGGCGCCCCCGCCGGCCATCGCGGCCAGCAGGTCGGTCCAGTCCTCGCGGATCCCGCCGGTGACGTAGCCGACCAGGATCGGCCGCCCGGTCGCGCGGGCCCGGCCCAGAGTCGTCTCAACCTTCCCCACGGGTGAGTTCCTTCAGGATGGCGGCGTCCTTGTCGCCGCGGCCGGACATCGTGACCAGCACCGTGGCCGCGGGCGGCAGGTCACCGGCGCGCGCCGCGCGCTCGACCCAGGCCAGGGCATGAGCGGACTCCAGTGCGGGCAGGATCCCCTCCGTGCGAGCGCACAGTTCGACGGCGGCGACCGCCTCGGCGTCGGTCACGGCGTGGTACTCGGCGCGCCCGGTCTGGGCGAGATAGGCATGCTCGGGGCCCACGCCGGGATAGTCCAGGCCCGCGGAGACCGAGTGCGCCTCGGTGACCTGGCCGTGCTCGTCCTGCAGGAACGAGGAGAGGAACCCGTGCAGCACGCCCCGCCGCCCGTCCGTCATCGCGGCCCCGCCCGCGGCCTCGACGCCGACGAGCCGGGCCGTGGTGGCGGCGAAGCCCGCGAACGTGCCCGCGGCGTTGGAGCCGCCGCCGACGCACGCCACGACCACGTCGGGCACCGCGTCCGGCAGCAGGTCGCCGCACTGAGCCCGGGCCTCGTCGCCGACGACCCGCTGGAACTCGCGCACCATCCACGGGTACGGGTGCGGGCCCATCACCGAGCCGACGCAGTAGTGGGCCGAGTCCACCGTGGTCACCCAGTGCCGGAACGCCTCGCTGGTCGCGTCCTTGAGCGTGCGGGCCCCCGAGGCCACCGGCACCACCGTGGCGCCGAGCAGTTCCATCCGGAACACGTTGAGTTCCTGCCGCTCCATGTCCCGCTCGCCCATGTAGACGACGCAGTCCAGGCCCAGGTGCGCGGCGACCGAGGCCGTGGCCACGCCGTGCTGGCCCGCGCCCGTCTCGGCGACCATCGCGGTCTTGCCCATGCGCCGGGCCAGCAGTCCCTGGCCCAGCGCGTTGTTGATCTTGTGGCTGCCGGTGTGGGCCAGGTCCTCGCGCTTGAGCAGCACCCGGACCCCGAGTTCGGCCGACAGCCGGGCCGCCTCGGTGACCGGGGTCGGGCGGCCGGCGTAGCCGCGGAGCACGCCGGCCAGTTCGGCCCGGAAACCGCGGTCGGCCCAGGCGGCCCGGAACGCCTCCTCCAGTTGCTCGCACGCCGGGACGAGGGCCTCGGGCACGAACCGGCCGCCGTAAGGCCCGAACCGGCCCGACGGCCCGGGGTCGCCCATCGCCGCCCGCCGGGCCGCGGTCACCGTCCCGCTGAGCACCTGCGGGCCGGCCGCCGTGGTCGCCACCGTCATCGTCAGCACCTCTTTGTTCTAGAGTTCTAGAAGAGTAACACGCAACGGCGCGGGGAGGAACCATGCGAGTGGTCGTGGTGGGCTCGGGAGTCGTCGGAGCCGCCTGCGCCTACGCCGCCACCCGCATGGGGGCGGACGTCCTGCTGGCGGACGCGGGGCTGCCGGGCCAGGCCACGGCGGCCGGGGCCGGGATCGTGTGCCCGTGGACGTCGCGGCCGGCGGACGATCCGGTCTGGTACGACTTCGCCTGTGCCTCGGCCCGGTACTACCCGGGCCTGATCGACGACCTGGCGCAGGCGGGCGAGACCGACGTGGGTTACCGCCAGGTCGGCGCGCTGATCCTGGCCGAATCCCGGCCGCAGCAGGAGCAGGTGCGCCGGCAACTCGACGACCGGCGCGCCGCGGCTCCCGAGGCCGGCGAGGTGGCCGCCCTGTCCGGCGCCCAGGCCCGGGACCTGTTCCCGCCGCTGCGCGGGGACTGGCCCGCGGTGTGGGTCAGCGGCGCGTGCCGGGTCGACGGCCGGCGGCTCGCGGGCGCGCTGACCCGGGCCGCGGCGGCGAAGGGCGCGGTCATCACGACCGCGCCGGCGCGCCTGGTGTGCGACGGCGGCCGGGCCACCGGGGTGACGCTCAAGGGACAACTCGTCGAGGCCGACGCCGTGGTCGCCGCGACCGGCGCCTGGACCACGCAGTTCCTGGAGCCCGCGGGCGTGACCGTGCCCGTCGAGCCCCAGCGCGGGCAGATCGTGCACCTGTCGGTGGCGCCGGCCGGCACCAGTCGCTGGCCGGTGGTGCTGGCCGCCACGAGCGGCCACTACCTGCTGGCCTTCGAGGAGTCCCGGGTCGTGGCGGGCGCGACCAGGGAGGCCGGCAGCGGGTTCGACTACCGGGTGACGGCCGCCGGCCTGGCCGAGGTTCTCGGCCAGGCACTGGCCGTGGCGCCCGGGCTGGCCGCCGCCCGCCACATCGAGACCAGGGTCGGCTTCCGCCCGGTGAGCCCGGACGGCAGGCCGCTGCTCGGCCCGGTGCCCGGCGTGGCCGGCCTCGTGGTCGCGACCGGCCTCGGCGCCACCGGCCTGACCATGGGCCCGCTGGCGGGGACGGTGGCCGCCCGCGTCGCGCTGGGCGAGTCGCCCGGCACCGACCTGGCCCCCTTCAGTCCGCTGCGCGCGGCCCCGTCAGACCTTGAGCCTTAACGCGGCACAGCGCCACCCTGGCGCCCCCAGGCCAGGTCGGTCCGGGGGTCGATGACCCAATGGTTGGTCCGCAAGATCTGGCCCGCGTACGGCAGGTCCTGCTCCCCGGCGAGCCGGAAGCCCAGCGAGCGGCAGATCCCGTTGGACGGGCCGTTGGTCACCTTCGGGAACGCGTGGACCAGGCCCCACCGGCCGGTGTCACGGGCCATTTCGAGCAGCGCCCGGACGGCCGCCTTGGCCAGGCCCCGGCCCTGGAACTCGGGCAGCACCATCCAGCCAATCTCGGAGATCCGGGGCCCTCCGGCCTGGTCCTCGTCGTGTGACCACAGCGACACCGACCCGGCCACCACGTCCGGGCGGTCCTCGTCGGGCACGATCATCTTGATCCACGCCGTCCCGGCCGCCGCTTCCTCGGCGTCGCGCCGGACCTTGTCCTCGATGCCGTCGCGCGGCTGCGGCCCGCCCAGTTCGGCCGTCATGACCGGGTCGCACCGCATCCGCACGTACGCGTCGACATCGCCCAGATCGACGTCGCGCAGTCGCACCCGGATCCTCCTTCGCCGCCTGCTGCCATGCTGCCATGCGGGTCGGGCCGGGTCAGGCCGGCAGCAGTTCGAGTTCGCCGGATACCACGCGCGCGGTCACGCCGCGCGGCGCGGCAGCGGCCTGCGGGACGCCCACGTGGACGTAACCCGAGACGACCTGGTCGCTCACGGCGTAGCTGACGTTGCCTGGCAGCCGCAGCGTGGCCTGCGCGGAGGTGAGCGTGACGTCGACCTTCCGGGGCGCGGCGGCGAAGCCGGCGGTCAGGTGCCCGGAGGTGATCGTGGCGACCAGCGAGGGTGAGCGCAGCCCGGTCGCGCTGACGTCGACGCCGGTCGCGGTGATCTGCAGCGCCCCGCCCAGGCCCGACACGATGATGTGGCCGGAGGGCTGGCTCAGCGCGACCGCGGTGTGCCTGGGCACGACCAGCCGCCAGTGCGCGGTGCACGGGCTCCCCGCGGCGCACCGGTAGACCAGGCGCAGCGTGTGCGGGCTCACCATTCGCGTCGTCGAGGACGGCTGGGCGTGACCGTTCCAGCTGAGCTTGCCGTTCAGCGTCACCCGGCCGGTCGCCGCGCTGACGATCGTGAGTTGCCCCGGCACCGCCTGGAGGTCGACCCGGTTCACCGACCCGGCGCTGACCGACACGCCCGAGGTGTTGCCCCCGGAGCCGCCGGGCCCGCCGCTGGCCGCCACGACGATGATCGTCGCGATGACCGCGATCGCGATCACGACGGCGAAGACCCCCTGCGGGCGCCGCAGCCACGCCCACAGCCGGTCGCGTGGCGCGCCGGGCGTACGGGCCGGGCCCGGTGTTCCCGGGCCGGCCGCGCCGGGTGCGGGTTGCGAGATCATGAGCACCGCCTGTTCACGGACCCTGACTGCCCGGATGAATCCGGTTAATGCGCACCGGGACGGTTCGTTTGCCGACCGTATCGCGCTGTTGCGCTGCCCTGGCGGCAACTCCGGGCGCATTAGCCCCACTAGCGCCCGGCTAGCGAATCGGAGCCCGCGGCTTGACCTGGATTGGTGCCCGGTATTTCACTAACTCGGGTGTTCCGCTGCCCGGCCAGGCCCCGCTTCTCCCCCGTGGTCTCCTGGCGGCGGGCACAAAGGCTTCGGGCGCGTGGCGAAACCCGCGCCCGGTGTGCTGGCGGGCCGCGGCCGTCGAATGTTGCCGGGCCGCGGCCGCCCGCACGCACCGCCCGCCCCGCTGACCCGCACGCACCGCCCGCACGCACCGCCCGCCCCGCTGAGGAGCCGGCCCGGCCGGTGGCCGCGATCTTCGGTGAGCACCGCGCGTCATCATCTAAAGTGCCGATGTGATCTCCGAAGAGACCGTGGCGCAGGTCGCCACCCTGATGCCGCAGCCGGAACGTTCTGTCGTCGCCGTCGCCCCGCCGACGACCGGGCCCGGGACCTGGTCCGGGGCCCCGAGCGCGGTTTGTCACGACGGAGAGATCTACCTGGCGTACCGGCTGCGCCGCCCCCAGGGCCAGGGCCGCGGTTATGCGGTGGCGGTCGCGCGTTCGGCCGACGGCGAGCACTTCGAAACATTGCTTTCGATCGGCCGCGAGGAGATGGGCGCCGAGTCCCTGGAACGCCCGGCGCTGGTGGTCACCCCGGACGGCGGCTGGCGCCTGTACCTGAGCTGCGCCACGCCGGGCACCAAGCACTGGCGCGTCGAGGTGATCGAGGCCCGCGACCCCGCCGGATTCGACGCACGAAGCAGCCGCGTGGTGCTGCCCGGTGACGCACTCAACGCGGTCAAGGACCCGGTCATCGTGCGCGACGGCGACCGGTGGCACCTCTGGGCCTCGGTGCACCCGCTCGATGACCCGGATCAGACCGACCGGATGACGACCGACTACGCGTCCAGCCCCGACGGCCTGTCCTGGGCCTGGCAGGGCACCGCGCTGAGCCCACGGCCCGGCGAGTGGGACGCGCGCGGCGTACGCGTCTCCGCGGTCCGGCTCACGGCCGGGGACGCCGTGGCGTACTACGACGGCCGGGCCACCGCCGCCGAGAACTTCGAGGAGCGGACCGGCGTCGCGACCGGCCACCCGGCCGCGCTGACCGCGCACGGGCCGATCGCCCAGTCGCCGTATGGCCTCGGCGGCCTGCGCTACCTGTGCATCGTCGGCCTGCCCGGCGGCGGTGAGCGCTACTACTACGAGATGACCAGGGCCGACGGCTCGCACGAACTGCGCACCGAACTGCGCTGACCGCGCGGGAGCGCTGGTCAGAACGAGCGGGGCTGGCCGTTGCGGGCCTGGCGCTGCCCGGCGGGCCGGGCGCCGACCAGGCCGCCCGAGTCGCCCCGGGGCGCGAGCCAGTCGCCGTAGTCCTCGCCGGTGATGGTCTCGAGCAGCCTGATGTCCGTCTCGAACCGGGGGATGAGTTCCTGGCGCTGCTCCCAGGTCAGCGGCTGCCGGGGCCGGCTGTCCCGCTGCAGGACGCGTTCCAGCGAAGCGGTCACGGCGGCGGCGCCGGGCAGCACCCGGCTCACCGCCGTGCTGGCGCGCAGGACCCTGGCCACGGCGCGGTGGAGCAGCGACCATTCGGGGTGCGCGGTCACGTTCTCGCGCGGCACCTCGGTCAGCACGCCCTGCGGCACGCCCAGGAAGGCGCATATCCGGTCCAGCACCCCGGCCGGGTTCTCGACCAGCGCCCGGTAGCGGAACACGAAGACCTGCTCCCGCGGGAACATCGTGTACAGGTGCTCCAACTGTTCCCCGTAGCGCCCGAGCGCGGTGTAGTGCCAGAAGTCCGCCCAGCCGGCCTCGATCCGGCGCTGCTCCTGCTCGCAGGCCAGGACGAAGTCGCCGGCCGGGTCCAGGCCCGCCGACCACAGGTGGGTCCAGTTCGAGTGGGCCCGCTCGACCGGGTCCCGCAGGATGACGATCAGCTTCGCGTCGGGCACCAGAGCCCGGATCCGGGCCTGCGCGTCCCGGTTGTACAGGTAGAACGGCGTCGACTCGCCGCGCAGGACCCCGGCCGGGGCCGGGTCGAACAGCGCCTCGTAGTCCTTGCGCCGCCACACGTGCTCGCGGTAGGTCGTCACGTCCCCGGGGCCGCCCCGGTTCGGCGGCGGGCCGTCGGTGAGAAAGAACTTGGGTTCCTTGACCGGCGACATGTAGAGCGCCGGATGCCGGGCCAGCGCGGCGTGCAGAGCCGTGGTGCCCGCCTTGGGCGCGCCTGCGATGAAGAAGTCGGGCAGGGCCATGGGTGTTCTCCCCGGGGTGCGGGCCGAGCCAGGCACTCGAAATCTACTATACCCATTCTATTAATAGGCATACACTCTGTGCACCCTCCATACCCGGCAAACGCGGTTCAACGCGCCGCAAGCATGTGATCTGCAACGCAGCGGCGCGGCGACGATTAGAGCACATCGATGCTCTTCTACACCGGGCAGGTCACCCTGCACGGCTACGACAACATGACCGGGGTGGGGGCGCCCAGCGAGCCCGCTACGCGATGCCTTGTTCCATCGCGTAGCGGACTAGCTGGGCCTTGTTGTGCAACTGCAGCTTGATGAGCGTGTTCTGGACGTGGTTCTGAACGGTCCGCGGGGACAGCACGAGCAGCGCGGCGATCTCCGGGTAGGTCATGCCCTTGGCTACCAGGCGCAGGACCTCCGTCTCCCGCTCGGTGAGCCGCGGCGTCACCGGTCCCTCGCCGGCCGGCCGGCCCTTCTCCGGCGGGCTCGCCGCCGGCAGTTCGCGCCCGCTTGCGTCCCGGCCGGGGGTGCCCGGCCCGCCGCGGTGCCGCGTTGAGCCCGAAGCCAGTCGGCGATACTCGCCCAGCACCAGTCCGGCCAGCCCCGGCGTGAACACAGCCTCGCCGGCCGCGGTGGACCGCACGGCGGCCAGCAGTTCACTGAAGTGAGCCGATTTGACCAGGTAGCCGGTGGCGCCAGCGGTCATGGCGTCGAGCACGTCCTGCCGCTCGCCACTGGCCGAAAGGATCAGCACCCGGACCGCCGGGTCGGCCGCGAGCAGGCGGCGGGTGACCTCGGCCCCGGACATGTCCGGCAGGTTCAGGTCGAGCAGCACCACGCCGGGCCGGGTGGCCGCGGCCACCCGCAGCGCCGCGGCGCCGTCCCCGGCGGTCCCGGCGACCGCGGAGCCGGCCTCCTCCAGGCCGGCGGCCACGCCGTGCCGCCAGATCGGATGGTCGTCGACCACCAGCACCCGCAGCGGCGCGTCAGGTTCTGGGCACACGCAACTCCACCTCGGTTCCCTGCCCGGGCGACGAAGTCAGGCGGGCGTGGCCGCCGGCATCCCGCAGCCGCCCCCGGATGGACTGGGCCACGCCCAGCCGGCCCGCCGCCTCGGCCTGCGCCAGCCGGCCGTCGGAAAAGCCGCGCCCGTTGTCCCGCACGCTCACGATCACGTGCGCGCCTTCGTCCTCGACGAGCAGCCAGGCCCGGGCGTCCGGGCCCGCGTGCCGGCGGACGTTGTCCAGAGCCTCACCCGCGGCCGCGGCCAGCGCGCGCGCCGGGGCGTCGGCCAGCAGCACCGCGCCGGCCGGGGCGGACACGGTCACCCGCGCGTCACCGCCCAGCGGTTCGAGCAGGCTGGCCAGGTCCAGCAGCCCGTCGCCGGGCGGCGGCGCGGACGCGCCGGACACCAGCGTCCGCAGCGTGCTCTCCTGCTCCCCGGCCAGCCGGGCCAGTTCGGCCGCCTCGCCGCCCAGTTCCCGCCCGCGCGAGCTGACCAGGGCCAGCACCTGCAGCACCGAGTCGTGGATGTCGCGGGCGATCCGCTCCCGCTCGGCGGCCGACGCCTCGCTGCGGGCGGCGCGGTCGGTGGCCGCCTCGGCGCGCAGCCCGAGTTGCACCACGTAGCCGCCGACTCCGCCCGCGATCAGCACCAGCACGCAGTTGCTGAACGTGCTCTGCGGCACCGCCTGGCGCTCGGCGAGGTCGGCGGCCACGATCACCACGGCGCCGGCCAGTCCCGCGCCCGGGCCGCCCGCGACCGCGCAGGCCAGCACCGCCGCCGCCGCCCACGACGCGGGGATCGTCGGCGCGCCCGCGCTGATCTGGCTCGCGGAGGTGATCAGCCGGGTGCTCAGCACCAGGCCCGCGGCCACCGCCACGTCGGCGGCGATCAGCCAGTTCCGCCGCCCGCCCGGCCGGGCGTAGGCGATCACCGTGACCACGGTCCACGCGAACATGACGGCCAGCGCCGCGAAGCCGGCGGCGGGATGGACGTAGCGGCCGTGGTCGCGGATGATCAGGAAGGCCGCGTAGGCGAGCGTGACGACGCGGAACACCGCCACGACCCGCCACATCTGCTCGACCATGACCGTGACGCTACGCCTGGCCGGTTATTTCCGGGCATATGGCCGGGGACCGCGTCCCGTCCAGCGCGCCGGCGAACACCGTGGCCTCGAAGCCGCCGAAGCCCGTACGCGGCAGGTCCGCCTGTGCTCGAACGAGGGCTCGGTGTGCCGCGCGGCGTCGGGCAGCGCGACCCAGAGCTGAACGCCGTGCAGCGTCGGGTCGCGGTGCGCCGGGGATTCCTCGGCGTGCGCGATGCCCCGCATCCCGGCCACGCCGTCCACGGACATCGGCCCGTAGTGGTCGACGAAGCACCACGCGCCGACGCTGCGCCGCGGCCGCAGCGGCAGCAGCCTGCGCACGGTCATGTCGCCGACGCGGGCCTCGCGCGCTTCGGTGACATCAAAGCCGTTAGCCTTGACGGACGTCTCGGCGATCTCGAGCTGGGCGTCGACGGTGCTCATCAACCGACCATAACCGGAGGCGGAGGCAGCGATGGCGACGACGGCGCACGAGCTACTGCACCAGACCAAGGCCGACGGGCGCAAGCTGCGGGACGCGATCCCGGACGTCTACTCCGGCTACGTCCGGATGGGGACCGCGGCGATGAGCGATGGCGAGCTGCCCGCCAAGGTCAAGGAGCTGATCGCCCTGGCCATCGCGGTGACCAGGGAGTGCGACGGCTGCATCGCCGCGCACGCGCGCGGGGCCGCCAGCCGCGGCGTCACCGACCAGGAGGTGGCCGAGATGCTGGGCGTGACGATCCTGATGAACGGGGGTCCCGGCACGGTCTGGGGACCCCGGGCCTACGCCGCCTTCCAGGAGTTCGCGGCCGACCTCGCCGCCGGCGGATACCCCCCGGTCAGGCCACCAGAGTCTTGACCGCGCTGGTCATGTCGGCCAGGGCCTTCTTGGCGTCGGCGAAGTACATGCTGGTCTTGGGGTTGACGTACAGCTCGTTGTCGATGCCGGCGTAGCCGTGGCCCATGGACCGCTTGATCACGATGATGCTCTTGGCCTGGTCCACGTCCAGGATCGGCATGCCGGAGATCGCCGTGCCGGGCCGCCGGGCGGCCGGGTTGGTGACGTCGTTGGCCCCGATCACCAGGGCCACGTCCGTCCTGGCGAACTCCGGGTTGATGTCGTCCATCTCCTTGAGCTGCGGGTACGGCACGTTGGCCTCGGCCAGCAGCACGTTCATGTGGCCCGGCATCCGGCCCGCGACCGGGTGGATCGCGTAGCTGACGTCCACGCCGCGTGACTCCAGCATCTCGGCCAGTTCGGCC
>DATAVV010000389.1:0-10748 GCA_036267555.1 Streptosporangiaceae bacterium | reverse complement strand
CGATGCTGCGCAGCAGGCGCATGATCTGACCGGCCGTTTCCGAGTCCAGTTGGCCCGTCGGCTCGTCGGCCAGCAGCAGCGCGGGGCTGTTGGCCAGGGCGCGGGCGATCGCGACCCGCTGCTGCTCCCCGCCCGACAGCTGGGTCTCCGCGTGCGGCAGCCCGCGGCCGGGCGGGATGTCGAGGTAGTCGGAACTCGCCGCGGACCAGACTGTGACCGGCAGGCCCGGCAGGGCCCGCCGCAGCGCGGCCGCGAGCTTGCCGCCGGCTTGCGTCGCCCCGGCCGCGCTGGTCACCGACGCGGTCACCGACACCGTCGTGCCCGGATTGCCCGCCAGCGAGGTGCGCACGGCGTTGGCGCTGACCGTGGCGGAGAACGAGGCGAAAGCGGCGAGGAGCGTCGCGGCGAGGGCCACCGTGACCGCGGCCGCGGCCAGGGCGAGGCGGTGCGGCAGCAGGCGCCGGACGATCGCTGGCGCTCTTCGCACGAGCCCCCGTCTCCTCTCCTTCTGTTCCTGGATCACCCTGACATGGCCGGGCAGAAAACTTCCATGGGTGATACCAGGCGGAAACCCTTTTGCGTGCCTAACGTTGCCGGGAGCCGGGCTCAGGCGCGGCACTAGACTCCGTGGCGTGACCGCAGCACAGCCCACCGAGATCCCTCCGCAGTACGCGCCGGCGGAGGTGGAAGGCCGCCGGTACCGATTCTGGGAAGAGCGCGGCCTGTTCACGGCCGACGCGGCGGCGGCCGCGCCCGCGTTCTCGATCGTGATCCCCCCGCCGAACGTGACCGGCACGCTGCACATCGGCCACGCGCTCGACCACACGCTCATCGACGCGCTGGTCCGGCGGCGCCGCATGCAGGGCTACAACGCGCTCTGGCTGCCGGGCATGGACCACGCGGGCATCGCGACCCAGAACGTGGTGGAGCGCGAACTGGCCAAGGACGGGCTGAGCCGCCACGACCTGGGCCGGGAGGCGTTCGTGGAGCGCGTCTGGCAGTGGAAGGCCGCGTCGGGCGGCGCGATCCTGGGCCAGATGCGGCGGCTGGGCGACAGCGTGGACTGGTCGCGCGAGCGGTTCACCATGGACGAGGGCCTGTCCCGCGCGGTGCAGACGATCTTCAAGCGGCTCTTTGACGACGGCCTGATCTACCGGGCGCAGCGCATCATCAACTGGTGCCCGCGCTGCCTGACCGCGCTGTCGGACATCGAGGTGGACCACACCGACGACGAGGGCGAACTCGTCACGGTCCGGTACGGCGACGGGCCCGGCGCGGTCGAGGTGGCCACCACCCGCGTCGAGACCATGCTCGGCGACACCGCCGTGGCCGTGCACCCCGACGACCCCCGGTACAGCCGGCTGGTCGGCACCGAGGTCGAGCTGCCGCTGTCCGGGCGGCGGATCCCGGTCGTGGCCGACCCGCACGTGGACCCGGAGTTCGGCACCGGCGCGGTCAAGGTGACGCCCGCGCACGACCCGGACGACTTCGAGATCGGCCGGCGTCACGACCTGCCCAGCCTGACGGTCATGGACGAGCGCGGCGTGATCACCGCGCACGGGCCGTTCCAGGGCCTGGACCGGTTCGAGGCGCGGCCCGCGGTCCTGGCCGCCCTGCGCGAGGATGGCCGGGTGGTGGCCGAGCGGCGGCCGTACCTGCACGCGGTGGGCCACTGCCAGCGCTGCGGCACCACGGTCGAGCCCCGGCTGTCGCTGCAGTGGTTCGTCAAGGTCGGCCCGCTGGCCAAGGCGGCCGGCGACGCCGTGCGCGACGGGCGGGTCCGGATCCACCCGCCGCAGCTGGCGGCGCGCTACTTCGACTGGGTGGACGACATGCACGACTGGTGCATCAGCCGCCAGCTCTGGTGGGGGCACCGGATCCCGGTCTGGTACTCACCCGACGGCGACGTGGTCTGCGTCGGCCCCGACGAGGAGCCGCCCGCCGGCGAGGGGTGGCGGCAGGACCCGGACGTCCTGGACACCTGGTTCTCCTCCGCGCTGTGGCCGTTCTCCACGCTCGGCTGGCCGGACGACACCGCCGACCTGCGCACGTTCTATCCGACCAGCGTGCTGGTCACCGGCTACGACATCCTGTTCTTCTGGGTGGCCCGGATGATGATGTTCGGGCTGTACGCGATGACCGCGACCGACCCGCCGGGTCCCGGGCCGGCCCGCACCGATCCCGCCGCGGCCGTGCCGTTCCGCACGGTCGCCCTGCACGGCCTGGTGCGCGATCAGTACGGCAAGAAGATGTCCAAGTCGCGCGGCAACACCGTGGACCCGCTGGACTGGATCGACCGGTTCGGCGCCGACGCTACCCGCTTCACCCTGGCCCGCGGGGCCAGCCCGGGCAGTGACGTGGCCGTCAGCGAGGAGTGGGTGGCCGGGGCCAGGAACTTCTGCAACAAGCTGTGGAACGCCGCCAGGTTCGCGCTGCTGAACGGCGCGGACGCCGCGGCGGAACTGCCCGCGCCGGCCGCGCTGACCGTGGCCGACCGCTGGATCCTGTCCCGGCTGGCGGCGGTCACGGCCGAGGCGGACGAGTTGTTCGAGCACTTCGAGTTCGGCAAGGCCTGCGACGCCCTGTACCACTTCGCCTGGGACGAGTTCTGCGACTGGTACCTGGAACTGGCTAAACCAGCCTTGAGCGGGGGGGTTTGGGGGGGTAGTCCCCCCGGGCCAGCACTGGGCGGCGGCGATCCCGCCGCGGCCGCGGGGACCAGGGCCGTGCTCGGCCACGTCCTCGACCGGCTGCTGCGGCTGATCCACCCGGTGATGCCGTTCGTCACCGACGAACTGTGGACGCACCTGACCGGCGGCGAATCGGTGATGGCGGCCACCTGGCCCGGCCGCATCGCCGACGGGGCCTCCGCAATGCCCGCGCTGTCGCGCGACCTGGCGGCCGAGGCGGAGATCGAGGCGCTGATGCGCCTGGTCACGCAGGTGCGCCGGTTCCGGTCGGACCAGGGGCTGCGGCCGTCGCAGCCGGTGCCAGCGACGCTGTCCGGGATCGAGGCCACGCCGCTGGCCGGTCACGAGACCGCGATCCGTGCCCTGCTGCGCCTGGCCGCGCCGGGCGAGGGGTTCGCGCCCACCGCCTCGGTGCAGGCCGAAGGGGTCACCGTGCAACTGGATACCGCCGCCGCGATCGACCTGGGCGCCGAGCGGCGGAGGCTGGAGAAGGACCTGTCCGCGGCGCGGGCCGACGTCGAGGCGGCCGAGCGGAAGCTCGCGAACCCGTCGTTTGTCGAGCGGGCGCCGCAGGCCGTGGTGGACAAGAACCGCGAGCGGCTGGCCGCCGCCCAGGCCGAGATCGCCCGGCTGGAGGAGCGCCTGGCCGCGCTGCCGCAGGCCCGCTGAGCCACCCGCGCGCCCGCCGCGCCGGGCACCGCTGCCCGGCCTGGGCCTAGCGACCCATCTGACCTGTGCTGTGCCTGGAAAGCCCTAATTGCGCCTGCCGGGTTCGATAACCGATCTGTCACGATTTCAATACCCTTTTGAACTAATGGCGTAAGAGCAGTGATTACGCCGATAAAGTGGCAAAATGCTTACCCGATACCGATTCAGGCTTCGCGGTAAAAAGCTCGCGGCGTCCGCGGCGATGCTGGCCTTGGCGGTGGCTGGCTGCTCCAGCAGCGGCCCGACCAGCACGTCCTCGGGCCGCAAGCCGGTGCGGGGCGGTACCGCCGTCCTGGCCGAGCCCCCTTCGACCACGCCGAACTACATCTGGCCGTACTCGGCCAGCGCTTATTTCAGCGATATCAACACCGATAACCTGCAGTACCTGTTGTACCGGCCGTTGTACTGGTTCGGTAACAATGGCCAGCCGACGGTGAACAACAAGCTGAGCGTGGCCAATCCGCCGATGTTCAACGGCACTAAGGTCACGATCACGCTCAGGCCCTACATGTGGTCCGACGGCACCCCGGTGACCGCGCAGGACGTGGTGTTCTGGCTGCACATGGAACTGGCCGAGCCGGCGAACTTCGGCGGCTACACCGGGTTCCCGACCAACGTGGCCGACATCACCGCGGTCAGCCCGACCGAGCTGACCATGGTGATGGACAAGCCCTACAACCCGACCTGGTTCGAGTACAACGAGCTGAGCCAGATCACCCCGATGCCGCAGGCCTGGGACAGGACCGCCTTAGGCCCGAGCCACTGCACGACGACGGTCAGCGACTGCGCGGCGGTGTTCGCCTACCTGAACGCCCAGTCCCGGGCGCTGAGCACGTACGCGACGTCACCGATCTGGGGGGTGGTGGACGGCCCGTGGAAGCTGAAGTCGTTCAGCGGCGACGGGCACATCACGTTCGTGCCGAACAAGTCGTACTCGGGGCCGGCGAAGCCGAAGCTGGCCGAGTTCCAGGAGGTGCCGTTCACCACCGACGCGGCCGAGTACGACGTGCTGCAGTCGCCGAGCGCCAGCACCAAGATCGACGTGGGTTACCTGCCCGAGCAGAACGCGCCGCCCAAGCCGGCCGGGGCGCCCGCGGGCAAGAACCCGCTGGCGTCCAAGGGCTACGTCCTGGCCCCCTGGCCGGCCTGGGGCATCAACTACTTCGTGGTGAACTTCCAGTCCACCACCGGCAACGCCCCGGTCATCAGGCAGCTCTACTTCCGGCAGGCGCTGGAGTACATGATGAACCAGGCCGCGGTGATCAGCGGCCCGTTGCACGGCTACGGTGCCCCGACGGCAGGCCCGGTGCCCGACACCCCGCTGACCCCGTTCCTTTCGCCACAGGGCAAGGCGGGCGCCCCTTATCCCTACGACCCAGGCAAGGCCCGGGGCCTGCTGGCCAGCCACGGCTGGAGCGTAATGGCCAATGGGGTATCGACCTGCGCAGACCCGCCGGAGTGCGGGCCGGGGATCAGGAAGGGCCAGCGCCTGAGCTTCACGCTGCCTTACGCGTCGGGGACGCGGTGGCTCACGGCCGAGATGGAGCAACTGCAGTCCAGCGCCGCGTCGATCGGGATCAGGCTGAACCTCCAGCCCGAGCCGTTCGACCAGGTGACCGCGCTGGCCGGCGGCAACTGCGTGGTCACCAGGGCCTCGTGCGACTGGGACATGGGAAACTGGGGCGGCGGCTGGTCGTTCGCCCCGGACTACCTGCCCACCGGCGAGGAACTGTTCGCCAGCGGGGCGGTCGCCAACTCCGGCGGGTACGCCAACCCGGCGAACGACTCGCTGATCAACAAGACTCTGACCAGCAGCAATCTGCAGGACATGTACAACTGGCAGAACTACCTGGCGAGCCAGCTTCCGGTCATGTGGCAGCCGGAGGCGGACTATCAGGTGACCGAGATCTCGGGGGACCTCGGGGGGGTCACGCCGCAGAGCCCCACGCTCAACCTCACCCCGGAAGACTGGTACTTCGTGAAGTAGGAACCGGCACCTGGCGGGCGGCCGCTGGCCGCCGCCCGGATACCGCGAGCGCCCTGCCCGCCCCGCGGGCTCCGATGATCTCCCAGGTCACGCGGGTCACTGCTTTGTCACGATTGTGAAACTCTTGACTACGGCACCTTATTGGCGGTCGTCCCGGCTCATAAGTTGAGCTGAACACGAGCAAAGGTTTGTTCAAACCGGAGCGCGCCAGGGGGGCCAGCGTGTCTGCCCCGAGCGGGCTCCCAGGCCAAGGAGCCGGAAACATGGGGACTTCCCCACAGCACGGCAGGTCCGCGAGGATTCGCCGCCGGGTGCTGGCGGCCGGGATCGGCGCAGTCGCGCTGGCCCTGGTCGCGGCGGGCTGCGGCGGCGGCAGCGGGTCTTCGTCGGCCGGCAGCACGCCGGTCAAGGGCGGGACGGCGGTCTGGGCCGAGCAGCCCTCGGCCCCGCCGACCTACATCTTCCCGTACATGAGCAGCGCGGTCATCAGCAACGTCAACCTGTTCTACTTCCAGTACCTGATGTACCGGCCGCTGTACTGGTTCGGCAACGGGGACCAGCCCACGGTCAACACCAAGCTGAGCCTGGCCAGCCCGCCGACGTTCAGCGGCAACAAGGTCACGATCAACCTCAAGCACTACATGTGGTCCAACGGCACCCAGGTCACCGCGCAGGACGTGATGTTCTGGCTCAACATGGAACTCGCCGAGCCGGCCAACCTGGGCTTCTACACCGGGTTCCCGACCAACGTGAAGGACATCACCGTGGTCAGCCCGACCGAGCTGACGATGGTGATGGACAAGTCCTACAACCCGACCTGGTTCCTGTACAACGAGCTGAGCCAGATCACGCCCATGCCGCAGGCCTGGGACCGGACCGCCTCCGGCCCGAGCGACTGCGTGACCAAGGTCAGCGACTGCGCGGCGGTCTACAGCTACCTGAACACGCAGGCCAAGGACCAGACGTCGTACGTGAGCTCGCCGCTGTGGTCGATCGTGGACGGCCCGTGGAAGCTGAAGTCGTTCAACGCCGACGGGCACGTCTCGTACGTGCCGAACAAGTCGTACTCGGGCCCGAATAAGCCGAAGCTGGCCGAGTTCCAGGAGGTGCCGTTCACCACGGACACCGCCGAGTACGACGTGCTGCAGTCGCCCAGTTCGGCCACGAAGATCGACTTCGGCTACATACCGCAGCAGGACGTCCCGGCCAAGCCGGCCAACGCGACCGTGGGCAAGAACCCGCTGTCCTCCAAGGGCTACACGCTCACCCCGTGGCCGATCTGGGGGATCAACTACTTCGTGGTGAACTACCAGTCCACCACCGGTAACGCCCCGATCATCAAGCAGCTTTACTTCCGGCAGGTGCTGGAAAACTTGATGAACCAGACCGCGGTGATCAACGGACCGCTGCGCGGTTACGGCACGCCGACGATCGGCCCGGTCGGGACCACGCCGGTGACGCCGTTCCTGTCGCCCAAGGGCAAGCAGGGCAACCCGTTCCCGTACAGCCCGGCCAAGGCCAAGAGCCTGCTGACCAGCCACGGCTGGACGATCAACCCGAACGGCGTGTCCACCTGCGCGGACCCGTCCAAGTGCGGGCCGGGCGTCAAGCAGGGCCAGGGCATGAGCTTCAACCTGCCCTACGCGACCGGGGTCGGCTGGATCAACCAGGAAATGCAGCAGCTTCAGTCCAACTCCGCGGCGCTCGGGATCAAGATCAACCTCGAGCCGAAGCCGTTCGCGCAGGTGATCGCCGTCGCCGGCGGCAACTGCGTGGCCGCCAAGCTGCCCTGCAACTGGGACATGGCGAACTGGGGCGGCGGCTGGTCCTACTCGCCGGACTACCTGCCCACCGGTGAGGAACTGTTCCAGAGCGGCGTGGTCGCGAACTCGGGCGGCTACAACAACCCGCAGAACGACGCGCTGATCGCCAAGACCCTGACCAGCGGCAACATGCAGTTCATGTACAACTGGCAGGACTTCCTGTCGGCCCAGCTCCCGATGATCTGGCAGCCGGAAGGCGACTTCCAGCTCAACGAGATCGCCAACAACATGAAGGGCGCCACCCCGCTGAGCCCGACGCTCAGCCTCAACCCGGAGAACTGGTACTTCGTGAAGTAACCCGTCTCTTACGCTGTGGCATACGGTAACCGAGTGATGTCATCTCGGTAACTGACCCGTCACGATTCGCGACTCCTGCGGCTCGTTCCCGTGCCTGACCAGCCCGGATCGTAGGTTGAGCGGAACACGCACCGGGCGGAGCCTTGTCAGGGACACCAGATGTCAGCGATGTCAGCCTTCGGCGGGCTCCCTGGGCCAAGGAGCCGCAAACATGGGGAATTCGCCGCAGCAGGGCCGATGCAGAAGAGCAAGCCTTCGCCGCAGGATGCTCGCGGTGGGAGTGGGCGTGGCGGCGCTGGCCGCCGCCGCCGCGGGTTGCGGCAGCAACGGCAGCTCATCGTCGTCGGGAAGCACGCCGGTCAAGGGCGGGACGGCCGTCTACGCGCTGCCTCCCTCGACCACGCCCAACTACATTTTCCCGTTCGTGAGCAGCGCCTATATCAGTGACGCGAACGTCTTCTACCTCCAGGCGCTGCTGTACCGGCCGCTGTACTGGTTCGGCCGCAGCGGCCAGCCGACGGTGAACAACTCGCTCAGCCTGGCCAGCCCGCCCACGTTCAGCGGCAACAAGGTCACGATCAACCTCAAGCACTACGTGTGGTCCAACGGCCAGCCGGTCACCGCGCAGGACGTGGTGTTCTGGCTGAACATGGAGCAGGCCGAGCCGGCCAACTACGGCGCGTACACCGGGTTCCCGGCCAACGTGAAGAACATCACGGCCGTCAGCCCCACCCAGGTGACCATGACCATGGACAAGGCCTACTCACAGACCTGGTTCCTGTACAACGACCTGAGCCAGATCACCCCGATGCCGCAGGCCTGGGACCGCACGGCGTCCGGCCCAAGCCACTGCACGACGACGCCCAGCGACTGCGCGGCGGTCTACAACTACCTGAACGCCCAGGCCAAGAACCTCAGCGGGTACGTCTCGTCGCCGCTGTGGTCGATCGTGGACGGGCCGTTCAAGCTCAGCGCGTTCAACGCCGACGGGCACATCACGTTCGTGCCGAACAAGTCCTATTCGGGGCCGGTGAAGCCGAGGCTGGCCCAGTTCCAGGAGGCGCCGTTCACCACCGACGCGGCCGAGTACGACGTGCTGCAGTCGCCGAGCGCCAGCACCAAGATCGACGTGGGTTACCTGCCCGAGCAGGACGCGCCGGCCAAGCCCGCCGGGGCGACCGTGGGGACCAACCCGCTGGCGTCCAAGGGCTACACGCTGTCGCCGCTGTACTCCTGGGGGATCAACTACTTCGTGGTGAACTTCCAGTCCAGCGTGGGCGACCACGCCGCGGTCATCAAGCAGTTGTACTTCCGGCAGGCGCTGGAGTACATGATGAACCAGGCCGCGGTCATCAGCGGGCCGCTGCGCGGCTACGGCGCGCTCACGGTCGGGCCGGTGGCCGCCACCCCGGTCACCCAGTTCCTCTCCGGCACCGGCAAGGCGGGCGACCCCTACCCGTACAACCCGGGCAAGGCCAAGAGCCTGCTGGCCGGCAACGGCTGGAACGTGGTCCCGAACGGCGTCACGACCTGCACCGACCCGGCCAAGTGCGGGCCTGGCATCAGCAAGGGGACCGGGCTCAGCTTCACTCTCCCGTTCGCGACCGGGATCTCCTGGATCGCGTCGGAGATGACCCAGCTACAGTCCAACGCGGCCACGATCGGGATCAAGATCAACCTCAAGCCCGAGCCGTTCGACCAGGTCACTGCGCTGGCCGCGGGCAACTGCAAGGTGGCCAAGATCCCGTGCAACTGGGACATGGCGAACTGGGGCGGCGGCTGGTCGTTCGCGCCCGACTACCTGCCCACCGGCGAGGAACTGTTCCAGAGCGGGGCGGTCGCCAACTCCGGCGGCTACACGGACGCGCAGAACGACTCGCTGATCGGCAAGACCCTGACCAGCAGCAACCTGCCGGACATGTACACCTGGCAGGACTACCTGGCCCCGAAGCTGCCGATGATGTGGCAGCCCAACGGCGCGTACGCGTTGACCGAGATCGCCAGCAACCTCAGGGGCGCCACGCCGCAAAGCCCGACACTCTCGATTAACCCGGAGAACTGGTACTTCACGAAATAACTGTGGCGCGCCCCGGCCGGTCTTTCGGTTGGGACGCGCGCCCCCCGCCGGCCGCCGCCCGTCGCGAGCTGGCACGGCTTCGCCGTGGCTGGGGCCGGTGTTAGCTCGGAGGGGCTGACAGTAGGCTGCTTTGGTGACTGTTGTCTTGGGTGAGGTGCTGTGACCGGGCCGATGTCGCGGCTGAGGGAAGTCGAGCGGGAGATCCTCGCCCGGCGTCCCGAGCATTCCATCGAGCCGTCCCTGGACCGGATCTCGGCGCTGACCTCGCTGCTCGGTGACCCGCAGCGGGCGTATCCGGTCATCCACATCACCGGCACCAACGGCAAGACCTCCACCGCCCGGATGACCGAGACCCTGCTGCGCGCCCGTGGCCTGCGGACCGGCCTGTTCACCAGCCCCCACCTGACCTCGATCAGGGAGCGGATCTGCGTGGACGGCGAGCCGCTCAGCGCGGAGCGCTTCGTCGACGCCTACGACGAGGTGGCGCCGTACCTGGCGCTGGTGGACGAGAACCAGGCCGGCTCGCTGTCGTTTTTCGAGGTGCTCACCGCGATGGCGTTCGCGGTGTTCGCCGACGCGCCGGTCGACGTGGCCGTGATCGAGGTCGGCGTCGGCGGCACCTGGGACTGCACGAACGTGGCCGACGGCGCGGTCGCCGTGGTGACGCCGATATCCATCGATCACGTCCGTTACCTGGGCAACACGGTGACGGCCATCGCCACCGACAAGGCGGGCATCATCAAGCCCGGCGCGGTCGCGATCCTGGCCCAGCAGCCCGTGGACGCGGCGGAGGCGCTGCTGCACCGGGTGGCCGAGGTCGGCGCGACCGTGGCCAGGGAAGGTCTCGAGTTCGGGGTGACGAACCGGGAACTCGCGGTCGGCGGGCAGCTCATCGGGGTCCGCGGTCTGCTCGGCGGCTACAACGACCTGTTCCTGCCGCTGTTCGGCGCGCATCAGGCCAGCAACGCCGCCTGCGCCCTGGCCGCGGTGGAGGCGTTCGCCGGCGCGTCCGCGACCGGCCCCGACGCGGCCGCCGGTTCCGGCGCGGCCGAGGGCGAGCCCGCCGCGCTGGACGACGAACTCGTGCGCTCGGCGTTCGCGATGATGTCGTCGCCGGGCCGGCTCGAGGTCGTCCGCCGCAGCCCGACGATGATCGTGGACTCGGC
>DATAVV010000388.1:0-26834 GCA_036267555.1 Streptosporangiaceae bacterium | reverse complement strand
GACAGCTTCGCCGCCAGCTCGCCAGTCCCCGCCGCAGCAAGCCCGGCCATCACCCACCTCCCGGTATGCACCGCGATCATGACAGACCTCACCGCGCGGTCGCGATCCAATTTGACCCCAGGCCGCAACCCCGCAGCGATGGCCGCTCCCGGCGGGGAACACCTGTCAGGGGCGAGTGCCTCCGGGGAAGACCGCGCCGCTAGTTAGCCGACGTTCGCAGCCAGGTCTTCATAAGCAGGGAGAAGCTCGTCCATCCGGGCACCGGGGTCGCAGCGTTCCCGCCCGGCGAGGTAGGCAGCGAGATCTTCGACACGGACCTGGATCCCGGCCTCGAAGCGGTGCGGTCGAGCGCAGCCGAGGAAGGGCGGCAGCGCTGGTCACCCGGCGGGATAACTGTTGCAAGGTTGCTTCGACCAGGGCGAGGTATGCGGTGACGGCGTCATTCAGCCAGGCCCGGGACGGATCTGACAGGTTGGCCGCGATACGGCGCAGGGCAAGCAGCTGAGTTGCTGGGTCGTTGTCGCTGAAGTCCGGCAGGTGGCCGAGAAATCGGATCATTTCACAGGCGTAAGGCGACCGTCGGCCTACGTACTTGCCGGCTATCGGAACATAGGCAAGGTAGATACTCCGGACCTCGTCCGAGGTCTTCGCTTTCGGAGGCTGCCGGGACCCGCTGGCATTCAGCTGGTCAAAGGAGTCAAAGGACAGCGTCCCCGTCGCGATCGGCCGGCGTTCGAAGAGAACGCGGCTGTCAGTTGGCCAGCTCGTGCGAGTTGCTGGGTGGACATGCAGGTCAACCCAGATCGGAAGCCCTGACCGTATATGTGTTGTGCCCACGGATGTAGCACCGGCCGGGGAATTGTGGCGGCCGTCCGTCAACAGGTCCGCCTGCGCCCAGGGCCTCTCGGCGGGCTGATCCGCGAACCGCGCTATGTCCGCATCACTCATGAGGATCAGCAGGTCAATGTCGCTCCAGTTGTCGGTGTCGCCACGGCCGAACGATCCAACCAGGGCGGCGCCTTCGACAGCTGGGTCAGCCTTCAGCAAGCCAAGTATCTGCTCGAACAGGCCGTCACGCAGTCGGCCAAGACACGCTGGTCCGGATGTCACCGCTGTTTCCCCGGTCAGCCGGCACTGCGCTGAAGCTGCCAGGCTGCTTCGAGGGCATCCTCGATCGCGCCCGTGTCGCCTCCAGTGAGGTCAGCTACAACCATCATGTGCTTGATATACCTGGTAGGGACGCTGAACGTTCCGGGGAACTGCCGCAGTATCGAATCGCGGAAGTCGAAATCGGCCCGGATCACCAAGTGCACGTCGTCCAGTTGACGCGCGACGAGCCGGCCGTGATACCGCCACTCGGCCAGCCCTCCCCGGGCAGTGCGGCGCACTCCCGTCAGGGCCTCGGCCAGGTGAGCTACGTCATCCAGGTCCATTAGCGCGGCTTCCCTGCTTCCCCGGATCACGATCACCGGCGTGAACATCGTAGGGCGGGCGGGGCGATTCGGCGTAGGACGAGGTCGCTTACGGCCTCCGCGTGGGTTGCCTGCGCAGGCGCAGACCCTTGACAGCGATCTTGTCTGGCAAGATCCTTGCGCTTGTCGGGAGGACGCCGGCGGTGGCGTCCTCCGCTCAGCCCCCGGAGCACGCGGCCATGAATATCGAAATCGTCGTTCCTGAAGAGTGGACACCTGGCCAGGCGCTGGCGATGCGCCAATTACTGCAGCACGCAGTGCGAACAGGGCAACCAGTCATTTCCTTCGTCAGGAAGGACGTCACTCCAGACCAGCTCAAGGATGTCTATGAACGGATAGAAGCGCTGATCCGGGAAGCTGGGCTCCAGGTCGTCGAGGCGTGAGCCAGGAGTCGAATATGTTCACCAGGCTGGCACCAGTGCTCAACGTCAGCGACCTGGCGGCCGAACGTGCCTTCTACGAGAAGCTCGGCCTGCCTGTTATCTACGAAGGCCCGGAGTACCCGGATTTCATTGGCTTCGGGACCGAGACGCTGCATTTCGGTATCCAGGCCGCCCCGGCCGCCAACGACCCGCCGAGCGTACTCACCTGGCAGATCGGCGTCATTGACATCGACAGCGCCATGGAGCGATGCCGCTCGGCGGGCATCAGCTTCGAACTCGAACAGAACAACCCGGCCGCCGGCTGGGCCTACCGGCGTCTGCTCATCCGCACCCCGAGCGGCTACCGGCTGGCACTCGAAGGCCCCAACGAGTAAGAGCGGTGAGGCGCCGCGGGAAGAAATATCATTCGTAGCCATGAGCAAGCCCAAGCTTCGCCTGTTTTTCGGCACGGTCAGGTCCTCGGCCGGCGGACGGCACATCATGGCCTGGGCAGATTCACGGGAGGATGCTCTCGGCCTGGTAGAAGCCGCGCTCACGGCCACCGAGCCCGTGCAGGGCTCCATGGTCGGCCCGCTCATGAGCGTGCCTGCCGACGTTATGAAGCCGGGTGTCTACGTCGAGGTCAAGCCTGTCCGTGACCGTCGTTGACTAGCCCTGGCGGTCGATGCGCCCGAACGCGGCGCGGCGGCTGACCGGTCGTCTCCCCTCAGCGGGAGTGGCACACGGGTAAGACGCCTGGAACGCCAGCGCCGTGGTGGCCGTCAACTCCGTGCACTGGATCGATCCGCAGCTTCGTTACGCCAGGCCGCATGAGTTGCTGCGACCAGGCGGCGGGCGTGACGCACGATGGCTACCCCGGTCGCCGCGTTAAGTATCAAAGCCCGGGCGGAAATCGCTCGCGGTGCAGCGCGGCGGTAAAGTGACCATGCGCCCACTATGGGGGGCGAGGTTAGCGAGGGCGAAGGAGAGCCAAACGGTGCCGACCGGCTTTGCCCTGCGCGACGCCCGCGAGCAGCTATTCGGCGCCGCCGAGCGGGTCTTGCTCCGGGACGGGCCGGGCGCGCTGACCAGCCGGGCCGTCACCACCGAGCTGGGCGTGGCCAAGGGCGTCCTGCACCGGCACTTCGCTGACTTCGACACGTTCCTGGCCGAGCTCGTCCGCGGCCGCATCGCCCGCCTGTCCCGCTACGGCGAAGGCCTGCGGGACAGGGCCGAGCACGGTTCGGTCGTCGGCAATCTCAGCGTCGCCCTGACCGAGACGTTCGACCCGGTCGAGCTGGCGCTCGTCGGCCTGATCATCTCCCGGGACGGGCTGCGCGCGCAGTTGCGGGAGACCACCCCGGTCGGCATCCCGCTCGTCGCGGAAGTGATCTCGGTGCTGTCCGGCTACCTCGCCGCTGAGCGCAAACGGGGACGGATTCGGCCGGACGCCGACGTGGCCACGCTCGCCATGACCCTGGTCGGCACCGCGCACCTCCTGTTCGCCGGCGAACTCGGGGCGCTCCCCGACGCCAGCGCGGTCGAAGAGGTAGTGGCCTCGATCATCGTCGGCGCCGAGCCGGGACGCCCCGGCGGTGCCTGGGAACGCGGATAGCCTCCCACCGTGGCGCTGCAGCTTGCCCCCGATGAGCCGGCCGCCGGGCCCTGGCGCGCGGAACTGCTGACCACCGTCGCCGCCAGGCTCATGCGCCCGGGAAAGGGCGAGAGCGCCGGTCACCGCCCGGTCGTACTCGCGATCGACGGGCGCAGTTCCAGCGGGAAGACCACGCTGGCCGACGGCATCCTGGTTCCGGCGCGGTGGGACGAGCACCAGCACGAGGGCGCGATCGAGGTCCCCGCGGATTGCGCGCTGCTCATCGTCGAGGGAGTCGGCGCGGCTCGCCGCGAGACAGCTCACCTCACCGGCGCCGCCGTCTGGGTCCAGTCGGACGAGCGTGAGGCCGAACGCCGCAGCGTGGCCCGGGTGGGACAGCCGGGCGACTCACCGACGCTGCGGCACCTGCGCGACTGGATGGCCGAGGAGGTCCCGTTCCTGGCGGATCAGCGGCCCTGGGAGCGCGCCGATCTCGTGGCCTGCGGCACCCCGGAGGTCCCCTGCGATCCCGTCACCGAACTCGTCGTCGCACCGCCGCCAGGGGCCGGACGGCCTCATTAGGAATATTCGGGCTATAAATCTGTCCCGGCCCGAGCACAACAGGCATTAGATGGGAAGAACCCGGTTCGAGGGCCCGACGTGATGCCCCAATGGGAGGGAAGCGGATGGCGTTCAAGATCATGCCGCACGGCCGGCTGCAGGAATGGGTCGCTGACGAGAAGGGCTTCTTCGCGGCCGAGGGACTCGAGTACAACTTCGTGGGCGGCGGCGACTACGGCGTTCACCAGGCACGACGAGACGACGCCGGCCAGATCAAGACCGGCGCTTTCGAGACGTTCGAGGCCGGCCGCGACGGCGCGAACGTGAGCTGTGCCTGCCACTGGGCCACGAACGCCGCCGCGAGCGAGGGATCCGGGCAGCTCATCACCACCGCCTACTCGGTCGCGCCGTGCGCCATCGTCGTGCCGCCCGAGTCGGAGGTGCGGCGGCCCGAGGACCTGGCCGGGACGGCCATCGGCGTCGGGTACCACTCCGGGAGCCACTTCGCCACCCTGCAGGCTCTTGAGGACGTGCTCGCGCCCGGCCAGATCGAGCTCAGCTTCCAGGGGCCGCCCAACGAGCGGCTCGACGCGCTGCTGGAGCGCCAGGTCCCGGCGGCCACGGTGTGGGGCGTGCCGCTCTACATCGCCGAGTCGTTCGGCTTCCGCAAGGTGGTCGACGCCACCTTCATGATCGGGTTCCTGGTCACCGGGCTCGACGTCAGCCCGGCGGACGTCGCGAAGTTCCTGGCCGCGCTGCGGCGGGCGCAGATGGAGATCGACCTGCACCCCGAGTTGTACAAGCACTACCACCTGCGGGCCGTACCGGAGAAGTACCGGGAGCAGGTCGACGTGCGCACGTTCGGCACCGGCGAGCGCGTCGTCTTCCTGCCCTACACCCGGGAGGTCTTCGACGCGACCCAGCAGTGGACGCAGGCCCGCGATCTCTTCCCCGGGCAGCTGTTCACCACCGGATACGACCAGGCTGCCCTGGCCTGACGCCCCGGCGCATGACGGCGGCCTGTGCGCCGCCGGGAATCGGTGCAGGACCGGCCTCGATTTTGGCGTGGCGCCATGACGGAAGGCCGGGGCATACTCGTCGGATGGCAGAGGGCGGAAACTCCGCGTACCGCGGAGTGCGTGATCTTCCCCCGCTGGTGTCGGCGGCGGTGGATCTGGCCACCAGGGCCGGCTTCGACAACTCGTGCGCTCCCGAGCAGGGCCGCCTGCTCTCCGTGCTGGCCCGCGGCCGGGCCGGCGGGCGCGTGGGCGAGACCGGCACCGGATGCGGCGTGGGGCTCGCGTGGATGGTCGACGCCACCGATCCGGCGACGACGTTCGTCAGCATCGAGGTCGACGAGGGCCGGGCCGCGGCGTCGGCCGGCCTGTTCGCGTCGCACCCGCAGGTCCGCGTCCTGCAGGGCGACTGGACCGGGCTGGCCGAGCATGGCCCGTTCGACCTGCTCGTGCTCGACGGGGGCGGCAAGGGCAAGGATCCGGTGGCGGACGCGCCGCTCGATCCCGCCGCCGGGTGGCTCGCGGTCGGCGGCCTGATCGTGCTCGACGACTTCATTCCCGCCGGGGAGCCCGGAGCGGCCGAGCACGACGCCGCGCGGCAGCACTGGCTGGACCACCCGGCGCTGAAGGCGACCGAACTGCGGCTCACGGCCACGCTGGCGACGATCGTCGGCCTCCGCGTCCGTTAGCGGGCCGCCGGCCGCCCGGCCGCGCGCTTCAGGCCACCGTCACCGCCGCGGGGATGTCCGCGAGCCCGGGCCGGTCCGCGGTCACGGGGCCGTCCGCCGCCTGGCTCGCCTCGGAGACCTGCACCGAGTCGAACACGGCGGAGGCGGGCAGGCGGCTGGCGAGCGCGCCCAGGCCGACGATGGCCACGCTCGCGCTGGCGGCCACCAGCACCCACGGGAGCCAGACGGCAACCGAGTAGAGCGCCACGACCGCGGGCGCGACCACGCCGGCCGCGGTGAACGAGTACTGGAACGCCGCCAGGTATCGGCCCCGCGCCGCCGGCGGGGCCACGGCGGCGGCCAGCGCTACCGCGCGGGGCCCCGATACCAGGGTCGCGGCCGCCATGACCAGGGTCGCGCCCACCAGTTCGGCCGGGCGCCAGCCCGGCGGGACCAGGATGGCCGCCAGGCTGGCCCCGCACCACAGGGCGTAGAGGGCCGCGCTGAGTTGCAAAGCCGCCGTCCGGGTCAGGCGGCGCGTGGCGCGCAGGGCGGCGGTCCCGGCCACGCTGCTGAGCGCCGTTGAAATCGCCAGGATGATGCCCGGCAGCCACGGCTGTGCGTGCAACTTGTCGAGGATGTACACCGGCGTGCCCATGAGGAAGAAATCGACGGCGAGCACGACCAGCCCGGTAAACAGAATCAGCGCCAGGAAAGGCCGGTCGGAAAGGATTCTCGACGGGACCAGGCGGCCGGTCGCGCTGCAGGCGGCGGGCCGCCGGATCGGGATGTGGACCAGCAGGGTCAGCAGCAGGGAGCAGGCCACGAAGGTGCCCGCATCCGCCGCAATGGCGATCCGCAGGGCGACCGGCCCCGCCACGGCCAGGACGCCGCCCGTGGCCAGCCCGCCGAGCCCGAAACTGGCGCAGCGGACCATGTTCGTCATGGCGAACGACCGGTCGGGCGAGCCGTTCGCCGACACGTCGGAGACTAGGGCGAACAGCGAACTGTAGAAGACCTGCTGCCCGGCGGCGACCAGGATCGCCGCCAGCAGGACGGACGCCGCGGCGTGGGCCATCAGGTAGGTGACGATGCCGAGGGCCTGCAGCAGTTGCGATGAGATCACGACCGGCTTGGGCCCGGCCCGGTCCACCAGACGGCCCGCCATCGGCGGCATCGCCAGCCCCGCCAGGGTCCCGAGCGAGACGACAGTTCCGGCGGTACAAAGAGCCAGCCCCGCAACGCGCGTCACATAAACAACAGTCAGCGGCAAGAACAAACCTGACCCGAAGTTGTCTATACCTAGCGCGGTGAGCAGTGTGACTTGGCTCTTCTTCGCCAGCCAGTTCACCGGGGTGCTCGGCGCTGTGACGGATGTTCACACCGCGCCCGGGTACGTCGTAAGAGTTTCGCGAACTTGAACGGGTCAGCCACGGCCATTGGCCGCCAGGAACACATGGGCGATATCCTGCCGGATTTTGTTTCCGTTCTTGGCGCATATTCGATTACTCATTAGACGGTATTAAGCTCGCCAGTCTCCTGGATCTGCCCTGGTCACACGGCCCACAGCCGAGTTGCAATTTGAAACCCCCAGTGGCACTCAGAAGCCGTCACCGCCAGGCTGGTGCCATGCCGAGAATTACCGTGAGCGTGCAAGCCGAGCCCGCCGGCCTGACGTCCTGGCTACTTCACCCTCACCTATGACCTGCCCAACCTCCGGATGATCTTCGCCCGGCCACCAGGCTCGGACGGCTAGGGCCGGGCGCTGACGAACGCGGTGAGTTCGTCCAGGCCGGGCCGGTAGCCGTCGGTGGTGTCGACCTCGATCCACGGGGCACCGATCGAGACCCGGTCGAACTCGCGGTGACGCCGCAGTTGTGCGGCGGCGTCATCGGGCGCCGGGTCGGGATGGGCCCGGCGCGGCGGGTTCTGCTGGCTGCGGCGCAGCCGGCGGCGCCAGGCCACGTCCGCGTCGGCCACGCAATGCACGATGCGGAACTGGGCCAGGCCGCGCAGCGGTTCCAGGCCGGGCCGCCACAGCCGGTCCTGGAACGCCGCCTCGGCGACAGTCGACACCCCGGCGCGCAGCAGGAGTTCCAGCACCCCGAAGAAGACCGGCAGCGTCCGCCCGGACAGTTCGTCGCCTGGCCCCGGCACGAAACCGGGGCTGGTGTGCGCCATGCCTTCCTTGATTTCGTCGCGGCAGATCGCGGGGCATCCGACGGCCCGCGCGAGGTGGTGCGCGAGCGTCGTCTTACCCGACCCGGGCGGGCCGCTGACGACAACCAGCGTCGGAAGAGAAGCCACCCGTTCAGCCTAGGAAGGCCGGCGCCCAGCGGTGAGATCAGGCGGTGAAGAAGTCCGCGAGCAGGGCGGCGAGTTCGGCGGGGGCCTCCTCGGCGATGTGGTGACCGCAGTCGACCGACCGGCCGCGAACGTCGTCGGCCCAGTCGCGCCAGATGGCGAGCGGGTCGCCGTAAAGCTCTTCCATGTCGTCGCGCGCCGCCCACAGCACCAGGACCGGGCAGCCGATCCGGCGTCCCGCCGCGCGGTCGGCGTCGTCGTGGCGGCGGTCGATGCCGAGCCCGGCGCGGTAGTCCTCGATCATCGCGTGCACCGTGTCCGGGTCGTGGATCGCGCGCCGGTAATCGGCGTAGGCCTCCGGGCCCATGTGCTCGTCCGTCGCGGTGTACCAGCGCTCGGGATCGGCGTTGATGAACTGTTCGGCGGGCTTCTCGGTCTGGCCGAGGAAGAACCAGTGGTACCAGGCGGCCGCGAACCTCGCGTCGCACCGGGCCAGGGCCTCGCCGATCGGTATCCCGTCCATCAGGCACAGCCGGCGCACCGCGCCGGGGTGATCCGTGGCCAGGCGCTGGGCCACGTAGAGCCCCCGGTCGTGTCCGGCCAGGCAGAACTCCCGGTGCCCGAGCGCGCGCATCAGCGCCACGCAGTCACCGGCCATCGCCCGCTTGGAGTAGGGCGCGTGGTCGGGCGTGGTCGGCGGCTTGGACGACTCGCCGTAGCCGCGCAGGTCGGGGCAGACGACGGTGAACCGCTCGGCCAGCACGGACGCGACCTTATGCCAGGTCACGTGGGTGCGCGGGTGCCCGTGCAGCAGCAGGACCGCCGGGCCCGAGCCGCCGTGGCGCACCCGCAGTTCGGCGTCGCCCACATCGACCCGCTCCAGCGTGAAGCCCTCGAACATGATCCTTTCCTACCGCGACGGCCGCCCGCTAACCAGGTTCGGCCCGGATCGCGCCGGACGGACGGGGGCAGGCCCGACGGCAGGAAGGGGGGACAGCCTCATTCCGGAGGCACCCGGCCGCGTCGTAGCTTCGAAGGCATGGACCGGCTGGCTCAAGAAGACATCGTCGCGGCGGCGGCGGCCCACCGCGACCTTGGCCGCGACTACGACGACGCCGTCGCCGAGGGACTGGTCGAGCGGATCGGCGCGGAGATCGACAAGCGCATCGACGCCCGGCTGAACCAGCCCGCCCCGCCGCCCAGGCGGCGCGGCCGGCTCAGGCCGACCAGCCAGCCCGGCCCGCCGTCCGCGCCGGGTCAGCCGGGCCGCTCCGGCTGGGAGGTGGTCCCGCTCGCGCTCGGGTCGATGCTGATCGCCGCGATCACGTCGGCCAGCATGGTCAACAGCGGCCACGCCAGCGGAGCGGAAGTCGCGCTCATCTGGCTCGTCATCGCGGTCATCAACGTCGCCTACGCCCGGCGGCGCTGACCGCCTCACCGGTGTCCAGACGTCACCAGGCGAGCGTGCGGGTGAGCGGACGGCCACAGGTGCCAGGCCCCGGAACGCGCGGGCCGCCGCCACGCGAGCACGCCGCCGATCTCTTCGTCGGGCGGCCCCAGCAGCGCGAGCAGGTAGTGCCCGAGGCGTGAGGCCGGGCTGGTGACCGCGACCACGGCCGCGGGCCGCCAGTAGGCGAGGTCGCCGCGGAGCAGCCCGGGCGGCAGCGATCCGGCCTGCGGCGGCCCGTTCCAGAGCCCGTCCAGGTACTGCGCGGCGGTCGTGGTCGGCCCCCGGCGGTAGATCATCTGCTGGCCGGCCTGGTTGGGGCCGATGAAATAGCCGCCGATCATCAGGCGGGGCTCGCCGGTGTCCGCCTGCCAGCGCAGCGCCTGGGGGCGGCGGCCGGAGCCCAGCGGGACGACGAGCACCCGGGCGGCGGGCGGCAGGCGCAGCCGGGCGAACGTCGCCTGCCAGCCGGCCGGCACCCCGGTGACCGGCGCGGGCTGGTACGGCAGCGGGACCAGAGGCAGGACGGCCACGATCGCAACCGCGCCGGGGACGGCCCTGGACCAGGCCAGAACCCGCTGCGCCGGGGGAGCCTGGGGGGGTCGTCCCCTCGAGGCGAGCACCGCCGAGCGCGCCCGGTCCAGGGAAAACGCCAGCACGGCGCCGGCCGCGCCGTCCGCGAGGATCGACAGCCGGTCCGGCAGGGCCTGGCTGAACAGCGGCGCGCCCTGCAGGTAGTGGAACGGCAGCAGCACGCCCGGGTAACGCAGCCAGCCGTCGCTCATCGTGCCGCCGCCCAGCGAGAGGATCTCCAGCACCGCCCAGGTCACGCCGGCGGCGCGAATTCTCGGGTCGCGCCAGAAGCGGATCGCCGCCGCCGTCAGCACCACCAGCAGCGGCCAGCCCAGATAGCCGAGGTATTCCGGCAGGCCCCGGCTGTAGGCGGCGGCCGAAGCCGCGCTGCCCGCGGTGTGAAAAAGCAGGTTGCCGGGCGGTTCCACGAAAAAGGCCGGCCTATTCGTGAACGGATCGGGTCCCGCGGGATTGTTGTGCTGCGTAAGCGGGCCGTAAAGCTGCACCCACAACGGGCGCGCGCAGATCACCAGCGCCGCGGCGGCTCCCGTGGCCAGGCCGAGCACAACACCTTTAGCCTTAACGCGGCGGCGGGGTCCTCTGGCCGCGACCACGGCCACGAGTACCAGGCCGGTGAGGGCGGTGTCCGCGAGCAGTTCCTCCCCCGTGAAGAACTGCGCGGCCGCGAGCAGGCCCAGCCACAGTCCGGTGCGCAACGGGTCGCCGCGGCCGGTGACGATCCGCAGCGCGGCGTCGATGATCAGCGGCGGCAGGACCGCGAACTCCAGGTGATAGTGGCCGATGCCGGAGTTCACGATCGCGGGTGAGAACCCGTAGACAGCGCCACCCAGCGCGGCCGCCCCCAGGCTGGCCCCCCACCGGCGCAGCACCCAGAAGCACGCGGCGGCCGACCCCGCGATGCCCAGGGCCAGCATCACCGTGAGGCTGACCTGCGGCCCGGCGAGCAGCGTCACCGGGGTCAGCACCATCCCGGGGAGCAGGACCGACGTGTTCCACATCAGGTTGATGCCGCGTGGGGCGTTCATCGCGGTCGTGAGCAGTGCCGGAAGGTTTCCGTGCGCGACCGCGGCCGCGTCGTAGTGCATGAACCAGGCGAACAGGTCCACGTCGGCCGGGTCGCCCGCCTGCGCGAGTGACGCGGGATCGGCCCAGAGTCGCCCGGTCACCGCGATCGCGCCGGCCAGGTAGCAGAACACGACCAGCCACGGCAGCCAGGTCCGGGTCCGGGTGCGGGCGGGCCGCCGCGGAGCGTCGCCGGCCGGCTCAGAAGATGGCGCAACGGCCGACGGGACAATGCTCACCGCCAGCCTCCATTCGCCGGGGGACTCCTGCAGGAGTCACGTTATGCCCGGTGTTTCTAAGCCGGGACCAAGGAAAGGTCACAGGGGAACAAAGAAGTCACCAGGCATTGGCCATGAAGGCAGCGCGGTTTAGGTGAGCGCAGCGCCTTTACTGCCGCTATCGCGATAAATGGATAGCGACACCGAAACTACTCGCTCTCCTTGCGGCTCTCGTCGTGATTGGCCTCGTGGCTCTCGTCGTGGCTTTCCTCATGGCTCGCCTCGCCGGTCGCCTCATGACGCTCTTCATGGGTCGCCTCGGCGCGTTTCTTGATGGCCTCGTTGAGCGACCGGAAACTGGCCTGCACACGGTCGAGGACCTTGCCGGAGAACGGCACGAGAAGGCCGCGGAAGGACTCGCTCTGGACCAGGCGGGTGCCGCCGTCGGCCGCGGTCAGCCGGAAGCTGTGCTCGCCGCTGATGATGCCGGGCAGGCTCGACGCCCACCGCAACTCGGTCCCCGGGTCGGCGCTCACGATCTTCGGCTTGACCGTCATCATCCGGCCGTTGGCCGGATGGACGCTGCGCAGCCTTATCCGCTTGCCGGTGGCGATCTCCCCGGCCGCCTCGCGGAACACGGGGTTCCAGTCCGGGTAACGGCTCAGGTCGACGAGCACCGCCCAGACCGCCTGGGGCGGGGCGGCGATCTCGATCGTGGCCGACATCTCTTTCACGGATCACTCCTCGGCTGGTTCTGCGTTGGCGTATGTCAGACGTTGTACAACTATGTCCGAGCCCAGGGAGTAACCGGCCCCGTCGTTGTTCAATCCGCTGCCGGTCGCGTGAGAACGCCGGGCGGGCGGGGTGCCGGCCGGGCGGGCTGGGCGGGTCAGACAGCCAGGTGCCGGGCCAGGAACGCGAGCGCCTTGGGGTAGCCGTCGGCCCGGTTGGCCCGCTTGGCCAGCCCGTGGCCCTCATCGCCGTAGACCAGCAGTTCGCATTCCAGCCCGCGGCCGGTCAGCGCGGCGTGGATCTGCTCGGCCTCGCTCAGCGGGACCCGGGGGTCGTTGGCCCCGTGGATGAGCAGGAGCGGCGCCCTGATCGCGTCGATCCTGGTCAGCGGGGACGCCTCGCGCAGGAAGTCCAGATCCTGGTCGAGCCGGCCGTACTCGCGCTCGCGCAGCGCGCGCCGGTACGGCGCGGTGCTGCGCAGGAACGTCACCAGCGACGAGATGCCGACGATGTCGACCCCGGCGGCCCACAGGCCGGGCTGGAAGGCGAGCCCGGCCAGCACCATGTAGCCGCCGTACGAGCCGCCCCACAGCGCGGCCCGGCCGGGGTCCGCGCCGATCCGCGGCAGGTACGCGTGGATGGCGGCCAGGTCCGCGACGGAGTCCAGGCGGAGCCGGCCGTCGTCGGCCGAGTACCAGCGCTTGCCGTAGCCGGTCGAGCCGCGCACGTTCGGCACGAGCACGGTGTGCCCGGCCGCGGCCAGCGCCTGCACGACCGGGTTGAAGTTGCGCTTGGCCTGGCTCTCCGGGCCGCCGTGCACCACGAGCACGGCCGACCCGGCCAGCGTGGGATCGGACGGCGCCGCGCCGCGGTAGACGAAGCACGGGATCGCCTCGCCGTCGGCCGCCCTGATCTGGTGCTCCTCCGGCAGCGCGGGCCGGCCGCCGTCGAGGAACCTGGCCGACGACGTCGCCGCCCGCAGCGTCCCCGCGGCGGTGTCGGCCAGCAGGATGTCGCCCGGCATGTCGGCCGCGCTGATCGACAGCGTCGCCGCGGCGGAGCCCGGTGACCAGCGCGGCTCGGGCAGCGGCACGTCGCTGACGCAGCCGGCCGCGGGCAGCGTGACGTCACGCAGCCACGCGCCGTCGGCCGCGTCGTGCACGGCCAGGACCGACCGGCCGTCGTCGTTCCGCTCGCCCAGGATCGCCGAGCCGTCGGGGGCCAGCCAGCCGGTCACGTCGTGCTCGTCGTCGGTGATCAGCCAGGTCCAGCGGTCCTCGGCCAGGTCGTACCGGGCCACGCCGGCGAAATCGCGGCCCCGGTTGGTCGTCAGCACCAGGCTGCCGCCGTCCGGCCACCAGCGCAGCCGGGCGTAGAGCGCGTGCTCGCCCGGTCCGGTGACCGCGCGCACCTGGCCAGGGGTCCCGGAGAGGTCGACGAGCAGCACCTGGTCCGACATGGCCACGTCGGTGGGCCGGCTCACGGCGAGCCACCGGCCGTCGGGCGACACGGTCGCCTCGGTGACCCCCGGTCGGCCGGTGAACGCGGTGCGCTCCGCCCCGGTGCCCAGGTCGCGGATCACCACTTCGAAGTCGGTGCCGTTGCCGCGGTTCGTCAGGTAGCAGATCCGCCCCGGCGCGACCTCGGCCAGTCGGTGCACGTACCGCGGGTCGCGGACCAGCGGCACGAGGTCGTCCAGGTCGGCCGGCTGCCCGTCGGCCGGCTGCGCGCCGGGCCGCTGCGCGCCGGGCCGCGGCAGCCGCAGCAGCGAAAGCTGGGCGCGCTCGTTGCCGCCGTCGTCATGGGAGACGACGACGGCTCGCTCGCCGGGCAGGTACCGCCCGGTGCAGGCGCCGGGCAGCGCGGTGAGCCGTGCGACGCTGCCGTCCGGGGCGATCTCGATCAGTTGCAGCGACCCGCTCTCGTCGGTGCCGCCGAGTATCCGCTGCCCGGCGTCGATGTCGAACGCCCGGTAAACCGGCACCGCGAGCAGTTGCGCCAGATCAAGGCCCATTAGGGCACTCTGCCACATCCCGGCGTCCCGGCCGCGCCGGGCGATCCGGCCGGCCGCCGGCAAAACCGGTTGCGGCGGCCGGGGCACGGCTCGCAGGCTAATGGGCCATGGCCGCCCCACCCGCCGCAGGCATCCGCGTGGCATGGGAGGACGTGCCCGCATCGGTGCGTTCGGCCATCGAGGACGAGTGTGGTTCCCCGGTGGTCACCGCCAGGACCCAGCCGGGCGGGTTCAGCCCCGGCGTCGCGGCCCGCGTGGTCTGCGCCGACCAGGCGCGGTACTTCATCAAGGCCGCGTCGGGGGAGGTGAACCCCGACACCCCGCGGCTGCACCGCCAGGAGGGCGAGATCCTCGCGGCCCTGGATCCGGTGATCGTGACCCGGCACCTGCCGATCCCGCGACTGCGTGCCGTCGTCGAGCGCGAACCGTGGCTGGCGCTGATCCTCGAGGACGTGGACGGGCGCCACCCGGCCGTGCCGTGGCGTACCGCCGACCTCGCGCAGGTGGTGGCCGGGCTCGACCAACTGGGCGAGTCGCTGACCCCGTCCCCCATCCGTGCGCCGTCGGTCGGCGACAAGTTCGCCAGCGACTTCACCGGCTGGCGCACCCTGGCCTCCTCGTCCCCGCCCGAGGACCTGGACACCTGGTCCCGGGCCCGGCTGCGTGACCTGGCGGCCCTGGAGGCGACGTGGGCCGAGCACGCGGCTGGTGACACGCTCCTGCACGCGGACGTCCGCGCGGACAACCTGCTGCTCGAGCAGGACCGGATCGTGTTCGTGGACTGGCCGCACGCGTGCCTCGGGGCGCCCTTCGTCGACCTGGTGTCCTTCGCGCCGAGCGTGGCCATGCAGGGCGGCCCGGAACCGGCCGGCCTGCTGGCCCTGTCCTCGCTGAACCGGGACGTGGACCCGCGTAGCCTGGCCGCGGTGGTCTGCGCGGTCGCCGGCTACTTCACCTGCCGCAGCCTGCAGCCGCCACCGCCCGGGCTGCCGACCGTGCGCGCGTTCCAGGCGGCCCAGGGCCTCATCGCCCGCCGCTGGCTGGCCGAGCTCATCTGATCTCCTGCTGATACCGCTCGTGCTGACACCGCGACCGGGCCTGCCGGTCAGGACAGCAGCACGCTGACCACGAACAGCACGGCGTCGTAGATGAAGTGCGCCACGATCGGGCGCATCAGCCGCCGGTGCCTCTGGAAGGAGCGGGTCAGGAAGTACCCAAGCGGGATCGTGAGCAGGAATCCGAGCCCATAGTAGATGTGGTAGCTCGTGCGCAGCGTCAGGCTGAGGATGAACGCCCGCCGGGGGTCCCAGCCGAGCTGCTCCAGGCGCGTGAGCAGGTAACCGTTGACCAGGGTCTCCTCGGTGATCGCGGTCGTCGCCGCGATCGTCAGCCCGTAGACGATGTAGTAGGCGGGCACGTGGCCGATCTTGGTCTGGTTGAACAGGTCCATGGCGGTGTGGCGGCCGACCGCGGCCGACAGGCTCGCCACCAGCACGATGTTCATGAGGAACTCCACGCCGAAGCCGCTGGCGGCCAGGCCGATCCCGGGCCACAGGTCCGAACGCCAGCCCGGCCGGGTGAACCCGATCACGGCCAGCCCCTGGCCGGTCCGGCTGAGCAACAGCAGAGTCAGCGGCACCACCGCGCCAACCTGCAAGTAGACGATCGAGCCGAAGATCATGTTGGCCAGCGGGTGACCCGGCATGATCGAGGAGAACGGGTCGAGCCCCGGGGCGCCGCCGAAGTGCGCGGCCAACTGGCCGACCGCGTCCAGCACCGCGGGCGCCAGGAACGCGATCATGACGAACCAGGTCTCCAGCAGCAGTTTGCGCCGCTCCGGTCCCTCGACCCGGGCCAGCGGCGGTCGCTGCGGCGGCCCCGGCACAGGGGCCGGCGGCCACAGACCCGTCATCGCGCCCTGGCCGGGCGTCGCGCCCTGGCCGGGCAACGGGCCCGCGGTGGCCTGAGACGAGAACGGCGGGACTTGTTGCGGCGCGGGCTGGGTGGCGGCTGCGGGCGGCGCGGACCCGGGCGGCATGCCTGCCGCCTGCGGGACGGAATCGGCCGGGACCCAGTACACCCAGTCGGCCGGAGGCCGTGGCCAATCCGCCGGAGCCTGCCATCCGGGCGGGGGCACCCAGCCCGCCGGCGGCTGCGGCCACCCGGGCGGCGATCGCCACACCCAGCCGTGCGTGCTCATCCGCGCATCATGCTTGATATCCGTCCAACTGGGGCGATGTTCCGGCAAAAGGGTCGGGTGCTGCCTGTGCCCCGGCGACCTGACGGGGGCGGCGGCCGGGCGGGCGGGGCGCTTTTTTATGATCTGGGTGGATTGCGCGCGTATTGCGCGCGTCATTAACCCAGATCATGGAACTGGTCCGTGCGCTGCAGGGGCCTGGACCGGCGACCGGCCTGGCGGCTGGCCGCGTGGTCGGCGGGCCGGTTGGCTGGGGCTGGGGCTGGGCGGCGGGATCTGCGAAACTGGCGGGCAAGGAGGCCAGCCATGGGAACTTACGAGGCCACCATCGGGATCCTCGCCGACGAACTCGACCGGGTCGAGCAGGTGTTCCGTGGGCTGTCGCGCGGCGATTGGCAGGCCAGGACGAAGCTGGTTCCCGTCGACGCGAGCCTGCCGCACTGGACCGTGCTGGAACTGGCCGGGCACTTCGACATATCGATCGGGCTGACCCGCATGCTGATCGACGGCCGCGACGACCTTCAGCCCGCCCGCGACCGGACCAGCTTCTTCATCAACGCGCGTTCGGAGACCGCGCCGGTCGTCTACGACTACGCGTACACGATGGTGAAGGGCAAGACGCCCGCGGACATGCCTGGCGTCTTGCACGAGACGTTCTCGCAGGCCGTGTCGCAGGCGCGGTCGGTGCCCGCGGACACGGTCGGCCCCGGCTACTTCGCCCCCATGCGCGTGGACGAGTTCGTGGCCAGCCGCATCGTCGAGGCCGTCGTCCATGGCATCGACCTTACCAAGGCCCTGGGCCGCGAGATCATAGCCAGCACGGACGGCCTCAAGGTCACGGCGTCGATCCTGGACGAACTGCTGGAGCGCCGTACCGTGGGCCGCCGCCCGCCCGAGTTGTCCGACGACCTGGACTGGATCCTGACCGCCTCGGGCCGGATGCCGTTCGACGACAACCGCCTGCCGCTCATCGGCTAGCCGCCGGCCCGCGGCGCCGATGAATGCGACGTCAGGGCACATCCATGTGCCCCAGGCTCACATCCACGGCCAGGGTCGGCCCGCCCATGGCTACGGCCAGCCCGTCCACGGCCAGGGTGGGCTCGCCGATGAACCTCTCCTATTAACTCGGAGTATACACTGGGTATATTCCGGGGTCGTGAGAGCTTTCAGTGTGGTGTTAGCGGTCGAGGGCAGACGGCCAGCGCTGGGCCTGGGTTCTGGCTGCGGGCGGCGGGTCCGGTGACGGGCATGCTGCGCCTGGGCCTTCGGCTCACACTGGACGGCGGGCGGGAGGCCGCGGCGCGCCTGATTATCACGGCGGTGGCGGTCGCGCTGGACGTGGGCCTGCTGCTCACCACCCTGGCCAGCATCGACGCCCTGCGCGCGCAGAACGCCCGCGCCGCCTGGCTGAACACCGGCTCCGGGAGAAGGCACACACCCGGGAGGGCGACGCGAATCGCCGGACCGTGGCTGACCATGGCCGGGTCCCGGGCGATGGCCCGCCGGGCCGGCCGGCCCGCCGTGCTTACCGCCGGGCGGCGGCTCGAGGACAGCCCGCGCGCCGCGTTCCGCGCCGTGAGCGGGCTCATCTTGGCCCTGTTCGCCACGTGCGTGGCCGTCGGGGTGATCACCACGAGCGTCGACAGCCAGCGCCCGAGCAGCGGCACGGTCGCCAGCGACACCCTGGTCGATCACTTCTACGCCGTGACCGCGGGGCGGACCGTGACCTCCGTGGCCTCGTTCCCCGGCGCCGCGCTGCAGCGGCTGCGCTCGGTTCGCGGGGTCCGCGGCATGGCCGTGATCTACGCCGGCCCGGGGCCCGGAGCCGGCGCCGGCACCGGGCCCCGGGTGGTTTCGGTTTCACCGGACTGGTCTCGTGCGCACAGCTCACGGGCACCCGGGCCCCCGGCCGCTGCGCGGCCGGGGCCGGCGTCGCGTCGATCCGGGTGGACCTGGCCGTCACGAAGACGCCGATGGCTGCCAGTACCTGGCCCGCGGTCGCGGTGCCGGCGAGTCGGCTGACGAGCCTGCCGGTCCAGGCGGTGGTGGTGGGCACCGACGGGTCGGCCGCGGCGATCGAGCGGGCGCGCACGATCCTGGAGACCGCCGCCCCGTACGTGGGCAGCGCGGCCACGATCGGCGAGGGCGACCCCGCCGTCGGCCGGGCCATCGGGGAGTTGCTGCACATGACCGAGGTCGTGATCGCCGCGAGCCTGGTCATCGCCGGCTGCAGCCTGGCCGTGAGCGTGGCCGGCGGCCTGGCCGACCGCAGGCGCCCGTTCAGCCTGCTGCGGCTCATCGGCGTCCCGGGCCTGCCCTGCGCCCGCCCGGGGCCGACTTCTACGTGATCGTGCTCGCCGGGCCCGAGGTGGCACGCACCGAATGAGTCAGCTCGTGGCCTCGGTCTCCAGTGCGTCGTGGTCGCGGATGTAGCTGGCGTACGCGGCCCCCGAGTGGCCGGCGGCGAGCGCGTCGGCGACCGGGTGCTGCCCGGCCGGGTACTGGCGCGAGATCAGCTCCGCCTGCACCTCCTGCAGGTGGGACGGCAGGGCCGCGGCCGGGCCGGGGGTCGTCGCGACCGGCACCGTGACCTGCGCCAGCACGTCGTCGGTACGCGGAGTGGCCAGGGTCAGCACGTCGGCCAGGCTGGGCGCGGCCGCGTCCCGCGCGGTCAGCGACGGCAGCCCCCAGCGCTCCTGGACGGTCTTGAGTACCGACGTGTGGTCGATGGGCGTGCCGCCCGCGGGCGCCCGGAACACGGTGCCCGCCTCGACCAGCGGCGAGATCAGCACCGCGGGCACCCGGACCCCGAACCGGGTGAAGTCGAAGCCGAACTCGCCCGCGTCGCTGCCCGGCGGCACCGCCCCCGAGGGCGGCGGCACGTGGTCGTAGCAGCCCCCGTGCTCGTCGTAGGTGACGATCAGCAGGGTCTGCGCCCAGCCCGGCCCGGCCCGCAGCGCCTCGTAGACGTCGTGGATGAACAGCTCCCCGAGGGCCACGTCGTAGTTCGGATGCTGGCTGTTGCCGGTCGATGCCCAGCTCGGCTCCAGGAACGAGAACCCGGGCAGCGTGCCGCCCGCGGCCGCCGCCTGGAAGTCGGTGAACGTGCCGATCGTGCCGTCCGGGGCGTTAGCGATGTCGGTGAACGTGGACTTGGTCAGCGGCTCGGCGTCGTAACCGTAGATGCCCCAGGGCACGCCGTGCTGCCCGAGCAGCCCGAAGATCGACGGCGAGGTGAACGTGTGCGTCTTGTCGTCCATGTGGCCCTGGCTGGTCGCCGCGCAGGCGAACGCCCGGTTCGGCATCGTCTCGGTGGGAGCGGAGGCGAACCACTGGTCGCATACGGCGTACCCGCGTGCCAGCGCGGAAAGGACCGGCAGGGCCCCGGGCGTGAAGCAGCCCATGATGTCGCTGGCCACGGTGCCCGGCAGGATGGACCAGCCGCCCTCGTGGGACTGCCAGCCGAGCGTATAGGCGAAGTCCTTGATGAAGCCCTGCATCCCGGCCACGTCCGTTGGGCTTGACGGCGCGCTCTCGGAGCCGAACAACTGGTCGTTCGTGGCCATGTAGCCCTCGCCAGGGTCGGCGCCGGGCATGTAGTAGGCGTTCGGGGTGGTGGGCTCGATGCGGGAGACCGTCACCGCGGTCCCGGTTGAATCCGGGTTCGACTCGCTGCCGGTGAGCCCGTCGAAGGCCTGGCCCGACGGCGACACGTTGCCCTCGCTGGTGTAGAGGAACCCCAGCATGTGGTCGAACGACCGGTTCTCCAGCATTAAAACGACAACGTGCTGTACCGAGGCCAGCCCGCTGCTGGCGGCCGTACCTGTACTCACCCCGACTCCCTCCGTTCGCGGCATTTGGCCCTGCCGCAGCCCATGCTGTCATCCCCGGGGCGGGACCGCTGCCGCTCTCGCGTCGGCGGCTAGGCCGATGCGGTAACGGATCTCGGGGATACACGCACCGTTAACCACCAGGTCACGTGCGTGACCATCCGGGGTCCAGCCCATGGCGGCGTAGAAGCCGCGGGCCCGCTCGTTGCCGGTCAGCACCCACAGCGTGGCGTCGGCGAACCCGGAGTCGCGCAGCGCCCGGATCGCGTGGGCGTGCAAGGCCCGGCCCACTCCCTGGTGCCAGCAGTCCTCCGCGACGTGCAGGGCGATGAGCTCAGCAGTCCGTGCCGCGGTCGCGTCGCCGTCGCGGCTCACACCCGTCTCGGCGAAGGCGACCGGCCGGGGTGCCGCGTTATCCATGAGGGTTAAGAACGTGCTGCGGGCCGGGTCGCGCAGGCTAGCGCGCCACCGCCGCTCACGGTCGGCGAGCGTGAGGCCGGCCAGGAAGCCGGCGGGCAGCACGTCCCGGTAGGCCGTCCGGTAGGAGGCGATGTGCAGCCGGGCGATCGGCTCGGCGTCCCGCGGGCCGGCCGGCCGGATGAGATATCGCGACACGGTTCGACCGTCCTTTCCGTGCCATTCTCCGTGCAACGGTTTGCGCCGCGCGCGCTGTCTGACCCGTTGAGGAGGCCCCGCCGTCGGTGACGGTGAACCCGGCCGGGGCGCAGGCCAGAGACGGGGTGATCGGCTCGGGGAGAATCAACAGCCAGCGCTGGCGGCTCGTGGCCCAGCCGCCCGGGACCGACGGTGCACCCAAGGACACGATGTGCTTCCTGGTCACGGGCGCGGGTATGAACGGCCAGGCCTGCATGCCGTCGAATGCGGGCTCCCGCGGCGCGCCCCCGGCGTTCGCGTCGCTCGGCGGCGGCCGGGCCCAGGCGCAGTACGGGGTGGTGCCGCCCGCGGTGACCCGCGTCACCGTCACGCTGGCCGACGGCACCGTGCTCGTGCTGCACCCGACCGTAGCCGCGTGCGCGTGATCCTGTCCGGCAGGCCGCCGGTCACGGTCCGGGTCGTGAACGCGCGCGGCCCAAGGTTCTACGCGTTTGCTATCCCGAAGGGGGCCAGGCTGGTGCGGGTGGTGTACCTCGCGGCGTCGGGCCGCCAGGTCGCCCTCAAGCCGGGGAGCCAGATCTACTAGGCAGGCGGTTAGCGCCGTGTCCCCGCCCCGGCCCGGCCGGCCCGGGCGGACGAGCGGCCAGGGCGCGCGGAGAATCTGGGCTGTGCTTGGGTGGTGTCATGACGACCCCTACCCTTCGCGACCGCCTTGGCGGCGGTGAGGCCGTGTACGGCGGCTGGTCGACCATCCCCGATGTCCTCAGCGTCCGTTCCCTGGCCACGGCCGGGCTCGACTACGTCGTCGTCGACCTGCAGCACGGCGGCGCGACCGAACGCGACCTGCCCGCGCTGACGCTGGCGATCAAGCAGGCGGGTGCCACCCCGATGGGCCGGGTGCGTTACGCCCATCCGGCCGACATCGGCCGCGCGCTCGACCTGGGCTGCGAAGGAGTCATCGTGCCGAACGTGGAGTCGGCGGAGCAGGCCCGGGTAGTCACCGGGGCGTGCCGCTACCCGCCGGTCGGCTACCGGTCCGCGGGCGGCGGCATGGCGACCGCCGAGCCGCTGTGCTTCGTCATGGTGGAGTCGCCGGACGCGATCGGGGAACTGCCCGCGACCCTGGCCCTCGGCGGCGTGGACGGGATCTACGTCGGGCCCCGGGACCTGTCGTACGCGCTCGGCTGCGCCCTGGATCCGCGCGACCCGGTGCTGCGCAGGGAGCTGGAACGGGTCTGGTCGGCGTGTGCCGCCGCCGGCAAGCCGACCGGGGTCCACGCCTCGGACGGCGCCACCGCCGGGCTGTACCGGGAGAACGGCTGCCGGCTGATCACGGTGGCCGTGGACGCGCTGGCCGTGGCCCGGACGGCCGCCAGCGAACTGGCGGCCGCCCGGGGCTGATCATGCGGCGGTGCGGCTCAGAGCATGCCGCGGGCCGCGTGGGCCACGATGTGCGCGGCCTGGCTCTCCCACTTCGCGTAGGCGTAGGGGAAGCCCGAGACCTGCACGCCCTGCGCGGCCTCCCACAGCGGCTGGGTGGCCCAGCCCGGGTGGTTGGCCTGGTAGTGCCGCAGCGCGTTGAGGAACGCGTCGGACGCGTAGGCCGGGTTCATGATCTCGGACGCGCTGCCCCAGCCCGCGGAGGGACGCTGCTGGAACAGGCCGAGGGAGTCGTACGTCCCGTAGCCCAGGTTCAGCAACTGGGACTCCTGCTCGGCCGTGGCCACCGCGATGACCGCCGAGCGCAGGCCCATGTGCTTGCGCAGCGCCTCGTGCACGATCGTGGTCGCGTTGGCCATGCGGGACGACGTCATCGTCAGGTCCGACTGCGAACCGCTGGTCGCCCCGGGCAGCAGTTCCTCGCTGGCCGACAGGTGGCCGTTGGTCCCGGCCGCAGCGTGCTGGATCGCGCTCCAGGTGTTCAGGGACCGCTTGGCGGCCGGGTGCGCCGAGACCTTCTTGGTCGCGGGCTCGGCGCGGCTCTGCCAGCCGTGCGCCAGCGACGGCGCCGCCGCGGTCACGTCGGCGATCTGCCGGGAACTGATGGGTTGGGTGGTGCCGTGGGGGGTAGTGGCCTGATAAGTGACGGCCGGGACTTGGCCGCCAGCCGAGCCCGCCGTGACGGCGCTTGCGGTGCCCGCACCGACAAGGGCCAGCGCGGTACCGAGAAAGACCGCGGTGATCGCGCGCCTGGGTCGATGGGGGCCGGAGGAACGGGTAGTGCTCAGCAAGGGTGGATCCTTTCCTCGGTTCCCCGTCGCCCGGCTGGGCGCTGAGCCTGCCGGAGGTTGAGGGCGCTGCCTGCCCCGGCACGGGCGCGCACGACTGCTGCGCGTGCGTCCATGGGTGTTGTGGCGCAAGCCGGCGTTGCGTCGCGGGGGCGACTGGGCCGGCGGCCGGGGGCAGGCACGGGAGCGGGCATCTCTGGTGGGGGATGCGGGGGCTCCCGGACGGGGATCGTGCGTATAACGCCAGGTCACGGCGGTAAGCATCCCTATAGGTGCCGTGTATGACTCTTGTCACTCTGAGTGAGATAGGGAATATTCGACCCCTCTGACCTGCCGTTTTGCCGATAGGCGACGTGGGCAGAACGGGGGCGGAGGGGCGGGCCGGCCCGCGATCGCCTGCCTGGCCGGCGGTTCGCGGCGGCGTGCCCCGGCGGCTTAGGCTGCTAGGAAAGGCGCGGCGGGCCGGCGCGATCGCCCCGCCGCGAGCCGACGGCCCGCAGACCTCCGGAGGCAACCATGGGACTGATGGACAAGGTCAGGGCGCAGGCGCCCGTGCTCGCGCAGAAGACCCAGGAGATAGCGCGCGACAGTAAGGTCAAGTTTGACCAGGTTCAGGCGAAACGCCGGGCCGACATCATGCTGCACGATCTCGGTGCCGCCGTATACGCGCAGCGCACCGACCGTGCCACCCCGAGCACCCAGGCGGACGTCGACCGGCTGATCGCCGACCTGAAGGCGCATGAGGCGGAGAACGGCCTCAACCTGCGCCCCGAGTCGGGGGAGTCGGGGGACACGCCTGGTTCCGCCCCGCCTGGTCCGGCATCGCCTGGTCCGGGGCCGTCTGGTCCGGGGCCGTCGGGTGGCCCGGCGGGTGGCCCGGCCGGCGATCCGCCGGACGCGAGCGGCACGACCACCCAGGTCTGAGCGCCTGACGGCACTCGTTCGCCGGCTGGGACTGCCGGTCGGCCCGGTTACTGTCGGCCGGGTTGCGACCGGCCCCGGTGCTGTCGGCCGGGCGAGATCAGTGGCAGGCGTCCTGCGCGGCGGTCTTCTGCCGCGCGCCCGGGGAAGCCTGGGCTGACGGGCTCGGTGAGCTGGCCGCGGTGACCGTGTGGTCGTTGGCGCCCAGCACGACCCGCACCCGGGTCAGCCCCTTGACCCGTTGCAGCGCGGCGCCGGGAATCACCTGCCGGACGAGCGCGGCCGCCGCCCGCTGCCCGGCCGGGTACTGGATCACGGTCTGTGTGACGTTCTGGCTTGTCCAGTCGATGCCCGACTGGTGCACCGTGAAGCCGAGCGCGGTCAACTGCTGCCCGGCGGCGGCGGACAGGCCGCCGACGAACGTCCCGTTGTAGACGTCCAGCGAGACCTGGCTGCGGCGCAGTGTGTGTGCCGACGCCGGATGAGCGGGGCTGGCCTTGCCCGGGCCGGACGGCGCCTGGTCGTTCTTCAGCCCGTTGAACAGTGCTGCCGCCGCACTGCTGTTCCACAGCACCGCGGACTGGCCGGACGGCGTAATGTAGTTGGTGTTGGCCAGCGGCACGGTCGTGAACGTAACGGCCGAGGTGGATAGCCCGCGCAGTTCGTCGGCCAGGCTCACGATGTTGAACCCCTGGTCGACCCGGATCGCGGCGGACGTGGCGGACAGGAAGTTCTCCAGGCGGACCGGGTTGGCCAGCATGCCCGACTTGATGCCCTCGCCGAGCGCGGTCGAGATGAGCTGCTGCTGATCCTGGATCCGGGCCAGGTCGGAGGTGGCGAACGAATGCCGGTCGCGCGCGTACTCCAGGGCGGTTATGCCGTTCACGTGATGCACGCCCGCGGTCATACGCAGCCCGCTGTAGTTGTCGTCCACGGCGTAGGGCAGGCAGATGTTCACGCCGCCGAGCGCGTCGATCACCTTGACAAAGCCCAGGAAGTTCACCTCGACGTAGTCGTTGATCGTGAGCCCGGTGGCTTGCTCGATGGTCTGCACCATCAACTGCGGGCCGCCGAGGCCCAGAGCCGAGTTGATCTTGTTCATCCCGTGGCCGGGGATGTTCACCCAGGAGTCGCGGGGCAGGCTGATGACCTGAACGCTGCGGTGGCTGGCCGGGACGTGCACGACCATGAGCGTGTCGGTGTCGGTCTCGCCCTGGTTGCGGCCCACGTGCAGTTGGGCCTGCTGGCGGCTGGTCAGGCCGCTCCTCTCGTCGAGACCGGCCACCACGATGTTGAGCGGCCCGCTGGACGGCGTGCCCGCGGTTCCCGCGTTCACCCGGCCGAGGTGACCGTTGATGTAGCTGGTGAGCGCCCATGCGCTGCCCGAGGCCAGCATGACCAGCGCGGACATCGCGCCGACGGCCATGAGCACGGCGCGCCGCTGCCGCGCCCGGCGGCCCGCGGCGATGCGCGCCATGAGCTGGAGTTGCGCGGGTGGGGGACCGGGCCTGCGGCGCGTTCCGCTGTGCCGGGATCGCCCCCCGGACGGCGGCTGGTCGTCGTCGGTGCCGGTCGGCGACCTCGGGGCCGGCGACCTCGGGGCCGGCGGGCGTCCGGGCGGGGCTGGCGGCCGGGCCGACGGCGGGTAGAAGCCGGGCCGCGGGGCGGGAAGGTCGGTGTCCCGCGGTGACTGCGGCGGCGATACCGCCCGGCGGAACGGCACGCTCGGCCCGTCGCGGGAGCCTGGTCTCCCGCCCATTGGGCCGTCGTCACTGCCGGTCATCAACTCCCCCGGGATGCCGTTCCCCGTAGGCTAGCGCGCCTCCGCGCCCGGAAGCGGTTGCCATCGCCGGCGGGCGAGGAGTTTTGCCGCGCTTATGACCGGAGTTTGCGCCCTGGCTACCGTGTGGGCGGCTCCGGATCGCGGGGCAGGCCGAGCATCCTCTCGCCGATGATGTTCAGCTGGATATCGGTCGTGCCCCCGCCGATCGTTAGCGCCTGGGTCATCAGCACCTGCCGCGCCCAGTGCGCCCCGTTGGGCGCGCCGGCACCGCCGGGCGCTCCGGCATCAGTGACGCCGGCGCCGCCCCGGCCGCCGAGCGCTCCGCCCGGGCCGGACATCTCCAGGCAGAGGTCGGCGACCTGCTGGGCGTGCTCCATGCCGAGCAGCTTGCGCACGCTGCCGGTCGCGCCCGGGTCTGTTCCCGACAGCTGCTTGAGCGTGACCCGCAGTCCGAGCAGGTCGATCGCGTGGCCCTCGCAGACCAGCGTGCCCACGCGATCGAGCGGCGCGTCGGCCGTAGCCTTGGCCACCGGGAGCATGTCGGCCACGCCGGAGCCGAAGGCCCACGTCTGCGACAGCGACACCCGCTCGTTCGCCAGCGTCGTCCTGGCCACCCGCCAGCCGCCGTTCACCTCGCCGACCACGCAGTCGTCGGGCACGAACACCTCGTCGAGGAACACCTGGTTGAACAGGGAATCGCCAGTGATCTCGCGCAGCGGGCGGACCTCGACGCCCGGATCGGACATGTCGACCAGGAAATAGCTGATCCCGTCGTGCCTTGGCGCGGCCGGGTCGGTGCGCGCGATGCAGATCGCCCACGCGGCCTGCTTGGCCAGCGACGTCCAGATCTTCTGGCCGGTCAGCTTCCAGCCCCGGCCCGCCCCTGCGTCATCCTCCACGCGCACCGCCCGGGTGGTCAGCCCGGCCAGGTCCGAGCCCGCGCCCGGCTCGCTGAACAGCTGACACCACTGGAGTTCGCCGCGCAGCGTCGGCGGCAGGAACCGCCGCTGCTGCTCCGGGGTGCCGTACTGGACGAGCGCGGGGACCACCCAGGCGCCGATGATCAGCGCGGGCGCCCGCACTCCCGCGGCCCGCATCTCCTGGGCGATGACCACCTGCTCCAGCGCGCCCGCGCCCCGGCCCCACGGGCGCGGCAGGTGCGGCACGACCCAGCCGTCCGCCGCCAGCCGCTGCGTGCGCTCGGCCCCGGACAGCG
>DATAVV010000387.1:0-25481 GCA_036267555.1 Streptosporangiaceae bacterium | reverse complement strand
CATGCTGCACATGGCCGACAAGGTCATGCTGTACAAGTACGTGGTCAAGAGCGTGGCGCGGGCGGCCGGGAAGACCGTGACGTTCATGCCCAAGCCGCTGTTCGGTGACAACGGCTCCGGCATGCACTGCCACCAGAGCCTGTGGAAGGACGGCGCGCCGCTGTTCTACGACGAGGTCGGCTACGCGGGCCTGTCCGACATGGGCCGCTACTACGTGGGCGGGCTGCTCAAGCACGCGCCGTCGCTGCTGGCGTTCACCAACCCGACCGTGAACTCCTACCACCGGCTGGTCCCTGGCTTCGAGGCGCCGGTCAACCTGGTCTACTCGCAGCGCAACCGGTCGGCCTGCGTGCGTATCCCGATCACCGGCCCGAGCCCGAAGGCCAAGCGGCTGGAGTTCCGGGTCCCCGACCCGTCCGCCAACCCGTACCTGGCGTTCTCCGCCATGCTGATGGCCGGCCTGGACGGCATCAAGAACAAGATCGAGCCGCCCGAGCCGGTCGACAAGGACCTCTACGAACTGCCGCCGGACGAGGCCGCGTCGATCCCGCAGGTGCCGGGTTCGCTGGAGACCGTGCTCAACACCCTCGAGGCCGACCACGACTTCCTGCTCGAGGGCGGCGTCTTCACCCCGGACCTGATCGAGACCTGGCTGGACTACAAGCGCGCCAACGAGATCGACCCGATCCGGCTGCGCCCGCACCCGCACGAGTTCGAGCTGTACTTCGACGCGTAGGCCGTTCCTAGGGCTCGCCGAGTTTCGCTCTCATCCAGGGGTACGGGTCGAGCAGCGGTGTTCGGCGGGCTGGCTTCATCCACGCGCCGCGCGACGGTCTGGGCTTGCATGTGCTGGATCTCCAGGAATGTCTTTTCGTCAGCGCTGAGCGGTTCTTCGCCATCTACCGCGGCCGCGGCGTCGTCCTCGGCGACCTGGTATCCCTCGATACGGCCTGCGGCGGCCTCCGCCCCGCACGGGGCGGGGGCCGTCACGGTTCGATGGCCCGCTCGATCGTGCGCCAGCGGCCGATCACGGAGCCGTCGCGCAGCGCGACCGACTCGCCCAAGTTCCAGAACGCGGTACACACGTGATTGGGCAATATCTGGACCCTCTGGCCCACGGACAACGGCGTCGGCGGCCCGTCACCGGTCCACCGCAGCCAGCCGTGTTCCTCCGACAGCGTGTGCAGCCGCCAGCCGGGCAGGTCAGCCAGCCGCCCGAAGCCGGGGAAGCGCTCCGCGCCCAGCCCCGCGGCCGTGTCGTGACTGAGGGACTTCGAGCCGGCGTCGACGATCGCGCGGTCGGGAGCGGCGTGGCTGACCACCGTGGCGAGCACCCGGACGGCGCACGTCGCGGCCGTCGCGTTGCCGAGCGAGATCTGGCCCAGGTCGTTGAACGTGAAGATCCCCGGCCGCACCTGGGTGATGCCCGGCTCCCCGGCCACCAGCCGCGCCGAGGCGCTGCAGCCCATGGATACGGTTTCGACCGGCTGGCCGTGGGCCCTGATCGACTCCGCCGCGCTGACGATGGCCCGGGCCGCCGCTCGCGAACGGTCGACCAGATCCTGCGCGTCGGCCGCCTCGTAGGTGTGCCCCTCGTGAGTCATCACCCCGCGCAGCCGGATGCCCTCGATGCGGCCGAACTCACGGCCCAGCGGGCCGGCGTCGGCCGGGACCACGCCGTCACGGCCCTGCCCGGAGTCGATGATCATGTAGACCCCGGCGGTCTGGCCGAGCCCGGCGAAGTGCCGGCCCAGCGCGCGGGCGCCCTCCAGGCTGTCCGCGGCGAGCGTCAGGTCCGCCCGGCCCGCCAGCGCGCTGGCCCGGCGGAGCTTGCCCGGCCCGATGAGCGGGTAGGCGACGATGATCCGGCCGATGCCGCCGGCCGCGAACGCCTCGGCCTCCTCCAGCCGGGCCACGGTCAGCCCGCTCGCGCCCTCCGCGATCTGGAGCCGGCCGTACTCCACGGTCCGGTGCGTCTTGGCGTGCGGGCACAACTCGACGCCCGCGGCCCGGCACAGCCCGACCATCTCGAGCAGGTTGCGGGCCGCGACGTCGAGATCCACGACGAGGACCGGGGTCTCGATCTCGTCCCGGATCTCGAAGGACTCGGTGGCCGGCGCGTCCACTCGGCTGGCGGTCAGCGATCTCACCTCCGTCAGGGCAGGTCGAACTCTCCGTCCTGGACGCCGGCGGTGAACGCCCGCCACTCGTCCGGGGTGAAGATCAGGGTCGGGCCGTCGGGGTTCTTGCCGTCCCGCATGGCGATGACCTCGTCACTGCCCTCCTTGGAGCCGGCCACGACGGCTATCTCGATGCAGGCGTCCTCGTTTCCGTCACCAAATGAGGACGAGCGCCACACGGCGCTGGTCAGGTCCATGGTTCGATTGCCTTCCTGGCTGGTCATGGGGGTCGAGACGAACAGGGCCGGATCAGCCCTCGGGATCTCAGTATGCTCGCCCCGGGGCAGGATCCGCTGCGCCGGGTTGACAGCCGCGCCCCGGGCCGGATACTAAGGTCGTCCCCGCGACGGGCGGCACAGATTCTGCGGAGGCGTGTTGAACAGCGAGCTACCGTTGGTGTCCGGCGGTCTCGCACCAGGCTCTCATGTGGCCGGGTACCGGATCGAGGAACAGATCGGCCGGGGCGGTATGGCGGTCGTCTACCGGGCGACCGACGTTCGCCTCAACCGGTCGGTGGCGCTGAAGATCCTCGCGCCCGAACTCGCCGGCGACACCGCGTTCCGGCAGCGGTTCATCCGGGAAATGCGTTCGGCGGCCGCCGTCGACCACCCCAACATCGTGCCGGTCTTCGACGCGGGCGAGGCCGACGGGGCGCTGTTCATCGCCATGCGCTACGTCAGCGGGCAGGACGCGCGCACGCTGCTCGACGCCGAGCGCACCCTGGCCCCGGCCCGCGTCGTGCACCTGATCACCCAGGTGGCGTCCGCGCTGGACGACGCGCACGCCCAGGGCCTGGTCCACCGGGACGTCAAGCCGGGCAACATGCTGATCTCGGCCGTGCCCGGCAGTGACCAGCCCGATCACGTGTACCTGTCGGACTTCGGGCTCAGCAAGGAGGCCCTCTCGTCCAGCCTCACGCTGACCGGGCAGTTCCTCGGCACCCTCGACTACATGGCGCCCGAGCAGGTCGAGGGTCACCCGATCGACGGCCGCGCCGACCTGTACGCGCTGGCCTGTACCGCGTTCGAGATGCTCGCCGGGGCCCCGCCGTTCAAGCGGGACGCGGGGCTCGCCGTGCTCTGGGCCCAGCTTTCGGAACCCGCTCCTTCGCTGGTCGCGTTGCGGCCGGACCTGCCGCCCGCGGTCGACCAGGTCATCGCCCGGGCGCTGGCCAAGTCGCCGGACGACCGCTTCGCCAACTGCGCGGCGTTCGCCGCGGCGCTGCGGGCCGGGTGCGGGCTGACGGCGTCGTCCGGCCCGGACGGCGGGCCGGGCGCGGGAGCGGCCCCGGCCGGGCCGCCGCCCACGCAGCGCGCGCACGTGCCCGAGTCCCGTCCGGCGAGCCCGGCTGGATCCTGGGCGGACGATCCGCCCACCGATCCCCGGCCCGGTCCCGCCGTCGTCCCCTGGGCGAACCCGGCCCCCGCCCCGCAGCAGAGCCAGGCCGCCTCCTGGGCGCCGTCGCAGCCGCAGCACCCGGCCGAATCCTGGCCGTCGCCGCCCCCTCCGGTCACGCCGGGCCGCTACCAGCCGGGCCGGCCGCCCACCCGGCGGTCCGGGCGCCGCGCCGCCGGTGTGATCATCGGCTGCCTCGTGATCGTGATCATCGCCGCCGTGGCGTTCGCGCTGCTGCACGGCAAGAACTCGCCCGGCTCCCCGGCCAGCCAGCCCAGCAGCCACTCGTCCCAGGCCGCCAGCGTCGGCCCGCCCGCGCCCCTCAGCCCGGCCGCGACCGTTCAGGCCTACTTCGCCGCGATCAACCACCACGACTACGGGAAGGCGTGGGACCTCGGCGGCAAGAACACCGGCTCGTCCTACAACAAGTTCAAGAGCGGGTTCAGCGACACGGCCAGGGATGACCTCACCGTCGTCTCGGTGGCCGGCGACGTCGTGTCCGTCCGGCTCGACGCGACGCAGACCGATGGCAGCGTGCACCACTTCCAGGGCACGTACACCGTGATTAACGGCGTTATCACGCAGTCCCAGATCCAGTCGGCCGGATAGGCACGCGCCCGTGGATGCCGTGCAGGCGGACGCCGAGAACATCGAGGCGTCCCTGCGCGCGGCGGGCACGCCGCAGCGCGCGGCCAGCGAGAAGGCCTACCTCAAGAGCGACCTGGAGTTCACCGGCACCCGGGTACCCGCGGTCCGGGCCGTGGTGAAGGCGTGGTGCCGCGCCCAGCCCGGCCTCACCCGCGCTCGCCTGGCCGCGGTCGTCCGGGCGCTGTGGGCCCGCCCGGTGTTCGAGTCCCGCCTGGCCGCGCTCGAACTGCTCGACGCCAACCCGGCCCTGCTGCGGGCCGACGACGCCGCGCTGGTCGAGCGGATGCTGCGCACGGCCCGCACCTGGGCGCTGGTCGACGGCCTGGCCGAGCACGTCATGGGCGGGCTGACCGAGCGCTTCCCCGAGCTCACCGCGACCCTGGACCGGTGGGCGGGCGACGACAACTTCTGGCTGCGGCGCTCGGCGCTGCTGGCCCTGCTGCGCCCACTGCGGCGCGGCGAGGGCGATTTCGAGCGGTTCTCCCGGTATGCCGACCAGATGCTGGAGGAGAAGGAGTTCTTCATCCGCAAGGCCATCGGCTGGGTGCTGCGCGACACGGCCAAGCGCCGGCCGGACCTGGTCGCCGGCTGGCTCGCCCCCCGGGCCCACCGGGCGTCAGGGGTCACCATGCGCGAGGCGGTCAAGCCCCTGCCCGCCGACGTCGCGGCCAGCCTGTTGGCCGCCTACCGCGGCCGGTCGAAGGCCAGGTAGCCGGGCCGCGGCTCAGCCCCGGCGCGCCCGGGCCAGCGCGGCCGGCGGCAGGCCGGCCAGGCTGGTGCTCTCCCTGGTGAGGTGAGCCTGGTCGGCGTAGCCCGTCCCGGCCGCGATGCCGGCCAGGTCGACGCGGCCCGGCGCCGCGTCGATACGGGTCACGAACCTCCGGAACCGCAGCACCCGGTGCAGCATCCGCGGCCCGTAGCCGACCGCGGCCTGGCACCGGCGCCGCAGTTGCCGCTCGCCGATCTCCAGCCGGGCCGCGGCCCACTCCGCGCGCGCCCCGGGCCGGTCCAGCAGGCGGGCCGCCTCGAGCACCAGTCGGTCCGCGGGCCGGTCGGTGACCAGCTCCGCGGCGAGGTCGGTCAGCCGCCGCAGCGCCTGCTCCGGGGCCAGCGACCCGGGCAGCCGGCCGCGGGGCAGCGCGGGCAGGTCATCGGCATCGACCCGCAGATCGAGCAACTCGCTGAGCGGCAGGCCGAGCGCGGCTCCCCCGGCCCCGGGCCGGAACCTGACTCCGGCCAGCACCGTCCCGGCCGGCCGGGCATCCGAAACCGGCCCGGTGTCCGGGCCGGCCACGAACGCGCCCACACCGCTTTGCCAGATCAGGTCGATGCACGCGTCCGGCAGGACAAGCGTCGGCGGCCGCCCGGCGAGCGGCGTGACCCCGACCCACAGGCAATGGATCTCGTTCCTGAACTGGGCGCTGGGCGGGAACTCCCGGTACCCCGGGGTCATCACGTCCACGTGCCCAGTCTCTCATCCTGGCCCGACCGGACGCGAATACCCGCGGTCAGCCGTAGAACAGGCGTTCCATCACGGCCCGGGCCCGGCGCGCGGCCCGGCGGTAGTCCTGGACCAGGTCCTGGGGGGCGTCGGGGGCGTAGCCGAGCACGCGAGCGACCGCACCCAGTTCGGGCTGGGCCGTTGGCACCGAATCCCCGGCCCGGCCTCGCACCAGCATCACCGCGTTCCTGATACGGGCGGCGAGCTGCCACGCGGCCGTCAGCGCGGCGGTGTCGGGCGCGGTGATCAGGCCGGCGTCCCGGGCCGCGACCAGGGCCGGGAGCGTGCGCGTGGTCTGCAGCGCGGGCACCGCGCGGGCGTGCCTGAGCTGCAGCAACTGGACAACCCACTCCACGTCGGCCAGCCCGCCGGGGCCCAGCTTGAGGTGCAGGGCCGGGGTCGCGCCGCGGGGCATGCGCTCGGCCTCCACCCGGGCCTTGATCCGCCTGATCTCCCTGAGGGCGGCGTCGCTGATCCCGCCCCGCGGGTAGCGGAACTCATCGGCCATGGCCATGAACTGCTCACCCAGCGCGGGGTCGCCGGCCACCGGCTCGCCGCGCAGCAGGGCCTGAGCCTCCCAGGGCGCCGACCATCGCTGGTAGTAGGCCCGGTAGGACGCCAGCGTGCGGACCAGCGGCCCCTGCCGCCCTTCCGGGCGCAGCCCGGCGTCGATGGGCAGCGCGGGATCGGGCCCCGGCCGGGCCATCAGCCCACGCAGTTCCTCGGCGACCGCGTGGGCGGCCCTGGTCGCCGTCTCCTCGTCGGCGCCGCCGGCGGGCTCGTGCACGAACATCACGTCCGCGTCGCTGGCGTAGCTCATCTCATGCCCGCCGAGGCGGCCCATGGCCACCACGCAGATCCGGGTCGGCAGCGGCCCGGTCTGCTGCTCGACGGTCCGGGTCGCCGCGTCCAGCGCGGCCGCGATCGTCACGGCCGCGACGGTGGTCAGCGCCTCGCCGGTCTGCTCGACATCAGACAGGCCCAGCAGGTCGGCCGCGGCCGTGCGCAGCAGTTCCCTGCGCCGCAGGGCCAGCGCGGCCGCGACCGCCTCGGCAGCGGTGCTGTGCCGGCGGACCACGGCCGCGACGTCCGGGGACAGCGCCGCCACGGACCGCGGCGCGAGTTCGGCGTCGTCGGCGAGCATGGCCACCGCTTCGGGGGCCCGCAGCAGCAGCCCGGTGGCGTACCGGCTCGAGGCCAGCAGCCGGGCCATCCGCCGCGCGACCCTGGTGTCGTCCCGCAGCAGCCTCAGGTACCACGACGTTTCCCCGAGCGCCTCGCTGACCTGCCGGAACCCGAGCAGGCCCGCATCGGGCTGGGCCGCGTCGGCGAACCAGCCCAGCATCACCGGCAGCAGTGTCCGCTGGATGGCCGCCTTGCGCGACATGCCGGAGATGAGGAACTCGATGTGCCGCAGCGCGCCGGCCGGGTCCACGTAGCCGAGCGCCTCGAGCCGGGCTCTGGCCGCCTCCTGCGTCAGTCGCACCGCGTCACCGGGCAGCCGGGCCACCGCGTCCAGCAGCGGGCGGTAGAACAGCTTCTCGTGCAGCCGCCGGGCCTGGCTGGCGTGCTGGCGCCACGCGGCGATCAGTTCCTCGGCCGGGTCCTCGGGGGTCGCGACCGAGTGCATGGCCCGCAGCGCCCGGCCCACCTGGCGCAGCACGGCCGGGTCCTCGGGCAGCGTGTGGGTGCGCCGCAACAGGCGTAGCTGCAGCAGGTGCTCGACGCTGCGCAGGAACCGGTAGGCGTCGGCCAGGCTGGCCGCGTCCTCACGGCCCACGTAGCCGCCGCGGGCCAGCGCGGCGAGCGCGTCCAGGGTGGCGGCGGCGCGCAGCGTCTCGTCGGTGCGGCCGTGCACAAGCTGCAGCAACTGCACGGCGAACTCGATGTCGCGCAGACCGCCCGGGCCTAGCTTGATTTCCCGGCCCGCCCGGTCAGCGGGCAGGCTGCTCAGCACCCGGCGCCGCATGGCCTGCACGTCGGCGACGAAGTGCTCGCGCTGGGCCGACACCCAGACCATCGGCATCAGCTCGGCCAGGTAGGCGCGGCCGAGTCGCGCGTCGCCCGCCACCGGCCTGGCCTTGAGCAGGGCCTGGAACTCCCAGGTCTTGGCCCAGCGCTCGTAGTAGGCGCGGTGGCTGGCCAGGGTCCTGACCAGGGGGCCGTCCCGGCCCTCAGGGCGCAGGTTCGGGTCGACGGGGAACAGGGCCTCCTCGGTCGTGGCCGCCGAGCAGACCTGGATCATCCCGGCCGCCAGCCGGGTCGCGGTCCGCAGCGCGGCCGCGTCCCCGGCACCGTCGTCGCCGCGGCCCGCCGCGGACCCGGCGGCGGCCGGTGCCGCGACGAAGATCACGTCGACGTCGCTGGCGTAGTTCAGCTCCCGGGCGCCGCACTTGCCCATCGCGATGACCGCCAGCCGGGCGGGCGCGGAACCCGGCGGAAGCTGAGACCGGGCGATGGCCAGTGCGGCTTCGAGCGCCGCGACCGCGAGGTCGGATAGCTCGGCCGCGACGTCGGCCAGTCCCTCGACGCCGGTGAGGTCCCTGGCCGCCAGGTGCAGCAGCCGCCGCCGGTACCCAGCGCGCAGCGCGTTGGCCGGATCGCCGCCCGCCCCGGCGGGCCGGGCCACCGGCTCGTCATCGCCGGGCCGGGCCCCGACCACGGTGAGCAGTTCCTCCCGCAGGCCGGCCGCTGACGGGCGGTCCAGCGCCGCCGGGCCCTGCAGCACCTTCCAGTCGCCGGGATGGCGCGCCAGGTGGCCGCCGAGCGCGGCGCTGACCCCGAGCACACCGATCAGGCGGGCCCGGAACCCCGGGTCCGCGCGCAGCGCCGCCCACAGGTCCGGGTCGGGCGGCAGCCGGGCCAGGCTGGTCAGGGCGAGATCCGGGTCCGCCGCGGCGGCCAGCGCCCCGAGCAGGCCGGCGTCGGCCTCGGCCGGGTCGAGGCCCAGTTCCTCGGTGAGCACCCGCTGCGCCCGCGCCGTATCGGCGAACCCCATCATGGCCAACTGCCCGGCCAGCGTCGTCGTCCCGCGCTCCACGCCCACTCTGTTATTTTGCGCCTCCGGGCCGCTGGACCCGCCCTCTTCCCTCCTCGCTCGGGCGCTCGTTCCTCGCTTCTCGCTCGTCAGTCGTCCGGCGGCGCGGCCCTAATAAGTGCGACCAGCTTCCCTCCTCGCTCGGGCGACGTGGACGCGCTGGTCAACTTCGCGACAGCGCCCGCCGCGCGCTACGCCCACCCCACCACCGAGCACTTCGCCCCCCTGCTCGTCACCCTCGGCGCCGCCCCCCACGCCGCACCAGCCTCGAAGCTACCTTCCGCCACACGCATAACGAGCCGTCCCTTCGCTGTGGAGACCTGGCGGGCAAATAGCACATTCAGCACTCCACAGCAAAGGGATCATGGGGGCGCGGAATGGGCAATCGGGACCGCAGGGGCGGGGGTGCCGGGCCAGCCACCGTGCCGCAACGCTCGGGCGACGAGCCACGCGGTGCGGCACGGCTGGCGGGTGACGTCGGCCCAGGTGAACCGGAGCGTGACCACGCCTTCGGCCGCGGCGGCGTTGTCCCGGCGACGGTCTTGCCACCGCTTCTCCTTTGGCGCGGCCAGGCTGGCCCCCAAACCGCGTTAAAGCGGCTGGGGGCGAGGATGGCTGCTAACGCGACTAAGCTCGACAGGGTGGACCAAGACGCCGCTACCACCGGTAACCCGCTGATCGACGGCGTGACGAGGGCCTGGGACCTGCTGGTCCAGCAGGTTGACGAGCTACTCGGATGGTCGCCGCTCGCACCCGGGCCGGACGCCCGCACGCCCGCGGCCCTGTCCGACAGCGAGCTTCGGGAGGCGATGAGCCGCGCCGGCGCCGCGCTGGTCGCCGCCATCGCGCAGGGCCGCCCGCTGGACCCGGCCGCCGAAGACGATCCCCGCTGGCGCTTCAACCTGCCGGTCACCGTGGAGGCGCACGTCCTGGCCATGTTCACCGAGGCGGACGACGCGTTCCGCCTGGCGATCAGCAGCCTGGCGGACCAGGCCTCGGCCGCGGCCCTGGCCCCGGCCGGGCGGCTGGCCGAGATCCTGGCCCGGATCCGGTGGCTGCTGGAGCCCGCCGGGGCCGGCGAGCGACGCGAGCGCGGCTACGCGCTGACCGCGGAGGCGATCGACCGGCTGCAGGCGGCCAGCGAGTACGCCGAGGAGTCGGGCGACGGCGACGCGGCCGGGCTGGCCGGGGAGATCGCGGACCGGACCGAGACCATGGCGGCCAGGCTGGCCGAACTCCGCGAGGAGGACGGGCTGGCGGCGCTGCGCGTGCCCAAGCGCCGCAAGCTGCTCCGGTCCCACCTGCCCGGCGGCGGCCTCGAGCTTTTCGCGGTGCTGTCGGCGGCGGGCCCGGCCGCGGTCGCGCCGTCCGCGCTGTTCTACGCCGAGCGCGGGACCAGGGATCCGCTGCGGGGTTTCCAGCGGCTCCACGTCGCCCGCGCGTTCTGGCTGGCCCACGCGTTCACCTGGTACGCGGGGATCTGCGAGGCCGCCGCGCCCGTCCTGCGGCGCGCCGAGTGGGCCGACGCCGCGGCGGCGGCCAGGGCCCGGTTCGGGGTCCTCACGCAGGAGGCGGCGCGGCGGTACCAGCAGCGGGTCGGCCGCGGACTGCACCCCGGCCTTTAGTCGGGAGCCCCATCGGAACGATACTTTCGAAACGGTTGTTTCGACTCGAGGGCAGCGGGCCACGCCGTGGGCCGCGCCGGTCAGAGCACGGGCAGGTACCGGCCCAGCTCGAACTCGGTGACCTGGCGCCGGTAGTCCTCCCACTCGGCCCGCTTGTTGCGCAGGAAGAAGTCGAACACGTGCTCGCCGAGCGTCTCGGCGACCAGTTCGCTGCGCTCCATCACGTCGCAGGCATCAGCCAGGCTCTGCGGCAGCGGCTCGATCCCGAGCGCGCGCCGCTCGGCCGAGGTCAGCGCCCACACGTCGTCCTCGGCGCCGGGCGGAAGTTCGTAGTCGGACTCGATCCCCTTGAGACCGGCCGCGAGGATCACCGCGAACGCCAGGTACGGGTTGCAGGCCGAATCGATCGACCGGAACTCCACCCGGGTGGCGTTCCCCTTCTGCGGCTTGTACATCGGCACCCGGATCAGGGCCGACCGGTTGTTGTGGCCCCAGCAGATGTAGGCCGGAGCCTCTCCCCCGGCCCCGGCGATGCGCTCGTCCCCGCCCCACAGGCGCTTGTAGGAGTTCACCCACTGGTTGCAGACGGCGGTGATCTCGGCCGCGTGGGTGAGCAGCCCGGCGATGAACGCCCGGCCCAGCTTGGATAGCTGGAACTCCGCTCCCGGCTCGTAGAAGACGTTGCGGTCGCCCTCGAACAGCGACATGTGCGTGTGCATGCCCGAACCCGGGTGCTCGGTGAACGGCTTGGGCATGAACGAGGCGTAGACCCCCTGCTCCAGCGCGACTTCCTTCATCGCCAGCTTGAACGACATCACGTTGTCGGCCGTGCTCAGGGCGTCGGCGTAGCGCAGGTCGATCTCCTGCTGGCCCGGGGCGCCCTCGTGGTGGCTGAACTCGACCGAGATGCCCATGCTCTCCAGCATCACGATCGCGTTGCGCCGGAAGTCGTGGGCGATGCTGTGCGGGGTGTGGTCGAAGTAGCCGCCGTTGTCGATCGGCCGCGGCTTCGCGCCGGGCTCCGGCCTCTCCCGGAGCAGGAAAAACTCGATCTCGGGGTGGGTGTAGAAGCTGAATCCCAGGTCGGCGGCGCGGCCCAGCGCGCGCTTGAGGACGTGGCGCGGATCGGCGTAGGACGGCGTCTCGTCCGGCATCAGGATGTCGCAGAACATCCGGCCGACCGCGGCCTCGCCGCGCAGCGGCATGAGCTGGAACGTCGACGGGTCCGGCTTGGCGATCATGTCCGCCTCGTAGACCCGGGCGAAACCCTCCACCGCGGACCCGTCGAAGCCGATGCCCTCGGCGAACGCGCCCTCCAGCTCGGCCGGGGCGATCGCCACCGACTTCAGGTAACCGAGCACGTCGGTGAACCACAACCGCACGAAACGGACGTCACGCTCCTCGAGCGTGCGGAGCACGAACTCTTCCTGCCTGTCCACCTGCACAGTGTGCCTGCCGCGTGTTTCCGTCAAGTTAACGGGTGGTGGTTTGGGCTCCTCTGGAGCTGCCGCTTCGCTCGGGACTGTGCGGGGCCGGGGTCCCTAGGGCGTTGCGGCGGGCGGGCGGCCGGAGGGTGACCATGCGGCGCCAGGACCAGGCGCGCTCGTAGGCGTAGACGGCGTCGATGCCCGCGGCCAGCGTGACCGACTTCGCCCTGGGCCAGCGCAGGATGCGGGCCATGTGGGCCATGACGGCCCGGCTGACGTCCCGGTAGATGCCGATCTCCGCGCGGGCGGTGGTGCGCAGGGTGTCCCGGATGAAGTCCTCGTGCCCGGCCGCGGCCAGGCGCAGCAGTTCCTCGTGGCAGTAGGCGAGGTGGTTGTCCTCGTCGCCCGAGATCATCCGGACCGCGCGGCCGACGTCCTCGTGGCCGTCCGAGCACTTGCCCAGCAGCCGCATCTGCTCGGAGGCCCGCTGCTCGGTCACCCGGCTGTGGGACAGGTAGGTGACGATGTCGCGTTCGGTCAGCCGCTGGTCCCGGCCGAGTTGGCTGTGGGCCAGGCCGACGCCGCTGTCCTCGAGCAGCGTCGTGTAGCTGGTCTCGGCCGGCACGGGCACCGGCTCAAGGCCACGCTTGCGCAGCAGCGCATTGAAGATCCGCCCGTGCTTGTCCTCGTCGGCGCCGTGGCGGGCGATCTTGGGCGCCAGGTCCCGGCAGGACCCGGGCACGAGCGCCGCGATCCGGCCGTTCTCCCAGCCGCCCTGGGCCTCGCCGCTGGCCGCGATCGAGCAGAATAGCTGAAACGCCGCATCGCTCTCGAAAATCTCATCGAAAACCGCACTGGCAGAGAGCATCCCTGAGCACCCCCCGTGGTGACTCCGCTGATCCCCTGGATCGCCCCGGTCACCTGAATACCATTACCGCCCACAGATCCCTCTAACCCCGTTGGTCCCCGCAGCAACTCCGGTGGCGGCCAGGGCGCCTGCCCCTATGCTGGGGATGTGCCCCAGATGCGCATCGCCCTGGCCCAGGTAAACGCCACCGTCGGCGACCTGGAGGGCAATTCAGAGCTGATCGTCGCGTGGACCCGGCGCGCCGCCGAGCAGGGCGCCAGGCTCGTGGCGTTTCCCGAGATGATGCTGACCGGCTACCCGGTCGAGGACCTGGCCCTGCGCGCCTCGTTCGTGGACGCCTCGATCGCCGCGCTGCAGGCCACGGCCGAGCGGCTGGCCGCCGAGGGCCTGGGCGGGATCGCGGTGGTGACCGGGTACCTGGACCGCCAGACCGGGCTGGCCCCGCGCGTCGGGCTGCCCGCCGGGGCTCCGCTCGACGCGGCCGCGCTGCTGCACGGCGGCCGCGTCGCGGTGCGGTCGGCCAAGCACCACCTGCCGAACTACGGGGTATTCGACGAATACCGCTACTTCGTGCCCGGCGACGTCATGCCGGTCGTGCGGATGCAGGCGAACGACGGCGGCGAGGTCGACGTCGCGATCGCGATCTGCGAGGACCTGTGGCAGGACGGCGGCCCGGTCGCCGTCTGCCGGGCGGCGGGCGCGGGCCTGCTCGTGGTGCCCAACGCCTCGCCGTACGAGCGCGGCAAGGACGATACCCGGCGGGAACTGGTCGAGCGCCGGGCCGCCGAGGCGGGCGCCGTGCTGGCCTACGTGAACATGATCGGCGGCCAGGACGAGCTGGTGTTCGACGGCGATTCGATCATCGTGGACGCCGCGGGCCAGTTGCTGGCCCGCGGCCCGCAGTTCTCCGAAGAACTGATCGTCGCCGACCTCGAACTGGAGCCGGCCACCGCCTCGCCGTGCCCGTCCGACACGCCGGTCGACGCGCGGGACGGCTCGATGATCACCATCCGGCGGCTGGCTCTGGACGGCTCGCCCGCCGCGCGGCCCGCGGGCGACCCGCCGCGCACCATCTGGCCGCGGCTGCCCGATCCCGCGGAGGTCTACGCCGCGCTGGTCACCGGGGTGCACGACTACGTGCGCAAGAACGGCTTCGGCTCGGTGATCCTGGCCCTGTCCGGCGGCATCGACTCGGCGCTGACCGCGACGATCGCGGCCGACGCGGTCGGCCCCGACCGGGTGCACGTGGTGCTCATGCCCAGCCGCTACTCCTCCGACCACTCGGTCACCGACGCCGAGGACCTGGTCAAGCGCCAGGGCCTGCACGCCCGCACGGTGCCGATCCAGTCCATGGTCGACGCGTTCGAGGCCGAGCTGGACCTGAGCGGCCTCGCGGCGGAGAACCTGCAGGCCAGGATCCGCGGCATGGTCCTGATGTCGCTCTCCAACGCCGACGGGCACCTCGTGCTCACCACGGGCAACAAGAGCGAGCTGGCCACCGGCTACTCCACCCTGTACGGCGACTCGGCCGGCGGCTTCGCGCCGATCAAGGACGTGCCCAAGACGCTCGTCTGGGACCTGTCACGGTGGCGCAACCAGCAGGCCGAGAGCCGGGACGAGACCCCGCCGATCCCGGAGAACTCGATCAACAAGCCGCCCAGCGCCGAACTGGCCCCCGGCCAGCTCGACAGCGACTCGCTGCCGGACTACCCGGTCCTCGACGCGCTGCTCGACGACTACGTGACCCGCGACATGGGCGCGGCCGAACTGGTCGCGGCCGGCCACGACCCCGGGCTGGTGGAACGGGTGATCAGGCTGGTGGACCGGGCCGAGTACAAGCGCAGGCAGTACCCGCCGGGCCCGAAGATCTCCCCCAAGAACTTCGGCCGGGACCGGCGCCTGCCGATCACCAACCGCTGGCGCGAGCCGCTGCGCACGCCGGAGGAGTAACGCCGCTCCGGCCCGGGAGCGGACGGGCCTACAGCCCGACCGTGGTGCCCGGCTCGAGCCGGGTATAGGACGCCCCGCTGGGCTCGGCCGCGAACGCGAGCATCCGCTCGGTCAGGCCGAGGCCGTTGGCGTTCAGCAGCCCGTCGTGGATCGCGTAGGCCCGCTGCGGCGCGACCTCCCGGGCGTAGTCGATCATCTCCGACGTCTTGAGCCACGGCGCGCTGACCGGCAGCAGCAGGACCGGCACCAGGTCCTCCGGCACGGTGAGCGAGTCACCGGGGTGGAAGACCCGGCCATCCACGGCGAACCCGGTATTCGCGATGATCGGGATATCACGGTGCACCTGGGCATGATCCCGGCCATAGGCGTGCACGCCGAACCCGGCCGCGGTGAACGCGTCGCCGTGGACGACGACATGCACCCGGCCGCCGTAACCGCCGAACTGCCCGGCGACTGTGGCGTTCGTCCACAGCTCCAGGCCGGGCTGGCCGTCCAGGGCCGCGCGCACCGCGTCGGCGTCGAGGTGGTCGGGGTGCTCGTGGCTGACCAGCACCGCGCTGGCCCCGTTCAGCGCGTCGGCGGCGCCGCTCCACACGCCGGGGTCGATGACCAGGACCGTCCCGTCCTTCTCCAGCCTGACACCCGCGTGCCCCAGCTTGGTCAGCCGCATTTGACCCTCCTTGCCCGCCGTCGTGCCCTGGGGCCGACCTTACTGGCCGACCTGGCCATACCTGGTCCAGGGGCTGTTTTAACACCGCTGTTACGTGGCATCATCGAGGTGTCCGGGTACGCCGCAGGGGCGCCTCGAGGCATGGAGGATTCCACAATGACGGCACAGGCAGGCGACTCAAGCATGGCCGCGACCAGCCCGCGGACCACGGCCCCCGAGCCACTGTACGGCGGCCGCGCCGGGCGGCGCGTGACCGTCCGCGACCTGGCCGCGGCCAAGGCTCGCGGCGAGAAGTGGCCGATGCTCACCGCTTACGACGCGCTGACCGCGCGGGTCTTCGACGACGCCGGCATCCCGGTGCTGCTGGTCGGGGACTCGGCCGGGATGGTCGTCTACGGCCACGAGACCACGATCCCGGTGACCGTCGACGACCTGATCCCGCTGACCGCCGCGGTGATCCGCGGCACCAGCCGGGCCATGGTCGTCGCCGACCTGCCGTTCGGTTCCTACCAGGGCTCGCCGGAGGCGGCGCTCTCCGCGGCCACCAGGTTCCTGAAGGAGGCCGGGGCGCACGCGGTCAAGCTGGAAGGCGGCCAGCGGGTGCTGCGCCAGGTCGAGGACCTGGTCGCGGCCGGCATCCCGGTCATGGCCCACCTGGGCCTCACCCCGCAGTCGGTCAACGCGTTCGGCGGGTACCGGGTCCAGGGCCGGGGCGAGGACGGCGAGCGCCTGCTGCACGACGCCAAGGCGCTACAGGCGGCGGGCGCGTTCGCGGTCGTGCTCGAGGCCGTGCCGTCCGAACTGGCCGCCCGGGTCACGGCCAGCCTGGCCATCCCGACCATCGGCATCGGCGCCGGGCCGGACTGCGACGCCCAGGTGCTCGTCTGGCAGGACATGGCCGGGCTGTCGCCGCGCACGCCGAAGTTCGTGCGCACGTACGCCGACGTCGGCGGGGTGCTGCGGGAGGCCGCGCGGTCGTTCGCGGACGAGGTCGCGGCCGGCACGTTCCCTGACGAGGCGCACTCCTACCGCTGACCGCGGAGAGGCAGGCAGGCATGCCTCGCGGTGTTCAGGTCGGCGACAAGGCCCCGGACTTCACGCTCACGTCGCAGTCGGCGAACAGGTCCGGCTGCACGACCGGCTGGGCGACCGGGTAGTGGTTCTGTACTTCTACCCGAAGGACGAGACACGCGGCTGCACCGCGGAGGCGTGCGCGTCCCGCGACAGCCACGAGAACCGTCCGCCTGACGCGACGCTAGATGTCGGTGATGCGCACGCCGGCGTGCGCCTTGTAGCGGCGGTTCACCGCGACCAGGTTGGCGGTCAGCGCCTCGACCTGGCCGCAGTTGCGCAGCCGCCCGGCGTAGACCCCGCGCACGCCGGGGATCCGCTCGGCCAGCGCCCGCACCAGGTCGGTCGCGGGCCGGTCGTCGCCCAGCACCAGCACGTCCAGGTCAAGCTCGGCGATCTCGGGGTCGAGCAGCACCACGGCCGAGACGTGATGGAACGCGCCCACAACCGTGCTGCCGCCCAGGATCGCCGCGGCCTGCTGCGCCGCGCTTCCCTCGGGCACCGGCAGCGGGTAGGCGCCGTGGGCGTCGAACCCGAGCGGGTTCACGCAGTCGACCACGATCTTGCCCTCGAGCGTGCTGGCCAGCCCGGCCAGCAGGTCCGCGTGGCCCTCCCAGGGCATCGCCGCGATCACCAGGTCCCCATCGCGGGCCGCGTCCGCGTTGGCCGCGCCGGTGACCTGGGGCGGGGCGCCGATCGTCGCGGCCGAGGTGGCGGCCCGCCCGGCGTCCCGCGAGCCGATGATGACCCGGTTGCCCGCCATGGCCAGCCGGCGCCCCAGGCCGCGTCCCTGGTCCCCGGTGCCGCCCAGAATCGCGACCGTGAGCCGGGCGGCTTCGTCTGCTGTCTCCGGTGATACCTGCGCGGCAGCCATTCCCCGATCCTGCCAGACCGCCCGCCCCGGCCCGTCCGCCGGGCCGCGCGGCCGGCGTGGCGTAGCCGCTTGGTCACGAAAGGCCTGGCGTCGCCGCGTCCGGGCGGGCACCATGGAACGATGGATGCCGACCAGGTCACCGCGCTGCGCATCCTGCTTGGCTCCAGCCCGTGGCTGGCCCGGACCCGGTCGTTCGCGCGCACGCTGCGCGGCTCCGCGTCCCGGACGGCCAGCGGCTTATTGCTCGTCGGGACCCCGGAGGAGGAGCCCTGGCACCTGGCCGCCCACCTGGATCAGGAGAGCCGGCTGGCCGGGATCCCCGGGCTCTCCCCCACGCTGGTGCGCTGGGCGCCGCCGCCCGGCGCGCCGCCGCACCTGGGCGTGGGCATGACCCGGCTGGAACAGGCGCGGCGCGGCGAGACGCTGTTCGTGGTCAGCCCCGAGGCCGCGCCGGCGCCGCTGCTGCAGCGGGTACATGACGCGCGGAAGGTAGGCGCTACGATCCTGGCCCTGGACCAGGGTGACCCCGAACTCGACGACCTGGCACACGAGTACCTCAGCGTGGCGCCGGACCAGGCCCCGGTCTCGTTCACCGCGGCTCAGCACCTCGTCAGCGTGGCCGTGGGCGAGCCCGGCCCGGCCAAGGGCGGGGTCCGCTCCCGGCTGGCCCGGCTGCTCGACGCCGTCTCCGGCCCGCAGGCAGGCGAGTGAGCCGGCCGGCGCCAACCCCGCTTACGGGTCTTAACGCGGCTGCACGGCCCGCCTGGCCGCCCCGCCCCGGTCGGGTCGGGCCGCGTTAAGAATCGAGGCTGAGCACCATCGTGGGCCGCTCGATGACGTGGTCCTCGCGCAGCGGCCGGACCGCCGTTCCGATCGCGAAGAACTCGGTGGTGTGCGAACCCCAGGTGTGGCTGTGCTGGCGGAGTTGGACGCCGACGATGCCTTCGGCGTGCAGTTCCTCGGCCTCGGCCTGCATCCGGCTCATAGCCAGTTCCCGGGCGTCGTAGAGCGCCTGGGTGAACTGCTCGAGTTCCACGTTCTTGCCGATGTTGCCGATCTTCCCGCCGAGCTTCTGGTGCGCGATGTGGTAGACGCAGGAGCCCATGACCATGCCGAGCGGGGCGTAACCGGCCCGGATCAGCGTCCAGAAGTCCTGGCCGGACAGGTCGGAGGTGAACGGCAGCTTCTTGTTGTTCCGCCAGTTCTTCACGCCCCCGCCGCCGGCGTCCTCCTCCGCGAGCACCGCGGTGCCCACGGCGATGAACTCGGCGATGTCGGCACCGAACTCCTTCATCTCCACGTCCAGCCGCACGCCCACCACCCCGTCGGCGCCGAGGGCCTGCGCCTCGGCCTCCATCCGGGTCATGGCCAGCTCCCTGGCGTGGTACATCGCCTGGGACAGGACGTCGAGTTCCTGGTTGCGGCCCCAGCGGCCGACCTGCAGCCCGACGTGGTAGATCGAGCTGCCCAGGACCAGGCCCAGGGGCCGGAACCCGGCCTCGCGCACCAGCAGGAACTCGTTGACCGACAGGTCCGACGTGAAGATGGACCCGGGCTTTCCTGGCTTCAGCTCGGCCAGGCGGCGGATCGCGTCCTGGGGCACGCCCTCGATGCTGAATTCGGTAGAGGTCTGGTCAGTCATTGTGCTCCCTGGTGGTCCTGACTGGTCATCACGGCTCAGCGGCCCAGCTTGACCCGCGCGGCCTGGCGCCGCTGCGGGTCGAGGGACAGAATCGCGAGGCTGCCGTCCTGGCTGGCGCGGCTCGGCTGCGAGCGGGTGAACTGCGCGATGGCCGTGCCGATGATCGTGACCTCCGCGATGTGATCGCGGCGGTGCTCGACCATCGGGCACTCGCGCTCGCGGATCCGCATGTCCATGGTCTTCACCACGACGCCGCGGCCGCCGAGCCTGGCCACGTCCTGGTCCAACTGGGTGCGCGCGTCGTGGCGGGACTGGTTGACCAGGTCGGTGTACCCGCTCACCTCGGTGTTGCCGGTCCCCCAGCGAGTCTGGTTGATCGTCAGCCAGTCGTCGTGCCGGGCACCGACCGAGATCCCGAGGGCCATGCCGACCGGAACCCAGCCGGCCAGGATCAGCTTGGCGAAGTCCTGCCCGGACAGATCGGACGTGAACGGCTTTTTCAGCGCGACCCCGCCGGGGGCCCGCACGGCCGTGCCGATCGCCTTGAACTCCAGCCCGCCCGCGGGGAAGCTGCCGATGGTCAGCATCACGCCCACGACCCCGTGGCCGCCGAGTTCCGCGCATTCGGCCGACATCCGCCCGAGCGCCTTGCGGCGCGCCTGGTAGAGAGTCTGCACCATGGGCCCGAACGAGCCCAGGGAACTGACCCCGGACACCGCCGTGACGCTGCGGTAGGGTGTGACGTAACTGGCCCCGTAGCCGGCCCAGGCTCCGGGGCACGCGTAGCCTCCGGTGTACCCGACGTTGTAGACCGCGGCCCCGAGCACCTGGCCCACCGGCTCGAACCCGACGCCCCGGATCGCGGTGAACTCATCGGCCGATAGCGCGGACCCCCAGGTCCCGCTGCGCCGGATCTCCGCGAGCCGCGACTCGGCGGCCGGCGGCAAGTGGTTACCGGTCTGCTCGTTCACCCCGTCCGCCTCTCTGGGCCGCAGCGGCGGCTTCTGCTTACCTTACCGGGAACGCCCGGAAGCGTAAGCGGCGACACCAGCGGGCGGGCCGGGGGCCGGCGCCGCCCGCGAGATGCCGCTCAGTTGTCGGCCTCGTCCCATTCCTGGTTGCGCCGCTTCACGGTCTCCAGGGCGTGCGCCGCCGCGTCCCGGCTCGGGTAAGGACCGAGCCGGTCCTTACCCGGGCATCCGTCGTCCGACTCCACCGTGTTGTGCTTCAGGCAGAACCACCAGCGCTGTTCATCGCTCATGGCAACTACACTCCCAGATCATGGCAACCACGCTCCAGCCCGGCCGGATTTCTCCGATGCGGCAGGTACCCTCGCACATCACTGCCCCGGAATACGTTGGCAGAAAACGGCCACGGCTCGGAGAGCCTGACGTCAAGGACGCCGAGACCATCGAGCGGATGCGGGTCGCCGGCCGCATCGCGGCTCAGGCGCTCGAAGAGGTCGGCCGGCACGTGGCTCCCGGGGTGACCACCGACGAACTCGACCAGGTCGGGCACGACTTCCTCCTCGACCACGGGGCGTACCCGAGCACGCTCGGCTACCGCGGCTACCCGAAGTCGCTGTGCACCTCGATCAACGAGGTCATCTGCCACGGGATCCCGGACGACACGGTGATCGCGGACGGGGACATCGTCAACGTGGACATCACCGCCTTCATCGGCGGCGTGCATGGCGACACCAACGCGACGTTCCCCGCGGGCAACGTCGACGAGGAGTCCCGGCTGCTGATCGAGCGCACCCGCGAGGCGATGATGCGCGGTATCCGCGCCGTGGCGCCGGGCCGGCCGCTCAACGCGATCGGCCGGGTGATCGAGTCCTACGCGCGCCGCTTCGGGTACGGCGTGGTCCGCGACTTCACCGGGCACGGCATCGGGACCACGTTCCACTCCGGGCTGATCGTGCCGCACTTCGACGACCCGGACGTCTCGGTGATCATGGAGCAGGGCATGACGTTCACGATCGAGCCGATGCTGACGGTCGGCTCGATCTCCTACGACATCTGGCCCGACGGCTGGACGGCCGTGACCAAGGACCGCAAGCGCACGGCCCAGTTCGAGCACACGCTCGTGGTCACCTCCGACGGCTACGAGATCCTGACGCTGCCCTGACCCGCCTGGGCCGCCCGGCCCGCGTGGCCCCGCCGCCCGCGCCGGGCCAGCAGCACCGCCAGCAGCAGGCAGGCCAGCCCGACCACGATCGCGGCCCCGAAACCGGCCAGCTTGACCGTGGAGTGGTGCACGGCGTCGATAGTTCCCGGCGCGGGCCCCGAGGCTAGCCGCGCCGACGGGTTCGCCACCGCCGCCCCGGGGGCCGCGGTGGCGGTCAGCTTGGCCAGGGCCGCCGCCTGCTGCAGCGCCCCGGCCGGGTTGATCAGGCCGAACCCGACCGTGGTGTTGTAGCCGCCCGCCGGGCGGTCCCGCGCCGACAGCGCGATCGCCCGGGCGACCAGCGCGGGACTCAGGTTGGGATCGACGGACTTGATCAGCGCTGCGGTACCTACCAGCCAGGCGTTCGCGGAGTACTCATTCTGGTCGATGTAGTCGGGGCCGTTCGGCCCCGACGCGAGAAGCTGGTCACCGGGCGCAGCAACCAGGATCGACTCGTTTCCCGACACCGAGAGTTCCGGGACCGCGGCGGGCAGCCCTGACAGGGAGACAATGCCCGCGCCGATGACCCCGGGCAGGCTGGCCGGGTACACCGGGCTGTTCGAGTGGTCGCCCTGCTGGGTCTCCAGGGCGACGAGCACGACGTTCTTGGTCATCGCATACTGGACGGCCTGTTCCATCTGCAGCGTTGGCGAGTCTTCCCACATGCCGATGTAGATGACCTTGGCCCCCTGGTTGACCGCCTCGGTGATGGCGGGCGCCAGGACAGAGCCACCGGGATCTAGGTTCCTGTCGTAGGCCGTGCCCCCGGGAACGGTGCCGTCAGCCAAGATCCGGATGCTAAGGATCTTCGCCTGCGGGGCACGGCCGATCGGCCCGACCGGGCTCGCGGAGGTCGGGCCGGCGCCCGCGATCGCCGACGCGATCAGCGTGCCGTAGAGCGGCGCAGGATAAGGCAGGGGCACGTAGTCGTGGCCGGTCCTGACCTTGCCGGCCAGGCCGACCGCGTTCGCGTCCACGCCCGTGCTGAGCACGGCCACAGTGACGCCGCTGCCCTGAGTGATCTTCCACGCATTGGCCGTATCCTTGATCAACTGGGCGGCCGCGCCCGGCCCGAACGAGGCCGACTGGTAACGCACAGCCGTTGTGGACTGCACAGCGGTTGTGGACTGCACAGCGGCGGCGGAACGCACAGTGGCGGCGGAACGCGCGCCCGGGGCGCTCGAGACGGCGCAGATCGTGATCGCGGCCGCCACCGCGCAGCAACCGGCGGCCCGGCACGGGGTCAGCAGGCGGGTCAGCATTTAATGTCCTTCATCGAGCACGCCCGGCCCTGGTAAGTAAGCACGTTCTGCACGCCGAGGATCGCGCCCGAGCCCAGGTCGGTGAGGGTGGGGGTGCTGGCCGACGAGCCACTGACGCGGCCGTCGGTGTAGCCCCCCGAGTAGAGGAACACGTAGGGCCCGATGCTCTGGACCGAGAAGAACACCCGGCGCTGAGCGTCGGTGAACTGGTCGGCCAGGGTGCCGGGCAGGCTGAACGTTCTCACCCCGGCGTTCGCCGAGACGTCGGACGCGGCGGCCACGGCCCGATTCGCGGCGCTGGTGCTGCTCATGACCGCGATTCCGATCGTCCCGGCCAGGGTGCCCGAGGCGTCCACGTACGTCGCGCGGAGCACGGCCACGCAGCCGTAGCGGCGCAGCACGCTGGCGGCGCCCGGGTCGAGCGCGGCCGCGCAGGTGGCCCGCGGGGCGATCCCGATCCGCTGGGCCGTCTGGTTGAAGCCGAGGAAGGTGACGTAGCCGACCGTGCCCGGGAAGATCTTGCCGGCGGGCAGCCGCTCCCAGCGCGAGGCCAGTTCCGTCCGCAGCGCGGCCGCCTGCTCGGCCTGGGTGGCATGGCGGGTCATTTCCAGGGCCAGGGCGGCCCCGCCCCCGCCCACGCCGGCCAGGCCGACGACGATCAGCAGCCCGAGGGGGACGGCGCGGGCCAGCTTCCGCCGCCGCTTCGGGGTCACCACGGCCCCGGCCGGCACCGGCACGGCCGGAGCGGCCGGAGCGGCCGGCTCGGCCGGAGCGGCCGGCTCGGCCGACGAGGGTTGGGCGGGCGGGTGTTGAGTCGCTAAGGAGCCCGGCGCCTCGGGCAGGATTGCGCCGTCCGGGTCTGCGGCCAGCGGCGCCCCGGCCGCCGGTGTCGAGCCGGCCGCCGGGGCGGCTTCGTCGCCGGCGCGGCCGGGCTCGGCCTCATTAGGGGACATAAGGGAAGCGTACGCCTATTTAGTAACTATCAAATCTCGGCGCGTCACGGGATGTCCAGGTTGAACGTGGTGTCCGGTCCGGAGGCGATCGTGGGGCGGGGACGCCGCATCTGGCGTATCAGGAGCACGAGCGCGACCAGGGCGCCGAGCAGGGCCAGGGCCGCGATCGCGGCCAGCGCGGCGATCGTCGGGTAGCTGCGGTGCACGACCTGGATCGGGCCGGGTGCGGCGCCGCCGAAGCGCGCCGACGCGCTGAGGCCGGTCGCGGCCGGATGGCCGGCCAGGCGGGCGGCGGCGGCCAGCGCGGCCGAGGCGTTGACCTCACCGAACCCGATGTTCGGGCTGTAATCACCCGCGGGCCGGTGCGTCACGGACGCGACCAGGGCCTGGGTCACCAGCGCGGGCGACAGCCTCGGGTACTTGGACCGGATCAGCGCCGCCACCCCGGCCACGAACGCCGACGCCGGGCTGGTGCCGCTGCCGGACAGGTACTGGCCGCCGGGGCCGGCGCCGAGGATGTTCACGCCCGGCGCGGAGATCACCACGGACGCATTGCGGTCGGAGAAGCTGGCCCGCTTGCCGGTGGCGCCGACCGCGGCCACCGAGATTACCCCGGTGAAGGAGGCCGGGTAGGAGTAGGGCGTGAACCCGCTTCCGGCCGAGCCGTCGTTCCCGGCCGACGCCACGACGACGACGTTGTGGGCGACCGCGTAGCCGATCGCGAGCCGCATGTCCCGGGTCGGGTTCGTCGAGCCCAGCGACATGTTGATCACGCTCGCGCCGTGGCTGACCGCGTAGCGGATGCCGTCCGGGATCGCGGCCTCGAAGGTCGAGTTCTCGTTGTAGACCGCGAAGCCGGGCTCCTGGTCGTCCAGGATGACCCGCACCGCGAGGATCTTCGCGTCGGGCGCGACGCCGATCACCCCGCCGGTCCGGCCGGGCCCGCTTCCGTGGCCGGCGATCAGCGACGCGATATAGGTGCCGTGCAGGTGCGGAGGCTGGTAGCCGGGCGGGTCGGCGCCCCGGGTGTAGTCGGGGCCGGTCGTCACCGAGCCGGCCAGGTCCGGGGCGCCCGCGTCGGTGCCGGTGTCGAGGACGGCCACGGTCACCCCGCTGCCCTTGGCCAGCCGCCAGGCCGTGGGCACGTCGATCTGCCGGAGTTCGGGCATCTCGGCCGCGCGGATCTGCTGCCCGACGCTCTGGGCCGAGGCCGCGGGCGCGCGCAGGCCGCCCGCCGCGGACCAGGCCACGGCCAGGGTCACGACCAGCGTCACCGCCAGCGCCGCCCGCGGGGCGCGGGGCGCCCGCCGGGCGCGCGGCGCGGCGGGCCGCTTCATCCCGGTCAGCACGAGAACGCCCGGCTCTGGCAACTGACCACGGCCGGCACGGCCAGCGGGGCGATGACCTCGCCCGCCAACTGGGTGGCCGGCGTGAAATCCGCCGCCCGGCGTTGCAGCGTGGCCGCCGCGGGCGCGCCGTCGGCGTAACCGGCCACGGTGAGCACCACGTACGGGCCGCGCTGCGAGGACGTGGCGGCCTGCCGCCCCGGGTCGACGAATGCCGCGCTCGCGGTCCCGGCGAAGGCCAGCGCATTCAGGCCGGTGACCTCGGACTGGCCCTTGGGCAGGTCGCGGGCGAAGGCCGCGGCGCGCCGGGGACTGGCGAACGCCACCACGCCCAGCGTGTACACCACGCCCTGCAACTGGTCGACGTATGTCGCGCGCAGCACCGCGCGGCAGCCGTCTCTGGCCGCGAGCCCGCGCAGCGTGGCATCGAGGCCGGCCGGGCAGGCCGTCGCCGACGCGATGCCCACGCGCCGCGCGTTCTCCTGGGTCAGCAGGTCCGTGCCGTAGCCGAGCGCGGCCGGGAAGATCTTGCCCGACGGCCAGGTCCGCCAGCGGCCGGCCAGGGCCCCCGCGGCGGCCGCTGACAACTCGGCGGCCGTGGGCTTGCGGGTCAGGTCCGCCCGCGCCGCGGCGCCGGTCACGACCGCCGCCACCAGGCAGCCGACGACCGCCGCGATCGTGACGGGCATGCGCCATGGCCGTCGGCGCGGCCGGTACGCCGTGGGCGGAGAAGGCGGAGAAGGCGGAAGCGGATCGTCGGGTACGCCGGGTATGCCGGGTACGGACGCGTTCATAACTGAATGGTAGATCGGCGGCGGCGCGGCCACATCAAACCGCGGGGGGCGGCCGCGTCAATCGCGGCC
>DATAVV010000386.1:0-3351 GCA_036267555.1 Streptosporangiaceae bacterium | reverse complement strand
CTCCCGCGGCCACCATCCGGCCGGTGGCGTCCCCGCTGTCGGGGGCCCGGACCACCAGCCAGGTCGCGAGCGCGACCAGGAACACCGCCATGGCGTCGTACGTGGCGAACGCGCCCAGGTGCAGCGTCGGGCCCATGACGGCGAACAGCGCGGCGGCGAAGAAGGCCGGCCGCCGGCCGTACAGGCGGTCCGCGGCACCCCACAGCAGCGCGGTCGCGCCGAGCATGAAGACCAGGGACAGGATGCGGGCGGCGGCGAGCCCGCCGATGCTGTCGGCCAGGGCTCCGAGCGGCGGGTAGATGACCGGTGCCCCCGAAAAATAGGCCGCGAACGGCGGGACCGGGGTGCCGTGCAGCCAGTTCGCCCACTCCAGGTGCCCGGCCCACAGGTACGTAGCCTCGTCCTGGAACGCCGTGTTGACCCAGACCAGCCGCAAGGACAGGACCGCCTGCACGATCAGCACGGCGGCCAGGGGCCACCAGCGCGGGGCGTGGCGCCCGATCACGCGCGGGTCCCAGCGTGAGCCCTCGGCGGGGGCTGCGGGCGCTGCATCCAACGTGGCGGAGCCGGAGACCTCAGTCGCCTGGCGGGTCGTTGTCCCGTGCTCCATAGGCCGCACCCGTCTGCGCTCAGGGACGTACCCAGGGGCGCCTCGGCTCCCCCCCGGCAGCCCACTTTCTGTGTTGCTGACGTCACACGCCGTGGCGATACTCCCGCGAACAGGAACACCCCATACGAGAAGGTACTGTCCGATCACGGTGAGGGAAGGATGTTTGCTGAATCTTCTGTCTCTGCGATGCTCTGCCCGAGAGGACACAGCGCCGCCCTATCCCGGCGCGTTATGCTGCCTTATCGGAAGAAGCCCAGTTCGGGGCGGGAGTTGATAACTCAGCGGCGCGATGAGCGGCACACAGCGGCCTCGGCACGGGGAAAGCATTACGTAACTATTTCGTGACAACAGGTCATTTGGCTTGAAGACCAGGGCGTCGTGTGCTGCGCTGTGTTCCGGGGATCGCGTCATCCCGAACGCGTGTGCCCTGGGGGGTTGGCCGCTTGGGAGATGACAGCAGCAAGCCGCCGCTGACGCGGCGCGTTCCTGGCGCGACTCGGGCAGGGCCGGCCACAACGGCGAGGCCGGAGCTACCAGAGGAATTGCTGCAGCGCATGCAGGCCGTGGTCAATGCTGCCCACGCCCAGGCCGCACACGAGGAAGAGACAAGGCAGGCTGTCCCGTCAGATCATGACGACCGTCCCGGATCCGCTTCCCTGCCGCGGCGGACACGGGGAACCGGGGCCGGGAAATCATCGAACGGAACTGTCCGGTCGATACTGCCCACCTCATTGCGCGGGCGCATGTCCGATGCGGACGCGGAGTTCGATACCGCGCCCGTGCCACGGCTAACGGCCACCGGGGCTATTGCGGTCCCGGAAAATAAACCGGCCCACGCCGCGCCACCTGCATCGCCCGGACGAACAGGCCGCCCCGATAGCAACACCAGCACCGATAGCAGCGCCAGCACCGATAGCAGCGCCGGGCTGGATAGTGCCGAGCTTTATGACACCGGGCGTGACGACACCGGGCGGCCGGACCATGCTCTGAGGCGCGGCCGGAGCGTGAAGCGGGAGCGTCGCGCGGCCAAGCGGGAGCGCGCCCAGGCCGAGCGCGCGGGCCGGGCCGAGCGTGAGCAGATCGCCCAGGCCGAACGCGAGCAGGCCGCCCAGGCCGAACGGGAACGCGCCGCCCAGGCCGAACTTGCGGAGCGCGCGGCCCAGGTGGCCCGCGCCGAGCGCATCGCACGAGCCGAGTGCGAGCAGGCCGAGGCGGAGGAGTGGACGCGCGCGGAACGCGAACGCGCCGCCCAGGCCCAGCGCGAACGGCTCGAGCAAGCCGAGCGCGCGCGCGAAGCGCAGGTCGCCCGCGTTCGCGAGGAACTAGCCGAGCGCGAAGCCGAGGCCAAGCAGGAACGCGAAGCCCAGGCCCAGCGAGAGGCGGAAGCCAAGCGCGAGACGGAAGCCAAGCGAGAAGCGGAAGCCAAGCGAGAAGCGGAAGCGCAAGCCGAACGCGAGGCCCGGGCCAGGCAGGAACGCGACGCCCAGGCGGAGGCCGAGCGCAAGGCCCAGGCCGAACGCGAAGCGCAAGCCGAACGCGAAGCGCAAGCCGAACGCGCGCGCGCCGAGCAAGCCAAGCGAGAAGCCGCGGAACGCGCCGAGCGCGAAGCTCAGGCACAACGCCAGGCCGAGGCCGACCGCAAGGCACAAGAGGAGCGCACGGCACAGGCCGAACGCGAAGCTCAGGCCGAACGCGAACGAGCCGGAGCCCAGGCCGAAGCCGAACGCAAGGCCCAGGCCGAACGCGAAGCGCAAGCCGAACGCGAACGAGCCGAGCGGGAATCGGCGGAACAGGCGGAGCGCACGGCACAGGCCGAGCGTGAGCGGGCCGAGGCCGAGCGCAGGCGGGCGGCCCAGGCCAAGCTGATACGAGCCGAGCAGGCGGCCCAGGCCGAGCGGATACGCATCGAGCGCGCGGCCCAGGCCGAGTGGGAACGTACGGCCGAGGCCGATCTAGCCGCCGCTGGCGACACCGCACAGCCAGGCAAGCCGGATGGGCCTCGCAGCGACGACAGTGCCGGCAGCCACGACAGTGCCGGCAGCCACGACAGTGCTCGCAGCGACGAGAGTGACGCGGACGGCGCCGGGCACGCGGACGCCTCGGACGTCGCGTCGGAAGAGCGGGGGCCGTCGGACACCGACTCCAAGCTGCTCAGTTTCACCCGGCCGGGCCGGGCCGGCAAGCCGGGGGGCGGCGGCACCAAGCTGAGCCGGGGCGCCGGGCCGGAACCCGGCGGATCACCCGACCGGGTGGCCAAACTGGATCGCGTGGCCCGGCTGGACCTAGCCGAGCCCCCGGGGCACGAGCAGCCCGAAGACCCCGAAGACCGGGCCGCCGATCAGCCCAAGGGCCAGCCCAAGGAGCGGGCCGCCACGGCCGCGCGCCCGGCCGACCTGCTGGAGCACCCCAGGCGGACCACGCGGAAGAAGCCGAACCCGCGGCGCAAGTACTACCGCACGGCGGGGCTGGCCGCCGCGGCGGTTGTGCTGGTCGCGGCCGCGTCGGTGACGATCATGCGGTCCATGCACACCTCGTCGGCGATCCCCGCCCACGCCGAGACCGGAACCCGCGGGGAGGCCGCCGCCTGGGTGGAGCAGGAGGTCAGCCCCAACGATGTCGTCTCGTGTGACCTCGTGACGTGCGAGGCTCTGCGGGCCGACGGGTTCCCGGTGGGCGGCCTGCTCGTGCTCAGCAGCAGCGCGCGCGACCTGCTGGTGTCCCAGGTCGTGGTCTCGACCGCG
>DATAVV010000385.1:0-9751 GCA_036267555.1 Streptosporangiaceae bacterium | reverse complement strand
AGCTTTCGTCGTCGCCGGTGTCCGGGATCTCCAGGGCGTCCAGGGTGAGGAGGGTCTGGGCGTCGGTGAAACAGGCCATCCCGCCGTCCACCGGGAAGCCGAAGAAGCTGTCGTCGTCGAGATCACTGACGTCCTGGCCTGGCCGCAGCGCCATCTCCCAGGCGGCGGCCGGCTCGTCCCGGACGACCAGACGCGCGGCGGCCACGTACTCGATCGTGGCTCCGGGCGCTGCGGCGCCTGGCCCCGAGCGCACCGGATACTCCTCGACGAGCAGGCCCACCGGGTACCGGCCGGGGAGCACCGTCTGGACGAAGGCGTACTTGTCGGGGTCGGGATAACTGATCGGCGCCGCCGCCACCAGGCGGCCGCTGGGCAGCCACAGCCAGCCCATGTCCCGGTGCAGGGCGAAGCGCACGCCATCAGGCCCTCTCCCGGCGCTGGCGGCAAACCATCGATCGAAGTCGGGTGGCTTCAGCGGCATGGCCCGTGCTCCCTGTTGACGATCCACCCCCCAACAAGAAGGGGAGGCTACTACCGGTTAGAGCACGCCGGGAAGCACTTCCTCCGTTACGACGGAGAATGCTGTCTCCTGCTGGGCCAGATAGGAATTCCATGAGTTGTAATCCCAGACTTCCATCCTTGTGTTCGCCCCGACGACTACACAGTCTCCTTTTAAGCCTGCGTACTCCCGGAGGCTGGCCGGGATCACAACTCTTCCCTGGCTGTCTGGGGCATCGTCATAGGCTGAGGCGAAGAACACCCGGCTATAATCCCGAACCGCCTTGGCAGTAACGGGGGCTGTGCGAAGCGCGTCGGTAATACGACTGAATTCTGTTATAGGGAAAACATAGAGACAGCGCTCTTGGCCTTTGGTGATGACCAGCCCTTCTTGCAGGCCGTCGCGGAACTTTGCCGGGAGCACCAGTCGGCTCTTGTGGTCCATACGCAGGACGTGGGTTCCCAGAAACATGGCTTCTCCTTACGGCAAGTGGTGCGGACGCCCGGCGGATGACGAGTTGCTGAACTCTCGCGATGGTCGCGTGCGTGACGAGTGCCGCTCGACGCCAAGTCGCCACCGCCTGCGGCGGGATCCCTCCTCCGAGGTCTCGCAGATCTCGAAGTACGGGTGCCGGAGCAGCACCCAGCAGCAGAGGCCAGCGAGTCCCGCAGCGAGACCTATGAGGGCTGTCGCCAGCCAGGGATCGGCCAGCAGCATGGTCAGCGTCCCGAATGTTGGGACGAGACCTCCGACCGCGAGTGCGGCCCTGGCCGGCCTCCGTGACATCAGTACCCCTCGAACGCATGTTCGCCTGTAGGTATGACTCTGCGTGGCAGACCTGTGATTGACAAGCGTTTGGACTGTGGTAACCACTAATCCCCACCGCTCACCACCGCCACCCGGCACCGACCGTGCGGATTCGCGTCAGAAGCACTCACTTGAAGCTTCGAACACGGCAGCGGCGGAGGCAGCTGTACTACAAGCAGTGATTATTGGCTACTTAGAGATACCGGTCCTCTGTGTTCAACCTGGTTCACTCATGTTCTTGACTGGTGGTTGGCGGTGGGAGAAAGTGGGGTGGCGTGGCAAGGACCGTGACGGAGGCCCCCCGAGTGAATTTCGCAGGAGAAGGCGACACAATCACCCTCACCGATGCTGAGGTAGCCGTGTACCGCCGATCTCTCCTTGAGGACCTGGCTCCGATGGTCAATGTGCTGCGTCAGACCCTGGGCGTGGGCACCGTGGCGAAAGTCGCGGGAGTTCGGGAGACACGCGCGGTGCATCAGTGGGCCGATGGCGAACGAGCGGTGCGTTCACGGACAGTGGAGGCAAAGCTGCGGCTCGCCTTCCAGGCCGTGACTCTCCTCGCCCAGGAGTACTCACCTGACATTGCCGCACGCTGGTTTGAGCATCCATGCCCCCAGCTTGGCTACCGCTCGCCGAGCGGGGTACTAGCCAGCGCCGGTCCGGAAGATGCCGGGCCAAGCTTCATATCTGCGGCCCGCCGATTTGTCGGCACGCCGAGCTAGGCGGATACCAATCATGCCGACGCACAAGCCAGGTGCTGCCGACCGTGCGGCTCGTCCCAGTCGGCAGCGTAGGGGTCGACGTGGATGCGCCACGGCGAGCCGTTGAAGAAGCTGGGCTTGGGCCCCGCGCCGAACCCCGCGATCGCGGCGAAGACCGGGCCAGCGTCGGCCACAGGCGCACGTCGGCCTCGGTCACCGCGGCGCCGAACAGGTAGCGCTGCCCGGCCAGGCGCTCGTCGAGCGCGTCCAGCGTGCCGGTCAGCTTCTGCCGTAGCTCCTGGTACTCCGGCTCGGTCGTGGCCCCGGCGACCCGGTACGTCCCGTTGTTGACGGTCTCGTACACCCGCTCGTTCAGCGCGTCGATGTCGCCGCGCAGTTCGGGCGGGTACAGGTCGAGCGAGGTCCGGGCGAACGCCCCGAACTGGGTGTCGAAGTCGATTGTGATGTCCGGGAAGTTGTTGCTGACCAGCTTCCCGGTCTGCCGGTCCCACAGCGCGGGCACCGACACGTGCCCGGCGTAGCCGGGCTCGGTGGCCTCGTACGCCTGCGCCAGCAGGGTGAACCCGTTCACCGGGTCGGCGCCGCGGCGCTCCCGGAACGCCCAGCCCCGCCCGTCGCGCTGGTCGTCGACGTTGGACAGCGACACGACGTCCTCGAGGCCCTTGAGCTTGCGCACGATCGCGGTCCGCTGCGCCCACGGGCAGCCCAGCGCGATGTACAGGTGGTAGCGCCCCGGCTACCAGGCTCGCGTAACCCGGGCGGGTATCCGCCTGTCCGGCTGTCTGAGCCATCCCCGTTCCCTCCGTCGCGGAAAGTCCCCCGCTAGCCATCTTCGCGATTCCCGGCCCGGGGCGAAAGCCCGGGCCGGCCAGCAGGCCGTGACGCGGCACCGGACCACCCGGGCCGCCCGCGGGCCGATCGTCAGGCCGCGCGGAGCGGCCGGCGGCCGGCCACCAGCAGCCGGTGGCGGCGGCGCAGGTCGTCGCCGTCACCAGCGCCCAGGAAGGCCAGGCGGGTGACGGCCAGCAGGACGCTCTCGGGCAGGCCGCCGCTGAACTCGTCGGCGCCGGGGGCGACGATCGGCAGCACCGCGTCGCGCGGCAGGCCGTAGACCCGGCGCATCAGGTAGTCGATGCGCGGCAGGTGACCCGCGTGCGCGACGAGGCCGAGCGGTTCGCGGGCGCCGAAGCGGACATCGGCGAAGTAGCCCGCCTCCTGGGTGCGAAGCGCGTTCTCGAGGGTGCTGTCGGACTCGGTCTCCGCGTAGGCGTCGGCGTAGCGGCCAAGGCTCTCGCCGCCGATGCCCGCCGCCCGGGCCTGCTCCAGCATCAGGGTGCCCTCACGGAACCGGGCCGGGGGCCGGCCGGCGCCGTCCGCCGCGCCCGCCCAGCCGCCGCTGAACACGATCCGGCCGCGCCGGGCATCGAAAGCCGCGGCGTTGCGCCGGACGTAGCCGGTCAGCGCCGCGACCCGCTCGGTGCTGGCCTGGCTCAGCCGGAACCCCGCCCCGTCGGCCGCCAGGCCCCGCCCGAAGACGACGATGTTGGTGGCGACGGCGTCCGGCACCCCGACAGCATGCCCGGCGCCAGGCCCGCGCGCCACATCCGGCCGCCGCGACCATGATCTGGGTTACTCGCGTGCGCATATCACACGTCATCCCCCCAGATCGTGAAAAACTGCCCCCGACCGGGCTCGCCGCGCGCACGGCACTCGCCTAGTCTGGCGGGCGAGCGGGCGCCGGAATGCGGTCCGGCGCGAACTCCCAGGGCAGGGCGGATGCCAGGAACAGGAACTGACGCGGTTCGAGCGGCCGGCGCGGCGCGCCTGCGCGCGGGCGGCGGGCACGGCCCGGCCACCCTCGGCGCGGGGGGCGGGCACGGCCCGGCCACCCTGGCCGGCGGCCTGGGGCAGCGCGCCGGCAACGTGTGGCACCACGCGCTGGCCACCCAGCCGCTGCCGCCGCGGTGGCTGATCCTGGGCAGCGCGGTGCTCGCGCTCGCCGCCGTGGCCTCGCCCCGGCTCTGGCCGGTGGCGCGCAACGTGGTGACGATCGTGCACGAGGGCGGCCACGCGCTGACCGCGCTGGCCGCCGGCCGGCACCTGTCCGGGGTCCGGCTGTACCGCAGCACCGCGGGCGAGACCATGTCGTCTGGCCGCTCCTACGGCCCGGGCATCGCGTTCACCGCCGCCGCCGGATACCCGGCGCCTTCGCTGCTCGGCCTGGGCGCGGCCGCGCTGCTGGCGATCGGGCACCTGACCGCGATGCTGCTGCTCAGCCTGGTGCTGCTGGCCGGGCTCGCGATCGCGATCCGCAACGTCTACGGCATGCTGGCCGTGCTGGTCACCGCGGGCGCGATCGCCGGGGTCTGCCTGTTCGCCTCGCCGGCGGTCCAGGGCGCCTTCGGCTACACGATGACCTGGTTCCTGCTGCTGGGCGGCGTGCGGCCGGTGATCGAGCTGCAGGCCGAACGGCGGCGCGGCTGGGCCCAGCGCTCCGACGCCGACCAGCTAGGCCGCCTGACCCCGCTGCCGGGCGGCGCCTGGGTCATGATCTTCGCCCTGGCCGCCGTGGCCGCGCTCGCGCTCAGCGCCCGCTGGCTGGTCCACTGACCGCGCGCCTCCTGGCCGCGCGCCTGGTTGCGGCGCAGCTCACGCCGGCCGGAAGACGGCGGTGAGCTTGTCCATGGCCGCGTCGATGCGGGCGTCGGCCTGCTGCCGGGCCGGATCCCCGTCGTACCAGGCCACGATCTCGCGGGCGCCCTGCTCGAACGGAATCGTGGCCAGGTAGCCGGGGACCACGGCGCGCAGCTTGGCGTTGTCGAACGTCAGCGAGTGCGCCTTGTCGCCGAGCAGGCTGCCGCCCCAGTCCGGGTCGGTCGCGGCGATCACGTCCGAGGGGACGTGCACGATGTCGGCGGTGGTCCCGGCGGCCGCGGCGAGGGTGTGGGCGATCTGGTCCCAGGTGAGCACGTCGTCGGAGGTGATGTGGAAGGCCTCGCCCAGCGTGCGCGCGTGGCCCAGCAGCGGCACGAAGCCGCGGGCGAAGTCACGGTGGTGGGTCAGCGTCCACAGCGAGGTGCCGTCGCCGTGCACGACGACCGGCTTGCCCTGCCGCATCCGGCCCAGGATCGTCCAGCCGCCGTTGAACGGCACGAGCGTCTTGTCGTAGGTGTGCGAGGGCCGCACGATCGTGGCCGGGAACCCGCTCTCGCGGTAGGCCGCGGTCAGCAGGTCCTCGCAGGCGATCTTGTCCCGGGAGTACTGCAGGTACGGGTTGCGCAGCGGCGTCGACTCCAGCACCGGCAGCCGGGCCGGCGGGGTCTGGTAGGCCGAGGCGGAACTGATGAACACGTACTGCCCGGTGCGCCCGCGCAGCAGGTCGATGTCGGCCCGCACGTGCCCGGGCGTGTACGCGACCCAGTCGACCACGGCGTCGAACTCCCGGTCCCCGATGGCTTCGCGCATCGACGCCGGATCGCGCACGTCGCCGCGCAGCACCGTCGCCTCCGGCGGCAGCGGCCGGTCCCGGCTGACGCCCCGGTTGACCACGGCCAACTCGATGCCCCGCTCCACCGCCGCCCAGGAGCACGCCGAACTGATCACCCCGCTGCCGCCGATGAACAACACCCGCAGACCGCTCACCCGCCCACCCATTTCCTTGATCGTGGCTGATTGGTGATGACGAATACGGTACTCAATCAGCCACGATCATGGAAAAGTGCCGCCCGCCCGCGCTCGTACGGACGCCCGCCCGCCGACCTGGCGCCCGACGAGGCCGGGGCACGGAGAGCACCAGGGCCCAGCGTTAAAAATAATTGTTAATAAGCGGAACTGGACCTTGACGGGCATAAGACCGGGCTTTACGTTCGCGGAGCGAAGCAGCGTTTCTGGAACGCGACTGCGTATTGGGGCACGGTTCCTGGTTACGGGCTGCGGGGCGGCAGCATACGCGCACCGGATATGTCTGCCGTCCGGCATTTCCTCGCGATCAACGAAGGAGTTCCATGCCCCGCCCCCGCCCCCATCGCCGCGCCCGTTCCCGGCTCGTGCCCCTGGCCGTGGCCATTCTGGTCGCCGCCGCGGCCTCCGGGTTCGCCGTCCTGCGCGCCGCCCCCTCCCAGGCCCAGGCCGGCGCCCCCGTCTCGGTCTGGGAGACCACCCAGGATCAGAGCCGGCTGCTCGCGCCGCAGGCCGGCACCGCGTTCGCGCCCGGCGCCAGCACGCAGAGCCTGGCCATCACCGTGAACCCGGCCACCAGGTACCAGGCGATGACCGGGTTCGGCGCCTCGTTCACCGACTCCTCGGCCTGGCTGGTGTACAACTCGCCGCTGCGCAACCAGATCATGACCAGCCTGTTCAGCCCGACCCAGGGCATCGGGCTGAGTTTCCTGCGCCAGCCGATCGGCGCGTCGGACTTCTCGCGGTCGCTGTTCAGCTACGACGACATGCCCGCCGGCCAGACCGACCCGACCCTCGCGAACTTCTCGGTCGCGCACGACCAGAGCTACATCATCCCGATCCTGCAGCAGGCGCTGCAGCTCAACCCGGCCGTCACGATCATGGCGACGCCGTGGAGCCCGCCCGGCTGGATGAAGACCAGCGGCTCGATGATCGGCGGCACGCTGCAGAGCGGCGACTACCCGTACTTCGCGAACTACCTGGTGAAGTTTTTGCAGGCCTACCAGGCCGCGGGCGTGCCGGTGTCGCTGATCTCGCCGCAGAACGAGCCGGAGTACTCGCCGTCGAACTACCCGGGCTCGACGTTCACCTCGACCCAGGAAGCCAGTTTCATCGCGGACAACCTCGGCCCGGCGATGCGTTCCGCGGGGCTGAGCACCAAGATCCTCGCCTACGACCACAACTGGAACGACCCGAGCTTCCCCGAGACGGTGCTCGGCTCGGCCGCGGCGCAGTACGTGTCCGGCATCGCCTGGCACTGCTACGCCGGGGACCCGAGCGCGATGTCCACGGTCGAGGCCCAGTACCCGGCCTACGGGGTCTACCAGACCGAATGCTCCGGCAGCCAGGCCTCGGACCCGGCCGACACGTTCGCGGACACGCTGGACTGGGAGGCGGAGAACCTGCTCATCGGCTCGGTGCGCAACTACGCCAGTTCCGTGGTGACCTGGAACATGGCGCTCGACCCCAGCGGCGGGCCGAGCATGAACTGCACCACCTGCACGGCCGTGGCCACGGTCAACAACAGCGCGGGGACCGTCAGCTACAACGCCGAGTACTACGCGCTCGGCCAGCTCAGCAAGTTCGTGCGGCCGGGGGCGGTGCGCATCGCGTCCAACACCTACGGCTCGGGCAGCATCGAGGACGTGGCGTTCACCAACCCGGACGGCTCCACCGCGCTGCTGGTGCTGAACGACAACGGCTCGGCGCAGACGTTCGGCGTGAACTTCGCCGGGCAGTCCTTCGGCTACACGCTGCCCGCGGGCGCGGTGGCCACGTTCACCTGGCCGGCCCCGAGCGCGGCCGGTTCCATCGCCGCGTCCGGCTGGTACGAGGTGCGCAACACCCAGAGTGGCCTGTGCGCGCAGGCCGCGAACTCGGGCACCGCCAACGGCACCGCGGTGCAGCAGCAGGCGTGCACCGGGACGGCCAGCCAGCTATGGCAGTTCCAGTACGACGGCAACGGCTACTACCACGTCGCCAGCCAGAATGCCCCGGGTGAGGTGTGGGACGTCACCGGCGGCCAGGGCGCGACGTCCAACGGCACGCCGATCCAGATCTGGAGTTCCACCGGCGGCACCAACCAGCAGTGGGTACCGGTCGAACTGGCCGACGGCGACTACGAGTTCTCGGCCGAGAACAGCGGCAGCCAGTGCCTCGACGTGACCGGCGAATCGACCTCGGCGGGCGTGGTCCTGCAGCAATGGGCCTGCTCGGGGCCGGACCCCGCGCAGTCGTTCGCGCTGGTCCCGGTGTCCTGACCCAGCATGCGGCGGCCCGGGCCGCCATCCGGGCCCGGGCCGCCTGCTTGTGCTGGCTAGCCGACCTTCACGTGGTAGGTGGCGGTGCCGGTCACGCCGTACTTGTCCTGCAAGGTCAGCGTGATCGTGTAGGTCCCGGCTTTCGCGTAGATGTGCGACGCGGAGCCGGCTGAGGTGTTCGTGCTGATCCCGCCGCCCCAGACCCAGTGGTAACTGGCGATGGTGCCGCCGGGGAACGGGTCGGACGCGGTCACGGTCCAGGTCTTGGTCTTGCCGTGGGTGACCGAGGTCGGGCCGCTGATCGTGGCCGACGGCCCGGTCTTGGTGAAAATCTTAAGCCCGTTGGGCGTGCCGACGCCGGTCGGCCCGTCGAAGCCGGCGAGCGCGTCACAGGCCCGGTCGCCCACGTTGACCGCCCCGCTGCTGGTGTACGCGCAGTCCACGAGGCCGTAGCCCTGCGAGTTCGGGTTGGGGCACCCGCCGGCGCCCGCCCCGGCGCACCAGCCGTTGCCGCCCGTGGTGACGTCGTAGGCGGCTCCGGGGTGCCCGTAAAGCGTGAGCGCCGGGTACGCCACGCCGTGGGCGCCGCCCGCCAGGCCGTAGATCGCGGCGATGACCGGCGAGGAGAGCGAGGTGCCGCCGATCGTGAACCAGCCCGGGGCCGGAGCGCACTCGCCGCAGCCGTAAGAGTCGTAGACGTCGAGCCCGGTCAGGTAGTCGGCGTCGGCCGAGACGTCGGAGTCCAGGCGCCTGGCGCCGCACCCGGTGCTGGGCCAGACGCTCAGCGAGGTCTGCCACCCTTGCGCGTTGAACATGGTGCTGCAGCCGCCGCCGCCCGCGCCCAGGGGCAGGCCGACCAGTTGCTGGTTGTAGTCCTTCACGCCGTTGTCGTTCCACACCGTCTCGGACTGGCGGGACGCGTTCTGGCCGAGGTACAGCGAGGTGCCGCCGACGCTGACCACGGTGTTGTACGAGGCCGGGATGCTCGGCTGGTCGGTGTTGGCGCGCAGGTCGTAGAAGTCGTACCCGTCGTCGCCGGCCGACGCGGCGATCACGACCCCAGGGTGCTTGAAGGCGGCCTGGAAGGTGCTGTCGGTGCCGGCCTCCGGTTCCCCGTAGGAGTTCGAGACCTCGGTCGCACCCAGCGAGACCGCGGTGTTCTCGGCCCGGCCGAGGTCGCTGTCGAGCGAGGAGTTGGCCTCGACCAGGATGATCTTGCAGCCCTGGCAAACCGAGTGCACGGCCTCGACGTCGAGGCTCTCCTCCACCGACCAGCCCTGCGTGTCGTTGGCCGGGAGCGAGGTACCGCCGGTCTGGCTGACCACCCGCAGGCAGCCGTTGGCGGTGCTGCAGGCCCGCAGGCCGTAGTGCGAGTCGAACGTCTGCAGGTTGGCGTTGATGTCGGGGTCGTTGTACGCGTCGACGATCGCGACGGTCTGCCCGCTGCCGCCGGTGGTGCTGAGCCCGTAGGCGGTGCCGAGGTCACCCGGGGTGAGGCCGCCGGCGGGTCCGGCGGTGCCCGGCGCGGTGGCGCCGGCGGCGCGCTTGAACGCGTGCGCGCCCTTGGTGCCCTTCTTGACGATCTCGCGGTATATGGCGAAGCAGGCGGCCCGGCCCGGCTTCCTCGGCTCGTGGCAGACCCGCTTGCCCACGGCGTAGTAGGTGGCGCTCGCCGCGGCCGACCTCGGGGTTAACGTCGTGTGCGCGGTCCCGGCGACCGCGACCGGCGAGCCCCCCATCAGGGCGACGGCCGCGGTGGCGGCCATGGTCGCCAGCGCGCCACC